>JBAXEN010000432.1:0-2918 GCA_037140415.1 Betaproteobacteria bacterium | reverse complement strand
GGGCTCGCAGGTTGGCTTGATTGCCCCCGACGAGGTGACGCGCCAGTGGTTGGCCGGGGTTGGCGTGACCGATATTGAACTGGCCGGCTGGCAGACCGACGAGGGCGCCGAGGCCACCACTTATGACTTCGACGCGGCCACGCTGGCACCGCAGGTGGCAGCGCCGCACAGTCCGGCCAATACCCGCGCGGTGGGCGAATTTGATGGCACCGCCATTCAGGTGGCTTATGTGGGCGCTTGTACCGGCGCCAAGCTCGACGACCTGCGCGCTGCGGCCAGCGTGCTGCGCGGCCAGCGTCTGCCGGCCGGTGTGCGGCTGATGGTGGCGCCGGCCAGCGTGCAGGACCAGGCGCAGGCCGAAGCTGAGGGCGTGATGACCGCGCTGCGCGGCTCCGGCGCCGAAGTTTTGCCGACCGCCTGTGGCGCTTGCTCGGGCTATGGCGGCAGCATTCCCGACGGCGCCAATGTGATTGCCACCACGGCGCGCAACTTCAAGGGCCGCATGGGCTCGGCCAGCGCCCAGGTTTACTTGGCCTCGCCCTATACCGTGGCCGCCTCTGCGCTGCGCGGGCGCATCACCGATCCGCGCGAGGTGCTGGTATGAGCGCCACCCATAAAGTCTGGAAGCTCGGTGCCGACATCGACACCGACCAGCTCGCGCCCGGGGCCTATATGAAGCTGGGCATCGCCGACATCGCCACCCACTGCCTCGAGGGCGTGCGGCCCGAGTTTGCAGCGCAGGTACGGGCCGGTGATGTGATTGCCGCTGGCGCCAACTTCGGCATTGGCTCATCGCGTGAGCAGGCGGCCGGCGCCCTGGTGCAGCTGGGCGTCAAGGCGGTGATCGCGCCGTCCTACAGCGGTCTGTATTTTCGCAACGCCTTCAATTTGGGCCTCTTGCTGCTGACCTGCCCCGAGGCCGAGCGGCTGGAGGAGGGCGAGGCCATTGCGCTCGATCTGCCCGGCCGCGCGCTCATCCGTGCCGGCGGCGAGCGCCTGGCGTGCGAGCCGATTCCAGATTTCCTGCTCGACATGGTGCGCGCTGGCGGTCTGTTGCCCCAACTGAAGAAAACCCTGCAAGAGCGCAAGGAGACCCCATGAGCAAACCCCCATCCCCGCCCAGCGTGGTGCGTGCCCAGACCATGCCCGAGGGCACCATGGCCGTGCCGGTGGTCATCGTCGGTGGCGGCTCCTGCGGCTTGACGGCGGGCATTGCCCTGCGCGAAGCTGGCCTCGATTGTGTGGTGCTTGAGCGTGATGCCACGCCCACCGGCTCGACCGCGCTGTCCTCGGGCTTCATCCCGGCTGCGCAGACGCGTTTGCAGAAGTCCCTGGGCATTGCCGACACCTACGAGCTGTTGATCGACGACGTGATAAACAAAGCCCATGGTCAGGCGCCCCGTCATCTGGTTCAAGCCTATGTGCATGCGGTGACCGAGGCCATCGATGTGCTGGAGGGCAAGGGCCTGCCCTTTGAGATCGTCGACGGCTTTCTCTACCCCGGCCACAGCGTGCTGCGCATGCACACCATGCCGGAAAAAACCGGCGCCACTTTCATGACCCGGCTCGAGCAACTGGCCCAGCAGCTGGGGGTGGACATCCTGACCGAGGCCCTGGTGACCGAGCTGTGGGTCGATGCGCAGGACCGCATTGTCGGCGTGGGCTATCAAAGGCCGGATGGCCGGCTGGAGCACCTGGGCTGCCAATGCCTGCTGCTGGCCTGCAACGGTTTTGGCGGCAACACCCAGATGGTCAGCGAGCTGTTGCCTGAGATGGTGCAAGCGGTGTTCGCAGGGCATCAGGGCAATGACGGCACGGCCATTGTCTGGGGCCGCGAGCTGGGCCTGGGCATGGCCGATATGGACGCCTATCAGGGGCACGGTTCCTGGGCCATGCCCCACAACGCCTTGGTCACGTGGGCCTTCATCATGGAAGGCGGCGTGCAGGTCAATGCCCTGGGGCGCCGCTTCAACGACGAGACCGGCGGCTATTCTGAAGCGGCGGTGCATGTGCTGGCCCAGCCCGGCGCCATTGCCTGGAATGTCTTTGATGACCCCTTGCTGGAACTGCTGCGCGGCTTCCCGGACTTTCGCGATGCAGAGGCTGCAGGGGCGCTGCGTACCGCCTCTGACGTGGCCAGCCTGGCCGCCCTGATCGGCTGCGACCCGCTCACCCTGCAAGCGACGCTGGACGACATTGCGCCAGGCCATACAGACAGCCTGGGTCGCACCTTCAAGCGATCGCTCAAGGCCCCCTACCATGCGGTCAAAGTGACCGGCGCGCTGTTTCACACCCAGGGTGGGCTGGACATCGATGCACAGGCGAGGGTGCTGCGCAGCGACGGCAGGCCCATGCCGAATCTATTTGCTGCCGGCGGCGCCGCCCGCGGCGTCTCGGGCCGTGGTGCTGACGGCTACATGGCCGGCAATGGCCTGCTCAGTGCGGTCGGCGGCGGCTGGCTGGCTGCCGGTGTGATGGCCACTCAATTGCAGCAGGCTTGACCTTGGAAATTTGAAAGTAATTGCTCATGACTCTCGCACAAAGACTGCAGCAGCCTACGGCCTTGCTCGCTCCCGGCATCTACGACGCGTTGACCGCCCTGGTGGCCGAGCAGGCCGGATTTGAGGCGCTTTACCTGTCGGGTGCCTCGATTGCCTACACCCGCTTGGGCCGATCCGATGTGGGCCTGACCACCGCCACCGAGGTGGCCGACACCCTGGCGCGCATCACTGAGCGGGTGCAGCTGCCGGTCATCGTCGATGCCGATACCGGCTTTGGCAATGCTTTGAATACGCAGCGCACGGTGCGCGCCTTCGAGCGCGCCGGCGCGGCGATGATTCAGCTGGAAGACCAGACCTTTCCCAAGCGCTGCGGCCACCTCGACGGCAAGGGCGTGGTGCCGGTGGCCGAGATGTGCG
>JBAXEN010000431.1:0-2940 GCA_037140415.1 Betaproteobacteria bacterium | reverse complement strand
AAACGCAGCGCCGACAGCACCGTCAGGGCCGAGGTCTTGGGGTTGTCGGCCAGGGGTTTGCCGCGCATGCGCAGGCTGAACTGGCCGAAGGCGCCGCTGGCCTCGACCTCATGGATGTTCTCGCTCACGCCGGGGTCGGCAATCAGGCGCACCTCGGTGCGGTCCAGGCCCAGCCCGGCCAGCGAGACGGTGGCCGCCACATTGGCGTTCTTGGGGTAGAGCCGCGCCGCCTCGCGGGCGCTGGCCTGCAAAATCACCGCCGGCTCGGTCAATTCATCGAGCCGGACCACCTGCTCGGCGGGCGAACCGCGCCAGCCGGCCGGCGGCTTGCGGCCGGTGTAGACCACGCTGTCCAGCCCCGCCAGCCGCGCAGCGGCCAGCGCATCAATCGCACCGATGGCGCCGGCCAAGAGATGCAATTGCGTGCCGCCCTGCTCGGCCGCCGCCTGCAGGCGCTCGGGCAGACCTTCCTCTGACAAGGCACCAATCGACAGCACAGCCGACTCCACGCCGCGCGCCAAGGCCGGCAGCACATGGGCAATCAGCGCACTGTGGCCGGCGCATTCGAGCAGCAGCTCGGCCGCGTCGGGCACGCAGTCGCTGACATGCACCTCGGGGCCCAGCTCGGACTGCAGCGCCTCGACCCGCGCGGGCGAGACCACCAGGTGGCGCAGCCGCACCGCGCCGCCAAACTGGTCCAGCCGCTGATGCAGCGCCCGGCCGATGGCGCCGTAGCCGATCAGGGTGAAATCTTGGGTCTTCATGGCGTTCAGGCGGTTTTCTTGGGGGGGCCGGCAAACTTGACCGGAAACTCGCCCCAGGCGGCCATGTCGACCTCCACCACCACCGGCCCGCGCAGGGCCAGCGCCTGCGCCAGCACAGCCTCGGTGCGCGCGGGTGCATCCAGGCGCAGATAGAGCGCCTGCATGCTGGCGCACAGGCCGGCAAAGTCGGGCGTGTGCAGGTCCACATAGCAGTGGCGGCTGCCGTAGACCGCGTCCTGAATATTGCGAATCACGCCGTAGCGGCGGTCGTTCATCAGCAGCACCACCAGGTCGGCCTGCTCCTGCACCGCACAGGCCAGCTCGCCCAGGTTGAGCATGAAGCCGCCATCGCCGGCCAGCACCACGGTCTTACGGCCCAGGCCATGCACCGCGTCGGCAATGGCCGTGCCTATGCCCATGGCCAGGCCCTGGCCGATGCCGCCGCCCAGCGCATGCACGCCGGCGCGCGGATGGTCCAGCACGGGCGCGCGGTTGCCCCACATGGTGTTGGACAGGGTGATGTCGCGCACCCACCAGAGTGGGGCGCCAGCGGCCACCTGCAGGCCGTTTTTCAGCGCCACATAAGGGCCGATGGTGGCGTCCACCGCCGCCTCGCCAGCAGTGCGGGCGCTGCGCACATCGGCCGCAAACGCCGGGTCGATCTGCATGCGGCCTTGCAAGGCGTCAGCCAGCGCGTCCAGGGTGAGCTGGGCGTCGCCCTGCACAAACACCTCGCTGCTGTAGGCGCGCTCTTGCGCCAGCGCGTCCACATCGATGCGGTGGCGCTCGGTGGGCAGGCTGAGCTTGTAGCTCAAGGTTTCGTTGCTGCGCAGGCGCGAGCCCACCACCAGCAGGGCGTCGACCGTGCTGTAGAAAGCCTCGCTGGTTTTTTGCAGGTTGTAGGAGCCCAGCGAGGCCGGATGGTCTTCGGGCAGCACGCCGCGGCCCTGCACCGAGCTGACCACCGCCCAGCCCATGTCCACCAGGCGCCGCACCGCCGCACCCGCCCCGCGCGCGCCGCCGCCCAGCCAGAGCAGCGGCCGGCGCTTGCCGGCCAGGCGCTCGGCCAGCCGCGCCAGCGCCTGCACATCGGGCGCCAGCGGCGCCAGCGGCAGCGGCGCCAAATCGGCCGGCAGCGGCAGCGTCATGGCTTGCACATCAATGGGAATTTCAATGCTGACCGGCCCGCAGGGCGGCGTCTGCGCCAGCCGCACCGCCTCGCGCAAGGTGGCCAGCGCCGACTGCGGGTTGCGGATGCGAAAGGCCTGCTTGCCCACCGAGCGCAGCATGGCCAGCTGGGCCGGATGCTCATGAATGAAGCCCAGGTCGCGGTCGATGAATTCCGACTCAATCTGCCCGGTCAGGTGCAAGAGCGGCGTGCCCGCCGTCATGGCCTCGACCATGGCGCCGGCGGCATTGCCGCAGCCGGTGCCGGTGCTGGTCACGCACACGCCGAGTACGCCGCTCACACGCGCGGCTGCATCGGCCATATTGCAGGCACCGGCCTCGCCCCGGGCCGACACAAAGCGAATCTGCCCCAGCCTGTGAAAGGCATCGAGGATGGGCATGTTGTGGATGGAGATCACGCCATAGGCGCTGCGCACCCCGCACTGGTGCAGGAAGCGGGCGATGAGCTCGCCGACGGTGATGGCTGGGGTGTTCATGCGGCTTTTCTTTGGGGATTGCGGGCAGGCCACTGGCCGCGCTCGGGCAGGTGGCGAAGGCGCTCGTTCATTTGGCGGGCGGCCGCGCAGACCGCCTCGACCAAAGGCGCGAGTTGCGGCTCGTCTATGCGCTCATGGGGCATGGAAATACTGACGGCGGCCACCACCCGGCCCTGGGCGTTGAGCACCGGCGCGGCGATCGAGGAGATGCCGGTTTCATACCCGCCCATGCTCACTGCATAACCCCGAGCACGGTCTTCAGTGACGCGTGCGGACAGCTCGGCCAAGGTGGTCGGCGTCATCGCCGTGTAGGCGCTCAAGCTGCGGTCCTGGTAGAGCGCGGCCAATTCGGACGGACTCAGGTCGCCCAGCAAAATGCGGCCGAGCACGGTGGCATGGGCCGGCAGGCGGGCGCCGACTTGGATGGAGTGAAACATGGCGTTGCGACCAGGCACTTTGGCCACAAACACCACCTCGCGCCCGTCGCGCACCACCAGGTGGGCCGAATGGCC
>JBAXEN010000430.1:0-2953 GCA_037140415.1 Betaproteobacteria bacterium | reverse complement strand
AGTTTGCGTTCCTTGGCAGGGTAGTCAAAGATACCCCCGAAGCTCTTGCACCCGCTGACCGAGGTCGTGCAAGGTGTTACCGATCAGGTTGGTGCGTTCTGCGTCCATGGCGATGCTCAATAGGTGTAAGGGTGGGGCGCGCGGGTGCGGGCCGAAGGCCGGTGGGCGGCGTCAGACCCCGGATTTTCTCATGCCAGGAAGTCTTCGATCAGCCCGGCCAGGACTTGCGGCTGATCGTGGTGCAGCATATGGCCGGCATCGGCAATATGGGCCAGCTGCACCTGGGCGATGTTTTTCAGCCTTTGGTGGTAGTCCTCCAGGGTGTAAGAGCCCTTCCACCAGCCGTTCATCGCGGCGCCGCCGGCCTCGACCGACAGCACCGGCGCGCTGATGCGCTGCCAGATGTGCTGCATCTCCTCCCAGCGGTAGAGGTAGGGGTTCTTGAGCTTGTGCGCCGCCTGCCCGAGGATGTGCCACCGGCCCTGGGCGTCGGGCCGGGCCCAGTGCTGGGCCAGCCAGCTGGCCTTGTCGGCCGGCAGGCGGGGGTTGGTCTTCATCAGGCGGCGGGCCACCGCCTCGGCGTCGGCGTAGGGGCGCAGCGCCATTTGCCCTGCATGCAGGGCTTTGAGTTCGTCCATCCATTGGGCGTAGCGGCCCGGGGCTTGAGCGGCGTGACTGTTGGAAAGGCCAAAGCCTTCGAGGTTGACCAGCTTGTGGATGCGCTCGGGCCGCACCCCCGCGTAGCACATGCTGACATTGCCGCCCATGCTGTGGCCCACCAGGTCGATGGCCTGGTCCGGTGCCAGCGCGTCGAGCAGGAAGTCCAGGTCGGCCAGATAGTCGGGGAACCAGAAGCAGTCGGTGGGCACCTCGGTCAGACCAAAGCCGCGCCAGTCGGGTGCGATCAGCCGGCGCCCGCGCAGAAAGTCTTCGGACAGGGCGTCGACCATGAACTGATAGGAGGCGCCGACATCCATCCAGCCATGCACCATGACCAGGGGTGCCAGCTCGGGGCGCAGCGGCCCAAAAGTCCACTGCAGCGCATGGTATTGCAGGCCGCGGATAGGGACAAACGTGCTTTGGGCTGCGCGCTTTTCTTTGTACATTGCGGTGTTTTCTTCCTGCCGGCGAAGGCCGGTGCCTAGCCCCTCATCATAAGGAGCCCTGCAGTCCATGCCGACCACCCGTGCAGCCCGTCCGGGCCCTGCCGACCACCATGCCGCCCTGCACCAGGGTCTGCACTGGCAGGTCGATGCGCATTTCAACATCGCCGAGGTCTGCGCCCGGCGTTGGGCCCGCACGCAGCCCGATGCAATCGCCATCATGGAGCACCGGCCCGGGCAGCCGGCGCTCAGCTACAGCTATGGTCAGTTGCAGCAGGCCGCCGATGCCTTAAGCCTTGCGCTGCGCCGCTTGGGCGTTCGCCGGGGCGACCGGGTGGCGATTGTGCTGCCGCAGCGCTTTGAGACCGCGGTGGCCTTCATGGCCCTGCTGCAGATGGGCGCGGTGGCCATGCCGCTGTCGGTGCTGTTCGGCCCCGAGGCGCTGGCCTTTCGGCTGCAAGACAGTCGGGCCGTGGCGGCGATTGCCGACGTGCAGTCCATGTCGGTGCTGCAGGGCCTGCAGGGCAGTTGTCCGGCGCTGCGCCACCTGATCGGGCTGGGCGGCTGCGGCGGTGTGGACTATGCCGCCGCCCTGGCCGCAGAGCATGGGCGGTTTCAGGCGCTGCGCACCAAAGCCGAGGAGGCGGCGGTGCTTATCTACACCAGCGGCACCACCGGCCCGCCCAAGGGCGCCCTCATTCCGCACCGCGCCCTTATTGGTAATTTGAGCGGCTTTGTCTGCAGCCAGAACTGGTTTGGCTTTGACGGGGTGCGCAACGAGAGCTCACAGGCGGTGTTCTGGTCGCCGGCCGATTGGGCCTGGACCGGCGGCCTGATGGACGCGCTGCTGCCCACGCTCTACTTCGGCCGGCCCATCGTGGCTTGCGACCAGCGTTTTGGCGCCGACATGGCCTTCGAGCTGATGCAGCAGCATGGGGTGACGCACACCTTCCTGTTCCCGACCGCACTCAAGGCCATGATGAAGGCCTGCCCCGATCCGCGTAAGACCCATCGGCTCCGGCTGGAGGCGATCATGAGCGCCGGCGAGGCGGTGGGCGATGCGGTTTATGCCTACTGCCGCGACAAGCTGGGCGTGGTGGTCAATGAAATGTTCGGCCAGACCGAGATCAATTACATCGTCGGCAATTGCGCGATGCAGTGGGCGCGCAGCCCGCAGGGCCGACCGCAGAGCGGACGGCCGGGGCCAGCCCTGGGCTGGCCGGCCCGCCCGGGCAGCATGGGCAAGCCCTATCCGGGCCACCGGGTGGCGGTGATCGACGAGCAGGGCCAGGAGTGCCCAGCCGGTGTGTCGGGCGAGGTGGCGGTGCACCGACGCGATGTGCATGGCCAGAGCGATCCGGTTTTCTTCCTGGGCTACTGGAAGAACGATGCTGCGACTGAGGCCAAATTCACCGGCCCCTGGTGCCGCACCGGCGATCTGGCCAGGTGCGACGCCGACGGCTACCTGTGGTACGAGGGCCGGGCCGACGATGTGTTCAAAGCGGCGGGCTACCGGATTGGGCCGGGCGAGATCGAGAACTGCCTGGTCAAGCATCCGGCGGTGGCCAATGCCGCGGTGGTGCCCAAGCCCGATCGCGAGCGTGGCGCTTTGGTCAAGGCCTATGTGGTGCTCTCGTCCGACTACCTGGTCCGCCGCCCCGACGGCCCGGCTCGCAGCGCGTTTGACGCCGAGGTCACCGCCGCCTTGCAAGAGCATGTGCGCTCGCTGCTGGCGCCCTATGAATACCCCAAGGAGGTGGAGTTCATCGACCAATTGCCGATGACCACTACTGGCAAGGTGCAAAGGCGGGTGCTGCGTTTGCAGGAGGAGGAGCGCTTTCGCATTGTTG
>JBAXEN010000429.1:0-2967 GCA_037140415.1 Betaproteobacteria bacterium | reverse complement strand
CAACGGCCCTCGCGGCGACTGATCGGCCGCCCCATCGCCGCGAGGGCGCGGCTCCCACACCCACCCCACGCCTCGGCAGAACCCTGTGGGAGCGCCGCCCCCGGCGCGATACGGCCGCTGATTGGCCTGCCCAATGCGGCCTCAGCTCTGGAGAAACATCCGATACGCCGGGTTGTCGGTCTCTTCGACGTGCGGATAGCCCAAGGTCTGCAGGAACTGCTTGAAGGCGGCGTTGTCGGCCCTGGGCACTTGCAGGCCCACCAGGATGCGGCCGTAGTCTGCGCCCTGGTTGCGGTAATGGAACAGCGAGATGTTCCAGCCCGGGCGCATGGTCGAGAGGAACTTCATCAGCGCGCCAGGCTTTTCAGGAAAGATAAAACGCAGCAGGCGCTCGTCCCGGGACAAGGCGCTGTGCCCGCCCACCATGTGGCGGATATGCTCCTTGGCCAGATCGTCATGCGTCAGGTCAATCGCTTCAAAGCCATTGCGCTTGAAGGCCGCCGCGATCTTGGCACTCTCGCCGCGCGCCTGCGCGGTCAAGCCCACAAACACATGGGCCTTGGCGCTGTCGCTGATGCGGTAATTGAACTCGGTGACATTGCGCGGCCCGCCGGGCAATTGGCCAATCAGCTCGCAAAAACGCCGGAAGCTGCCGCGCTCCTCCGGAATGGTGACCGCAAACAAGGCCTCGCGCTCCTCACCCACCTCGGCGCGTTCGGCCACAAAACGCAGCCGGTCGAAGTTCATATTGGCGCCGCACAGAATCGCCGCGTAGGTTTGGCCCTTCTTGCGCTGGCGGGCCGCATACTGCTTGACCGCCGCCACCGCCAGCGCGCCGGCGGGCTCAACGATGCTGCGGGTATCGACAAACACATCCTTGATGGCAGCGCACACCGCGTCGGTATCGACGGTGATGAATTCATCAACCAGCTCACGGCTGATGCGCAGGGTTTCCTCACCCACCTGCTTGACCGCCGTGCCGTCTGAAAACAGCCCGACCTCGGGCAGCGACAGCCGGCGCCCGGCCGCGACCGACTGCATCATGGCGTCGGAGTCGTTCATCTGCACACCAATCACCCGCACCTCGGGGCGCACCGCCTTGATGTAATTGGCCACGCCCGAAATCAAGCCACCGCCGCCAATGGCCACAAACACCGCGTCGAGGCGGTCGCCGGTGTTCTGAATCTGGCGCAGCACCTCCATGGCGATGGTGCCCTGACCGGCAATCACGTCCGGATCGTCAAAGGGGTGGACAAAAGTCAGGCCCTTCTTGCGCTCTAACTCCAGCGCATGCGCATAGGCGTCGGAATAGCTGTCGCCATGCAGCACCACCTCGCCGCCAAGGGCGCGCACCGCGTCGACCTTGAGCTGGGGCGTGGTCACCGGCATCACCACCAAGGCCCGGGTGCCCAGCTTGCGCGCGCTCAGCGCCACCCCTTGGGCATGGTTACCGGCCGAGGCGCAGATCACGCCCTTTTTAAGCTGCGCCGGGCTCAGGTGCGCCATCTTGTTGTAAGCACCCCGCAGCTTGAAACTGAACACCGGCTGCTGGTCCTCGCGCTTGAGCAGCACCGTGTGCCCCAATCGCTCGCTGAGGTTGCGAGCCACTTCCAGCGGCGACTCGACCGCCACGTCGTAGACGCGGGCGGTCAGGATTTTCTTGAGGTAATCCTCGGGCTGCAGGGCACGGGCGGATTTGGCAGAGGGCGCAGAAGAATGGGGCATGGCAGTCTCGGGTGAACCCGAAATCATAAGCGCCCAGGTTTGAAGACCCAGCAGAAAAAACAGGCCCGAACCTCGCGGTGCGGGCCTGTAAACCACCCTTTCGGAGGAGTGGAGGAGACAAGCGGTGCAACAATCAAGGCCTGGGTCTCAAGAAACAAGCCTGCTTGAAGCGTGGAGTGATTCTAAGGATGACTTGCTGCGCTGCAACATCCCACCGGACACACAGGTGACTTTTTTGGGGCTTTATCAATAATTTGAAAGACCTTGATTCATGGAATGCATAGTCAGCTGGGGCGGCAACCCGGATCTACCCGGTCAGGGCTCTGCCATGACCTTTGTGGCCCAGACCGGCAGCGGTCACACCCTGATGATGGACGGCGCGCCCGATGCCGCCAAACCTGAGAACGGCGGCGCCAACCTCGCCCCGCGCCCGATGGAGACGGTGCTCGCCGGCACTGGCGGCTGCACCGCTTATGACGTGGTGCTCATTCTCAAGCGCGGACGCCACGACGTACGCGGCTGCACGGTGCAGCTCAAGGCCGAGCGCGCCGAGACCGACCCCAAAGTCTTTACCCAGATCCACATGCACTTTGTGGTCACGGGCAAAGGCGTGCCCGCCAGCGCAGTCGAGCGCGCAATTGCCATGAGCCATGACAAATACTGCTCGGCCAGCATCATGCTGGCCAAGACGGCAAACATCACCACGGGTTTTGAGATTCGGGAAGTGGCCTAAAGAGCGACGCAGGCGAAGGCCCCTGGTGGGAGGGCGGCGCTGTCAGTTGCGGGCAATACCCAGACGGGCGATCTGCGCGTCGACATGATCAATCGTGCTGAAAAACAGCTCGCAGGCAGACCGGGCGGACAAGAGGCTGTCGAGAAACACCTGGAGGTCGTGCATGTACTCGTGCACCAAGGCGTTTCTGAGCCGACTTGCGGCGATGAAGGCCTGCGCATCAGACAACACCTGCGCACGCTCGGCAAACGCCAGGGTGTCAAGCAAGGTTCTGCTGGGCTCTCCTACAAGAGCGGCGAAACGAGGAAGCAGTTTTTCGCCCAGGTGATCCTGCAGTCGGGCAAATCGGCTCGCGAATGCCTCCACCTTCTCGGCCAAAGCTGGCTGCTTGCCCAGGGCTTGAACCCAAGCCCGGTCGAGCGGTGCCGCAAACAGCGTTGTCTGGCTGTAGCGCAGGTGCTCGGCCTCCTTGCGCGCCAAAGCCAGGCTTTGCAGCGCCTGGGGCACAC
>JBAXEN010000428.1:0-2974 GCA_037140415.1 Betaproteobacteria bacterium | reverse complement strand
CGCGGTCGCGCCCAGCATCGCCGCAATGCCCTTCATCGAAAAATGGGTCTCTTTTGCATCCGTCTCGCGCGACAGCAATTTGCCCTTGCTGGACTGGACCGAGGCCTATTTGAATGGCCTGGGCATTACCTGCAGCCGCACTTATGACGACAGCGGCAAAAAAGCCAATTTATGGGCGACTTTGCCGGCCCACGACGGGCAAACCAAAACCGGTGGCATTGTGCTGTCGGGGCATACCGATGTGGTGCCGGTAGACGGCCAGCCTTGGGACACCGACCCCTTCAAGGTCGAGATCAAGGGCGACAAAATGTTTGGCCGGGGCGTGACCGATATGAAGAGTTACGGCGCCACCGCCCTGATGATGGTGCCCGAGCTGCTCAGGCGCAAGCTCAAGCGGCCGGTGCACCTGGCTTTCAGCTACGACGAAGAGGTGGGCTGCATCGGCGTGCGGCGCATGATCGCCGACATGCAAGCACAAGGCTTCAAGCCGGCCGGTTGCATCGTGGGCGAGCCCACCGGCATGCAGGTGGTGATTGCACACAAGGGCAAGCATGGCTACAAGACCACGGTGCGTGGCTTCGAAGCCCATTCCTCGCTCACCCCGCTGGGCGTCAATGCGGTGGAGATCGCTTGCGAGTTCGTCGCCCACCTTAAACGCATGCACCGCGAATTGGCGGCCAATGGCCCTTTCGATCCCATCTACGATGTGGCTCACACCACCATACACACCGGGGTGATTGCCGGCGGCACGGCCCTGAACATCATCCCCCGCCAGTGCGAGGTGAGCTGGGAAATCCGGCACCACCACATGAACCAGCCCGAAGAATTGTTTGCCCGCGCCAAGGCCTTTGCCGACGCCATGGTGCCGGCCATGCAGGCGGTGGCCCCGGACACCGGCATAGACCATGAGCTCAAATCGGTATTGCCGGGGTTTTCGACGGCGGCCGACAGCGAGATCGCGCAGCTGTGCTTTGACTGTGCCCAGCTCGACCCGGCCGGTGGGGCAGGCAAGGTGTCTTTTGGCACCGAAGCGGCTCTGTTTCACCAAGCGGGCGTGCCCACCATCGTCTGCGGGCCCGGCCATATTGCCCAGGCCCACCAGCCCAATGAGTGGGTCACGCTGGAGCAACTGGCCTGGTGCGAGCGCTTCATGCGTCGCCTGGCCGACCGGCTCTGTGTGAATTAATTCAGCCCGGCCGAGTAGATTTCACGAGCCGCCACTGAGGTCGCGGCTAGCATAGTGCGACTCATACGCTCAGGAAACAAAACATGCCTGTGATCACCCACATCGAAGAACTGCGGCAATTGGCCGAGCGCCGCGTGCCACGCATGTTCTACGACTATGCCGACAGTGGCGCCTGGACCGAGAGCACCTACCGGGCCAACGAGAGCGATTTCCAGAAAATCAAATTCCGCCAGCGTGTGGCGGTGAACATGGAAGGCCGCAGCACCGCCAGCACCATGATCGGGCAAAAGGTGGCGATGCCGGTGGCCATTGCGCCGACCGGCCTGACCGGCATGCAGCATGCCGACGGCGAGATCCTGGCGGCGCGTGCGGCGCGCAAGTTCGGCATCCCATTCACCCTCTCGACCATGAGCATCTGCTCGATCGAAGATGTCGCCCGCCATGCCGGTGAGGGTTTTTGGTTCCAGCTGTATGTGATGAAGGACCGCGGCTTCATTGAGCGCCTGATCGACCGGGCCAAAGCCGCCAACTGCGCCGCCCTGGTGCTGACCCTGGACCTGCAGATCCTGGGACAGCGCCACAAGGACATTCGCAACGGCCTGTCGGCACCGCCCAAACTCACTCTGAAAAACATGCTCAACATGGCTACCAAGCCGCGCTGGGCGATGGGCATGCTGGGCACGCCCAGGCGGCAGTTTGGCAACATCGTCGGCCACGTCAGCGGCGTGGCCGACATGAGCAGCCTGTCCGAATGGACAGCCAGCCAGTTCGACCCGGCACTCAACTGGGACGATGTGCAGTGGATCAAAAAACGCTGGGGCGGCAAGCTCATCCTCAAAGGCATTGCGGATGTGGAAGACGCCAAGCTGGCCGCCGCTTCGGGCGCCGACGCGCTGATCGTCTCCAACCATGGCGGCCGCCAGCTCGATGGCGCGCAGTCGAGCATCGAGGCCTTGCCGGCCATCGTCGATGCGGTCGGTCAAAAGATCGAGGTGCATATGGACGGCGGCATACGCAGCGGCCAGGACGTGCTGCGCGCCCTGGCCCTGGGCGCCAAGGGCACTTACATCGGCCGCGCCATGCTCTACGGGCTGGGCGCCATGGGCGAGGCCGGCGTGACCCGCGCTCTGGAGATCATCCACAAGGAGCTGGACATCACCATGGCCTTTTGCGGCCATACCCAGGTTGACACGGTCAACCGCGAGATCCTCCTGCCGGGCAGCTACCCGACGGCCTGATTCATACCTCCGGTATCAAGAAAGAACACCCCCATGAAAGCCGCTTACTACCAACAACAGGGCGCTGCCCTCGAGGTGCTGAAACTGGGTCACTGGCCCGAGCCCAATCCGGCGCCAGGCGAAGTGCGGGTGCGCATGCTGTGGTCAGGCGTCAACCCCTCGGACGTCAAGTCACGCGCAGGTCTGCGCCGCGGCCCCATGCCCTTTCCCACCGTGATTCCGCACAGCGACGGCATGGGCGTGATCGACCAGGTGGGCGCCGGTGTTGCCGCCTCCCGCGTGGGTGAGCGGGTCTGGCTGTGGAATTGCGCCTGGGGCCGGCCGCACGGTACCGCCTGCCAATGGGTATGCCTGCCGCAGGAGCAAGCGGTGCGGCTGCCCGATGGGGTAGACGATGCAGCCGGCGCCTGCCTGGGCATCCCGGCCCTGACCGCCCTGCATGCGGTGCTCATGGACGGCGGCGTCACCGGCCAGACGGTGCTGGTGGCGGGCGGCGCCGGCGCGGTCGGTCACTACGCGGTGCAGATGGCGGTGCCGCTGGGCGCGGCGG
>JBAXEN010000427.1:0-2995 GCA_037140415.1 Betaproteobacteria bacterium | reverse complement strand
ACCCCGATGTGCGCCGCCGCCTGGCCGACCTCAACGTCGAGGCCCAGTCGAGCTCGCCCGAGCAGGCGTCTGCCCTGCTGGCCAGCGAGGTGCGGCGCTGGGGGGATGTCATCGTGCGTGCCCGCATCCCCCAGCAGTGAGTCAGGCCATGAAGGGTTTCCAACACATCGGCATGGTCGGCTACGGCGAGGTCGGCCGGATTTTTGCCGCTGGCCTGCGCCCCCAGGTCCAGGGCCTGTGGGTGAGCGACCTCAAGCTGGCCGATGCCCAGCAGGCCCAGCCCCTGCTGGCCCATGCGAAGGGCATCGGCGCCACGCCGGGCCCGCTCGATCAGCTGTGTGCCCAAGCCGAGCTCATCATCTCGGCCGTCACCGCCTCCAACACCCTGGCGGTGGCCGAGCAGGCGGCCGCGCATCTCAAGCCCGGCAGTTTTTTCCTCGACCTCAATTCCGCCTCGCCGGGCACCAAGCAGCAAGCGGCCGCTGTCATCGAGGCGGCGGGCGGCCATTATGTGGAAGCTGGCGTCATGACCTCGGTGCCGCCCTACGGCATTGCGGTGCCCATGCTCTTGGGCGGCGCGCAGGCCGAAGTCCTCGCGCCGCAGTTGCAGGCCTGGGGCCTGGACGCGCGCGTGGTTTCCGACCGCCTGGGCGTGGCCAGTGCCATCAAGATGTGCCGCAGCATCATGATCAAGGGCCTGGAGGCGCTGGTCATTGAAAGTTATGCCACCGCACGCCGCTATGGCGTTGAAGAGCATGTGCTGCCCACCCTGGCCGAGACCTTCCCCAGCATCGACTGGCACAAGCAGGGCGCTTATTTTTTCAGCCGCGTGGTCCAGCACGGACAGCGCCGCGCCGAGGAAATGCGCGAAGCGGCCCGCACCGTGCACGAAGCCGGCTTTGCCCCGCTCATGACCGGGCCGATTGCCGACAAGCAGCAATGGGTGGCCGACCTGGCCGCCGCCGGCACCTTTGCAGGGCTGACCAAGGACGCCCGCTGGCAGGACTACGCGGACCGGCTGCCCAAAGGCTGAAGCAGGCAAAGGTCGGCGCTGCAATCGCCACAGCCGTGGCAGCCAGACGTTTGTGGTGATTTGGAGCAAGGGTATGCGACTCGTCTTGAGCTGGCTGATTTTTTTGACCCCTTGGACGGCGGCCCATGCGGCAGAGCTCACGGCGGTCAAAATGGTTGAGGGCTGCTTTTTATGCAACAGCGCTCCATCGATGACCCTTCACTGGAAGGGGCACGATTCAAAAGCAGTGTTGCTGGTGATTCCAGGAGGCACGGGGCAGGTCGGCCTGTCTGCGCAACGGTCAGAGCTGAGGCAGCCGTTTTTTGATCATTTGAAGAGGCTGACCGATCCAGACCTGTCGACAGGCCAGCTCGATGTGGTGGTGCTCGATAGTCCCAACCCTTTGACGCCAGCGGGTGCAGACCTGTCGGGGCGCGCCACCAAAGAGCACATGATCCGGATTGAAAGTGTGCTCAAACATTACAAAGAAAAGACGGGCTTGCCGGTTTGGATACTCGGGCAAAGCAATGGCGGCGCTAGCCTCGCCAACTTCATGCGCTACATGCAAGAAAAAAATCAGGGCGATGGGATCGCCGGAGCGATTGCCAGCACCACCCGGCCAGAATCGCGCTTCCCTTCGAAGCTGTCCATTCCCTTTTTGTTCATCACGCACAAGCTGGACGGGTGTCGCAACCTCTATCAACTTCACAAAATGTATGAGGGCGTTAAAAGCGCCAATTCCGCGGCCACCGATTGGGCTGTGATTGAAGGGGGTGAGGAGGAGCCCGGAAAAGACCCTTGCCGCAGCGGCTTCCATATGTTTTTCAAGGCGGGTCAGGCGTACGCCAAAGCGATTGACGCCTTTGTTGGGTCGCACCAGCGGTAGGCGCCAGCGGGCAAGCCTGCGAGGGATGGGTCGAAAACGCCGGCGGGCAGATGCGGTCCATGCGCCGTTTCTACAATCGACCCATGACCTCTTCTAACTCCATCCAGGGTATTTCTTCCATGGCCACCCGGGCCTTGCTGGCCGACCTGATGCTTGCCCATGAGCAGCGGGGTGGACCGACCGTGGCGATGCAGTCAGTCGGCGGCGTCGACGCGGCGCGGCGGGTGGCCGCGGGCGAGGCCTTCGATGTGGTGGTGCTGGCCAGCGACGCGATCGAGCGGCTGCTGACCCAAGGCCATCTGCTGGCCGGCTCGCGGCTCGACCTGGTGCGCTCCTGCGTGGCCGCGGCCTGGCCGGCCGGGCAGGCTGCGCCCGATTTGTCGAGCGAGGCGGCCTTGCGCGCTGCGGTGCTGGCCGCGCCCAGCGTGGGTTACTCCACTGGCCCCAGCGGCACCGCGCTGCTGCAGCGCTTTGCGCAGTGGGGCATTGCCGAGCAGGTGCAGGCCAAGTTGGTGCAAGCTTCGCCGGGTGTGCCGGTGGGCTCTATGGTCGCCAGCGGGCAGGTGGCGCTGGGCTTTCAGCAGCTCAGTGAGTTGATGGGCCTGCCCGGCATTACCTACGCCTTGCTGCCCGAGGCGGCCAAGATCGAGACGGTGTTTTCTGGCGCGGTGGCGGCCGCCTCGGCCCAGCCCGAGGCGGTCACTCAGGTGCTGGCCTTTTGGGCCTCGCCTGAGACCAGCGCCATCAAGGCCCGGCACGGCATGGAAGCGGCCTGAAGGGTGTTCGCTGAGCGCTGCGCCTGATCGGCTGCCGCATCGTGCCGAGGGCGGTGCTCCCACAGGATCTGGCTGCAGCGATGGGAAAGTGGTGTGGGAGCCGCGCCCTCGCGGCGATGCGGCCTTCGAATCGGCCCCGCGCTCAGCGCTTGCGCAGACCCAGCACCATCACTGCCGCCACCACGATCAGGCCACCGGCAATTTGCATGGGCGCAATGGTTTGCCCCAGCAGCAGCCAGGCCAGCACCAGCGCGACCACCGGCTCGATGTTGAGGATGGGTGAGTTGCCGACCACGCCCAGGCGCGGCAGCACCGCCAGCA
>JBAXEN010000426.1:0-3007 GCA_037140415.1 Betaproteobacteria bacterium | reverse complement strand
TGAACAATCACGCGTCAGCAGTCATTTCAGCGGCTGTTGTGCAGACCTTCCTTAGCACCACCCAGTGAATGCTTGACAACTAACAACAAGATATTCATTGACCCACTCCAAAATTCGAGGGTTATGCAGCGTCTTCACTGCAACAAAGAGTTCTTTTGAATTCGTCTATCTCAACTCAGTGCCTGCCAAATGCGGTCCAAAAAACGTACGAACAAACCTTTTCCGAACAATGAAGGAGTTGTTTTGTCGTATTTATTAGGTCAAATATAGAAAGATTCCCAAATACTAGATCAATAGTGCCCCACTAGTAACAAACTGTCGAATTCTTACTACTAAAGGATATATTTTTGTAAAATTGAATACAAATAATATTGAATCCCTACGGACTATCAAGGGCCTGCGCTGCCAGCTCGGGCGAGATCGCGCATGAGCCCCACGGGACAGCCCTTGGTGCGGCGCAAGCCTTGCGCGCTCTAGAATGGGAAGGTCCATACGGACAATCACACCTACCATCAACCCGTCGCCAGGGGAGCCCCGAAAGGGGCTGAGACTGCGTCTGACTCGACGCTGACCCTGGAACCTGATCCGGCTCATACCGGCGGAGGAAGCGCGACATGCTGTACGCCACAGTGGCGGCCCTGGCCGTCTGTCTTTTGTTTTTCATTTGGATCGCTTTGCGCGATCGAACACCGGTCGCCAACCTGGACGACTACTTGACGGCCCGCGACTCGCAGGGAGCCGGTACCCTGGGCCTGTCCTTCCTGGCCTCAGGCCTGGGCGGCTGGATCTTGTTTGCTCCGCCGGAAATCGGCGCCTTCGTCGGCCCGGTGGCGCTGGCCGGCTACGCCCTGGGGGCGGCCTTCCCGTTTTTCCTGCTGGCCTGGTGCGGCCCGGCGATTCGCCGGCGCATGCCGGGCGGACGCACCATCGCCGAATACGCGCAGGAGCGCTTTGGTGCCGGCCTGCGGCTGTGGGTGAGCGCGCTGTCGGTGCTCTATATGCTGTGTTTCATCACCGCCGAACTGACCGCCATTGGTGGCATCACCGCCATGCTCTCAGAGTTGCCGGGGGCCGCGGTGATCATCGCGGTGGCCGTCACCACCTTGATCTACACCACGCTCGGAGGCCTGCGCGCCAGCCTGATCACCGACCGCTGGCAGGCCTGGTTGCTGATGGCCTTGCTGATCTTGGTGGTCGCGGTCTTGCTGCTCAGCCTGCCAGCAGGCGCCATCACCAAGCCCTGGCCGAGCGCGCCGCTGGAGGTCTCGCTGAGCGTGGCATTGACCCTGGTGATCGCGGTGACGGCTGCCAACATCTTTCACCAGGGCTATTGGCAACGGGTCTGGTCGGCACGCAATGACCGCGAACTGCAGCGCGGCGCTTTGCTGGGGGGTTTGCTGAGCATTCCGGTCATTTTGGTGATCGGCGCGCTAGGCATGCTGTGCATGGCGCTGGGCAAGAACCCGGGCACGCCGCCCATCCCCTTCTTTGCCTTGCTGGGTGACGCGCCCGCCTGGCTGGCCCTGCCCACCTTGCTGCTGGCCGTTGCCCTGGTGGCCTCGTCGGTAGACACGCTGCAAAGCGCGATCGCTTCGCTGGTGGTCACCGCCCGGCCGGGCGTTTCACTGAGCGCCGCGCGCTGGGTCACGGTGCTGCTGATGGTGCCGGTGGTGCTGCTGTCACTCCAGGGGCTGTCGGTGTTGCGCCTGTTTCTGATTGCCGACTTGCTGTGCACCACCGCTGTGGTGCCAGTGCTGCTGGGGCTGTGGCAGCGCATGACGGCGCTGGCCGCCGTGGCCGGTGCCGCAGCCGGCCTGTTGGGCGCAGTACTGCCCGGCTGGCTCAGCGGCGGCAGTGTGCAGGCCGGCATGCTGGCCGCGAGCTTTCCGACCAGCGTGCCCACTCTGGCGCCCTTCGTGGGCGCCCTGCTGGCATCGAGCGGGGTCAGTTTGCTGATGGTCTGGCTGCAGCCTTCGCGCCGCGTCGGCGCCGCCTAAAACCTTAGCCCAAAGGCAACTTGACCATGGCCAGCGGCGCATAGCCATGGCACAGGGGCCCATGGCCCTGGCCAGTGCGCACCGCTGCGCCCTCGCGGATCGCATCAATGATGTAGCGCCGCGCCTGTCCAACCGCATCGCGCAGCGGCCAGCCCTGCGCCAGAAAACAGGCAATCGCCGACGACAAGGTGCAGCCGGTGCCATGCACATTGCGGCTGTGGATGCGCTCCGAATGCAGCCGCAAAGGCCGCTCGCCCGGTTGCAAGAGCAGATCGCTCACCGCCTCGCCCGGCAGATGGCCGCCCTTGAGCAGCACAGCCCGCGCGCCCTGGGTCAGCAGGTCCTGCGCGGCGCCCTGCAGCGCGGCTTCGTCGTTCAAGGGGCGGCCTAGCAACAGCGCGGCCTCGTCCAAGTTGGGCGTGATGACGCTGGCGCGGGGGAACAACTCCTCGCGCAAGACCTGCACCGTGGCCTCTTCAATCAGGCGGTCGCCGCTGGTGGCCACCATCACCGGATCGAGCACCACCTGCTTGAGCTGGTAATGGTCGATGGCCCAGGCCACCACCCGCACGATCTCGGGGGCATGCAGCATGCCGATCTTGACCGCATCGACGCCGATGTCATCGAGCACCGCCTGCAACTGCGCCTTGAGAAACTCGGCCGGCACCGCATGAATGCCGCTGACACCCTGTGTGTTTTGCGCCGTCAGGGCGGTGATTGCCGTCATGCCATAGCAGCCCAGGGCGCTGAAGGTCTTGAGGTCGGCCTGGATGCCAGCGCCGCCGCCGCTGTCGGAGCCGGCAATTGTCAGTACCCGGGCGTAGCGGGCCAGGAGCGGGGTTTCGGTGCGAGTCACAGTCATGCGGCGCATTATCGACAACGCAGCACAGCAGCCCGGATGTGATGTAATCGTGCCCGAGTGAAACAGGGGTGTCTGGCACAGCCGGACTGAGATACACCCTCGCACCCGATCCAGGTCGTACTGGCGTGGGAAGTTTCAGGCGGCCGAG
>JBAXEN010000425.1:0-3013 GCA_037140415.1 Betaproteobacteria bacterium | reverse complement strand
AACGGGCCACGCCGCCGAGGTCCACATTGGCGTTGTTGACCACCGCCAGCGCGCGCACCCGCGCCCGCGGTACCGTGCCCGAGGCGGCCGGCGAGGCATCGTCGAGGCCGTCGATCTGCGTGACCACGCCCTGGCTGCGGGCGGTGCGCAGCAGTTGCGCGCTCGGCCGGTCGGGCTGCTGCAGCAGTAGCACGCGGGCCTCGCTGGCACTGGCCAGCAATTGGCCGGAGCCGCTCCAGAGGGTCAGGTCGCGGGCGCCGAGTTGGTCGCGCAGGCGCTCAAGCGCCAAGCTGCTACCGCCGTCAGGCGATTGTGAAATTTGCGCGGCCGCCAGCCGGGTGCGGTTACCCAGGTCAGAGGCCACCCGGTCAAGGGTGACACGGCCCAGCTGCAGGCCGGCGGCCAGGGCGCTCTCCACCCGCACATCGAACCAGCTTTCAATCGAGCGGGAGACGAACTGGTAGGACACCACATAAATCATGAAGCCGGGCAAGAGGCCCACCAGCGCAAAGATGGCGGCCAGCTTGACCAGCAGTCGGCTGCCAAATTTGCCGCGTTTCAGACGCAGGCCCATGCGCACCACCGCCCAGGCGATGACGGCCAGCAGCAAGCCGGCCACCGCCACATTGAGCACAAACAAGATGGCGTAGTAGCGCTCGTAAAGCTCGCGGTTGCCCGTGGCTTGGGCCAGCATGAACAGCAGCACCAGGCTGAGCGCAGCCACCACGCCCAGACCCACACCGACTGACCAGCGCCAAGCGCGGCTCAGGCGCGAGGCGGCCGAGGGCGCGCTGCTGCTCACGGTCGCGCCGCCTCAGCAGCATCGCCGGCGCGGCGCGGCAACAGGCGCAATGGCTGGCGCTGCTCGATCAGGATCTGCCAGTCCTTCTGACCAGCAATACCGATCTGAAACGGCCGGGGCAGCTGCCCGGGGTCGAGCCGGAAACGAAAAATCAGCTCGTGGCTGGATCCCGGCTCAATGTCGGCGGCATCGGCGATGCGCCAGCGCGCCAGGCTCTCGAGCGCTGCAAGCGCATCGGCCAGGGTGTCAAACTGCTGGGTCAGGTTGACCCGCAAGGCAGCGCCGTCAGTGCTGCCCAGACTCAGGCGCCAGCGGCGCGTCAGGGGCTGAAAGGCCAGACGCATGGTGCGGCTGGCCTGGGCCACGCGCTTGTCGGTCCAGTACCAACGCTCACGGTAGACCTCGGCTTCGGCCACGAAGATCAGGGGAATTCCCTTGCTCAGGGCGTCCTCCACCGAGGGGGCGATCTCCAGCCTCAGGTTGGCACTGAGGTAGATGCCGTCATCGGCGCGCTCCAGGCGCAGCTGGATGGGCTCAGCTGCCCTCGCCCCTGGCAGGCACAGCACAGACAGCAACAGGACCAGCAGCAGCGCCAACGCGGATCGAGCCCAGCGCACGGCGTAAGGCTCAGGCCGCCTGGCGCTGCAACAGGGCATAAAAGAATCCATCGTGCTCACGGCCGAGATTGTCCGGTATCGCCGGCCCGGACAGGCCTGCTCCGGGCAGCAAATGACCTGGGGAGGGCAGCAAATGCGCATCCTTGTGGCGTGCGAGAAACGCCTGCACCTGATCTTGGCCCTCAGCCCGAAACACCGAGCAGGTGCACAGCAAGAGCCG
The DNA here is from genome assembly GCA_037140415.1 of Betaproteobacteria bacterium. Lineage (GTDB taxonomy): Bacteria > Pseudomonadota > Gammaproteobacteria > Burkholderiales > Burkholderiaceae_C > Polaromonas. Next base: position 1,374 of record JBAXEN010000425.1, on the reverse strand, counting down.
GCCACCGGGGCGCACCAGGGGCCACAGCGCCTGCAGCAGTCGGCTTTGCTGCTCGGCCAAAGCGCCGATGTCTTGCGGTCTGCGCAGCCAACGCACATCAGGGTGGCGCCCCACAATGCCCGATGCGGTGCAGGGCGCATCGAGCAAGATGGCGTCAAAGGGTTGCTGGTCCCACCAGGCTTCGGGCTGGGCCGCATCGGCCACCTGCACCCGGGCCTGCAGTTGCAGCCGCGCCAGATTGACTTCAATACGGCGGGCGCGCAGCGCATCGAGCTCCAGGGCCAACACATCGGCATCGGCCCATTCCAGCAGGTGGGCGGTCTTGCCACCGGGGGCCGCGCAGGCATCGAGCACCCTCAGCCGCTGACCGGCCGCTTGCAAGCCCCCCAGCAGCAGCGGCGCAGCCAATTGGGCCGCCGCATCCTGCACGGAAAACCAGCCCTGGGCGTAGCCGGGCAGGTTCTGCACCGGCAGCGAGCGCGCCAGCTGCAAGCCGTACGGGCCCACCGCCTGGGCGGCCAGGCCGACGCTCTCGAGCTCGCTTTGGTAGTTGGTGCGGCTGATCAGCCGCTGATTGACCCGCAGCACAATGGGCGCGGGCCGCTGCCCCGCAGCCAAGATGGTTTGCCAATGCTCGGGGTGGTCTTTTCGCAGGCGCTCTATCCACCACTGCGGGTGGTTGTAAAGAGCCTCGGGCCTTTGCTTGACCCGTGCCAGCAGCGCCTCGCGCTCGCGCAGAAAGCGCCGCAAACAGCCGTTGATGAAGCTCGCCTGGTGGAGCGTGGCCGCGTCGCGCTTGGCCGCCTCCACCGCTTGGCTGACCAGGGTATGGGGCGGGTAGGCGGGTAGATCGGCAGCCAGCAGGGCCAGGGAAGTGCACAGCAGGGCGTCGGCTGCCGGCGGCGGCGGGCGCTGCGCCAGCTGCTGGCGCAGCGCTTGCGCCAGGCCCAGGCTGCGCAGCACCTGCAGCGAGAGGGCCTGCACACCAGCGCGCAACTGCGGCTGCAGCCCCTCAAATTCAGTGGCGGTGGAGCGGCCCGCGCGCACTGCGGCCAGCACCCGGGCGCTGGCCAACAGTTGCTGCCACAGTGCAGGCGAGGACTCAGACATGCCGCGCAGCCCTGACCGAGCGAGCGGCAGGGGCAGGCGCTTTCATCAAGCCAGGGTATCAGCCCAGATGTTGCTGGCCCAGCTCAGGGCGTAAACGCCTTCAAGCTCGGTGGGGCCGGTGCTCACGCCACCGGAGCCGGCGACCGTTTTGAAGGTCTTCTCGGCCGCCACGTATTCGTGGACGCTGGCCACATGGATGGCCATTTTGATGCACGGCGCCGGCTCCCACGACAAGACGGGCAAGCACTGCCCGGCCGACGACCC
>JBAXEN010000424.1:0-3053 GCA_037140415.1 Betaproteobacteria bacterium | reverse complement strand
GCGCTTGAGCATGTGCGAGCCGATGTAGCCGGCGCCGCCGACAACGAGGATATGGAGGCCAGAGTGGGCAGTGGCAAGGGCCATGGGCAGGTCGGTAAAGTCGCAAGGCGCTTAAGCGAAGACCTACAAGCCTAGGGCCGCCCTCCCGCAGCGGTCTGTCAGACAGCTGCCCGGCTCAGGCTGGGCCGATCTCGCCATTGCAAATACCGGCACATCTATCGGGTTTACCCGCGCTTGTGCCGTCTGCAAAGCAGGGCGTATGATCGTCTCTTTAATGAATCAATGATTCATAGATGAATCAAAAATCCGCCTTCGCCGCAGACGATCCCGCCGCCATTGAGTTCATCGGCGTGGACAAGCGCTTTGCCGCGCGCGGCCGCTCGGCCGAGGTCTTGGCCGTGCGCTCCATCAACTTTCGCATCGCGCGCGGCGAGGTGGTGTCCATCATTGGGCCTTCGGGCTGCGGCAAGAGCACCTTGCTCAATATGGGCGCCGGACTGTCACGGCCATCGGCCGGGCAGGTTCGGGTTGGCGGCGAGCCGGTCACCGGCCCCAACAAGCATGTGGCCTTCATGCTGCAAAAAGACCTGCTCATGCCTTGGCGCACCATCGCCGAGAACATCGAGTTCGGGCTGGAGCTGCGCGGCGTGGCGGCGGCCGAGCGCCATGCGGTCTCGCAGCGCCTGCTGCAGCAATGCCATTTGCAGGGTTTTGACAAGCACTACCCCAACCAGCTCTCGGGCGGCATGCGCCAGCGCGCGGCCATGGCACGCACACTGGCGGTCGACCCCCTGGTGCTGCTGATGGACGAGCCGTTTTCAGCGCTGGATGCGCAGACCAAGATGATCTTGCAGCAGGACCTGGCCAAAACCGTGGCCAGCGCCGGCAAGACGGTGGTCTTCATCACCCACGACCTGTCCGAGGCGGCGGCCCTGTCCGACCGTATCTTGGTGATGAGCGAGCGCCCCGGCACCTTCATTGAAGAGATCGTGGTCGACATGCCCGACCGCGACAACCCGATGCAGCGGCGCAAGCACCCGCGGCTGGCGGACCTGGTGTCTCAGCTCATGGGCCTGCTCAAGCTCGACGCCCAGACCGATGTGCATTGATTTTTTGCTGACCTTGACCCTGACCTTTTTGCTTCAAAGGAGCCCGTCATGAAATCTTCCCTCTTCAACCCGTCCAAACGCCTGAGCTGCGCCACGCTGCTGGCCGCCGCCTTGCTGGCCGCCGCCCCGGTGGGCGCGCAGCCGCTGCAAGAAATCACTTACCTGCTGCCTGCGCCGGGCACCTTGCCGGCTTTTGGCCCCTGGATGATTGCGCAGGCCAAGGGCTACTACAAGGCCGAAGGCCTGGATGTGAAATTCGTCGCTGCCCGCGGCGGGGTCGATGTGGCCAAGCAGGTCGGCGCCGGCAATGCAGTGATCGGCGGCGCCATTGGCGACACGCCCATCATCGCGCGTGCGCAGGGCATCCCGGTCAAGTCGGTGGCGGTGCTCGGCGCCGGCTCGCTCATGCAGCTGGTCAGTCATAAGGACGAACACATTGAGAGCCCGCGCGAACTCAAGGGCAAGACGGTCACCGTGCTGGCCTATACCGACACCACCTATTACGCCTTGCTGGGCATGCTCAGCAAGGTCGGCCTGACCAAGAACGATGTGAACATTCAGGCCGCAGGGCCAGCCGGTGTTTGGCAGCAGTTTGCCGCCAAGAAGGCCGTGGCCATGGCCGGCGTTCCCGACTGGACCGCGATGGTGATGGAGCAGGGCGCGCAGGTCGACATCTTGCCGGCCGATGTTTACTTCAAGAGCATGGCCCAAGCCATCCTGGCTTCGGACGAGACCATCCAGAAGAACCCGCAGCTCATCCAGAAGTTGGTGCGCGCCACGATCAAGGGCATGAAAGACATCATGGCCAATCCCAAGGACGCCGCTGCGGTCTACGTCAAGCATGTGCCGGTCCACCAGGGCAAGGAGGCCAGTATGCAAAAGACCTTCGAGATGTTCAACCAGTACGTCTATGCCAAGCAGAAGGTACCGGGCCTGATGGACGAGGCCCGCCTGGCCGAGCTGCAGAAGTTCTATGTGGGCAATGGCGTGGTGCCCAAAGAGGTGCCGGTCAAAGAGCTCTACACCAACCAGTTCATCGGCAAGTAAGGCCGCGCGACCAGGGACCTGCGCATGAACCTCGATAAGCTTCTCACCTACGGCTGGAGCCTGGCCCTGTTGCTGGTCTTTGGTCTGGCCTGGGAGTTTTTGCCCACCTGGTTTGGCGTGCCGGCCTTCGTGCTGCCGCCACCGAGCCAGGTCTGGAGCGAGTTTGTGCGTCTGTGGGGGGCTGAACGGCTGCTCTGGCATGCGGGCATTACCGCCTTCGAGGTGGTGGTGGGCTTTGTGCTGGGCTCGCTCCTCGGCGCGTCCATAGGCTACGCCCTGGGCATGTCGCCGCGGGTCGAGGCGGTGCTCTCGCCCTATTTGCTGGCCCTGCAGATTGCGCCCAAGGTGGCCTTTGCCCCTCTGTTTGTGATGTGGCTGGGCTACACCATCTACCCCAAGATCCTGGTGGCGATTCTCATCGTGTTCTTTCCGGTGCTGATCAATGTGCTGTCGGCCATGCGCACCATGGACGGCGACCTGATCAATCTCGCGCGCTCGTTTTCTGCCACCCGCTGGCAGGTGTTTCGCATGGTCGAGTTTCCGACCACATTGCCGCCGCTGTTTTCGGGCCTGCGCATCGCCAGCACGTTGGCGGTGATCGGTGTGGTGGTCGGCGAGTTGGTGGGCGGCAACATGGGGCTGGGCTATTTGCTGGTCTTTTTTGAGGGGCAGGGCAATACCGCCGGCGTGTTCGGTGTCATCGCCGCGCTCACCGTGATCGGCATCCTGGCCTATTACGCGGTGGTGCTGGCCGAGGCCCGGGTGCTGCATTACCTCTCGAGTGCCGAGCGGTCGGCGATGTGAGAGCCATGAACCCTGAAATACGACTGGACGGACACCGGGTGCTGGTCACCGGCTCGGCCCGTGGCCTGGGCGAGAGCTTTGTGCGGGCGCTGC
>JBAXEN010000423.1:0-3076 GCA_037140415.1 Betaproteobacteria bacterium | reverse complement strand
CTTCGAGGCTGGGCTTGACGATGTGCTGCTTGCCGGTCATGTCCACCTCGGTGGCTGGCTCGAGCACCACATCGCGGCCAACGGCCGAGGCGCTGAACAGGCTCAGCAGCTCGTCTTGCGTCAGGGGCTTGGGGCGCTGCGGCGGCGCTTCGGCCACGTTGGCGGCCAGGCTTTCGAACAGCGGGCCCCAATCGCCGCCGGGGCGGCCGATGATCTCGTAGCTGGCGCTCTTGCGGCGGATGTCTTCATTGGCCGGAATGGCAGCGAGCACCGGGATGCCAGCCTGGTCGGCAAAGGCAGCCGCCTCGCCGGTACCGTCGTCCTTATTGATCACCACGCCGGCCACACCCACGTTGCCGCCGAGCTTGCGGAAATATTCCACCGCCGAGCAGACGTTGTTGGCTACGTACAGTGACTGCAGGTCATTGCTGGCCACCACAATCACTTTTTGGCACATGTCGCGGGCAATCGGCAGACCGAAGCCACCGCAGACCACGTCGCCCAGGAAGTCCAGCAGCACGTAGTCAAAGCCCCAATCGTGAAAGCCCAGCTTTTCGAGGGTCTCGAAGCCGTGGATGATGCCCCGGCCGCCGCAGCCGCGACCCACTTCCGGGCCACCGAGCTCCATGGCGAAGACGCCGTCGCGCTTGAAACAGACGTCACCGATGGACACCGGCTCGCCGGCGAGCTTCTTTTTGGACGAGGTCTCGATGATGGTCGGGCAGGCCTTGCCGCCGAACAGCAAGCTGGTGGTGTCGCTTTTTGGGTCACAGCCAATCAGCAGCACCTTTTTGCCTTGCTGAGCCATCATGTAGCTCAGATTGGCCAGGGTGAAGCTCTTGCCGATACCCCCCTTGCCGTAGATGGCAATGATCTGAGTCTCTTTGGTGGGCGCGCCGGTGGACACGGGTGCCGGTTCAATGGCAGCTTCTTGGCGAAGCTGCTGCACGAACTGGATGGTCTGGGCGGGGGAATTGGGGCTCATCAGTGTCTCCAGTCAAGAATCATCTTTAGGCAGTTGCTGTCGCCAAAGGCCTGTTCATAGGCCTCGTGCGCTCGCCCTGGGCTTTGGGTGTGGGTGATCAGTCCGTCCAGCGAGAGCCTGCCCTCGTGAACCAATTCAGTGGTGGCCAGCAGATCGGCCCGCTTCCATTCAGAGGCCACGCGGATGGTGGCCTCGCGCATGAAGGCTTGGGGGTAGGCGAAGCTGATGTCCTGCTTGTAAAAGCCGGCCAGCACCACCTCGCCGCCGGGCTTGAGGCGGCCGATCAGCGAGTTGACGATGGAGGCATCGCCGCTGACGTCGTAAATGGCGGGATAGTCCTTGCGGTCGTCGTCCTTGGGGTCGATGACGCTGTAGCCTTGGGCGCCTGTGCGCCGCTCGGCATGGGTCTCCCAGACCACCGGTGCCGGCGCGCCTGCGGCCACCGTCAGACGGGCCAGCAAGCGGCCCATGATGCCGTGGCCAATGATGAGCGCAGGGGGAGTCGCTGGCTCGCGGGTGCCGCCCACGGCAACGCTGTGATAGGCGGTGGCGGCCAGGGCCAGCAAGGTGGCTTTTTGCTCCAGCGCAGCCTGCACTTTGACCACCCGGGCGCTGGCGGCTACCAAGCGTGAGCCGGCGCCACCGAACAGGTTGAAGACGCCTTCGAAGCTGTGTGAGCCGGGCACAAAGACCCGCTCGCCCACTTCCAGGCCTTCATTGCCCTCGGGGTGCATGCGCACGACGTGACCGGTGGTTTCGTAGCCGGGCACCAGGGGGTAGCCCATGCCAGGGAAGGCGGGCATGCTGCCGTCCCAGAGCAGGCGCTCGGTGCCGGTGCTGATGCCGCTGTAGTCGACCTCGACTTCAATTTGGCCGGGGCCCAGTTCGCGCAGATCCAAGGACTGCACCGATAACTGGCGCGGGCTTTGAAACACGATGGCAGAGGCTTTCATGACTGCATTCTTGAGTTGACATTGACATGTGTCAACTTAAATTGACGGATTGGGCGGAATTCTAGGGTAAACACTGAGTTTTCCGGGTAGTTTTGGGGCTCGCTCAGGCTTTTCGGGCCAGGAGCAAGCTGCCGTGCAGGGGCACGGGGTTGGCGATGGTGCGTACCGAGGCGAAGCCGGCTTGGCTGATGAGGGCGCTCAATTGGGCGGCCGTGCGCAGCCGGCCCCGGCCCATTGCCAGCAGGTAAAAGTGAAAGTAGGCATCGCTGCGGTTGGCCTGGCCGCCGGGCTCGGCCATGGGCTCGGCCAGCAGCAGGTGCCCGCCCGAGGGCAAGGCCGCATGGATGGCGCGCAGCAGCTCGAGCACGGCCTCGTCGGCGTGATCGTGGGCCACCCGCAGCAGGGTGATCAGATCGGCGCCAGCGGGCAGCGGGTCGTTGCGAAAACTGCCGCCGTGGCAGCTGATGCGGTCGGCCAGGCCGGCCTCGGCCACCCGCTGGCGGGCCAGCTCGGCCACCGGGGGCAGGTCCATGAGCATGAGCTGCAGCTGCGGCGCGTGGCGGGCCAGGGCCGTGACCCACCCCCCTTGACCGCCGCCCACGTCGAGCACCCGGCGGTGTTGTCCAAAGTCGTAGGCCACCAGCAACTCTTCAATCAGAAAGCGCTGCGAGCGTGCCATGAGTTCCGAGTACCGCGCACTTTGGCCAGCGTCTGCGCGGGGCTGGCTGAAGTCGCTCAGGCTGGGCGCGATCGAGCCGCTTGCCTGGGGTGGGGCAGAGGCCGCCCGGGCCGATGCGCTGGACGCAGCCTCTTGCTCGCCGCCGGTGGGGTAGGGCCAGTAGGCGTGCATGCCCGAATGCTCGGGGTGTTGCAGCAAGGCCAGTGGATCTCTCAGGTCGGCGTAGAGCAAGGCGTTGTGCTCAATCATGGCCCGCAGCCCGCTGTGGGCCGCCACTGGCGTGCCCAGCGGACCCAGGCCGTAGCGCGAACCGCGCGGCTCGATCAGGCCCAGGCTGATGGCCGAGCCGAGCAGGCGCTGCAGAGCGTCGGCAGGCAGGCCGCTGCTGTGCTGCAGCTCGGCCAGCGTGGCCGGCTCCTGCAGCAGCCGCTCAAACCAGCCCAGGCGCACACAGGCCAG
>JBAXEN010000422.1:0-3086 GCA_037140415.1 Betaproteobacteria bacterium | reverse complement strand
GGTAGCCGGATGGCTAAAAACCGCGTGCGACATCACATTGGCCCAGACGCTGGTGTCCGGGGGGCCCATGTCGGCCAGGCTGTGCATCCAGTGGAAGGCACGCGAGCGCGTATCGCCCAGTTCCACCGAGCCGTTGGGGTTCCAGGTCTTGAGCGCCATGGCCGGGTCTTTAATGGCCATCATGGAGGCAAAGATGTCCTGCCAGATGTCCTTGGACGTGCCGTCGGACTGCCCCGACTGGTCGTAGGTCTGGCGCGCTTGTGCGGCCTGCGGGCCGAAGGCTTGTACCTGAGCGGTTGGCAGTTGCGCCAGGTAGGTCGAGGCCGGCGTGATGGGCAGCAAATTAATGCCCATGATCTGACGCGGCTCCTCGGTCCACCAGGTGCTGTAGCCATAGCCGCCGCCAAACACCATGCTGGCCACCGGCTTGCGGTAGTCGGGGTGGAACACGTCGCCGTGGGCATTGAACCAGTAGTTCAGCACCGAAGAGACTTCCGTCGTGTACAGGTAGACCCCGAGCGCCTTGAGGGCCGGCTGAGCCGTGGCATCGCCCCACAAGGCCAGCGCTGCCCAGGCATGGATGGCTTCTGAGGAGGACTCCTGGTCGTTACCCAGGCCAAAAAATTCACTGTTGCCACGGGCCCAGGAATGGCCTTCGTAGGCATCGAAGTTGCGCAGAAAGGGGAAGTCCACCCGCGTTCTCTGGGCGGTGGCAATGTCGCGCACCAACAGGCTGACCATGCCGCCCCAGCGCTGTTGCGAGGCCCACTGCGGGTCGCGCCGAGCCAGTTGGGCTGCGGCCATGATCCAGTAACCATAGTGAAAGTGGTGGTCGTTCATGGCCGACACACTGAAATACTCTTCCGGATAGCCCAGCACGCTGCCAATGCCCGCATCGTGCGCAAAATAGCTCAGTCCCTTGCCCGAGAACCAGGACTCCATGCGCTGCTTGAGGACCTTCTCCATCTCGGCCGCTGTGGCTGCATCGCCTTCCTGTTCGGCAATATTCATCAGCTGTGCCACCGCGCCCAGGGCCTTGCCGGTCCAGTAGGTGCCGTTGCCCATCTTGCCGAACAGGCTGTTGGCGCGGCGCCTGTCACCGACCAGCCAATCGGCCAGCTGGGTGCTGTGGTCCTTGCTCTGCAGCTTGGGCCAGGCCGGCATCAGGCCGTTAAAGCGCAGCTGAGTGTCAAAGCGCTCGGCCGCCGCAATGACGATGGGCCCGCGCACCGAGGGCAATTGCCCCAGGGTGCGCATGGGGCCGGGCTTGAGTGCGCGCCGGTGATGCGGGTACAGGCCCACCAGGGGCTGGGCCGGCACGCCGTCCATGCTGCGGGTGTGGGTGAGGTAGCGGGTGCTGACCAGGCTTTGCGCCTCGTCATAGTCCCACTGCACCTCGGTGTTGTCGACAAAGGCAAAAGCGGCCTGCGCATAGGCCAGCCGGGTCGCGGCGTCGGCCTGCGGCAGCAAACCGATCGAGAAATAGCGGGCCGAATCCGCAAACTCGATCGAGGCTTTATCGCCGCTTGTTTTCAGGCTCGAGCTGCTGGGCAGGTACAAGCCATAGGTGTGGCCGTGGGCCTTGAAGTAGTGCACCGCCTTGCCGGCCAAGGCGTCGCTGGCGGGCTCGGCGGCAGTTTCGGTGGCCTTGACCTGCGGCCCCAGGCTCAGGGTGATGCCACCGCTGGAGACCTCAAAGTAGGCAAAGGGGCTGCCATGCAGGATGTGGCTGCGCAGGTAGGCCTGATCGCGCCGCATCTCGACAGTGATGTTCCAGTCGCCGGCGTGCTGCAGCCGCGCATCTTGCGGCTCGAAGCCTGAGGCTGCGACGGTGAAGTCGGCCGCATGCACATAGCTCACCGCATTCGTTCCGGTGCTGCCTTGTGCCCAATTTTTCAGCAAGGAGACTGGGCCTGTGCGTGCCTGCGGTAGGCCCATTTCCATGCCCTTGGGCGTGGCCTTGAAGCTCAGGGGATGGGCGTGCAGGACGTCGGACCACTGCCCGTACATCAGCGATGAATACCAGGTGTTGGTGGCCACCGCCCGCTTGAGCATCTCGCCGCTGCGGTAGTTGGCTGGTTTGGGTCTTACCGACTCTTCAGCCTTGGGCGCGAGCCATATGGCTCCCGCGCCCACGGGGGCCATCTTGGCCGCAGCAGGCGCTTGAGCCCAGGCGCTGCCACCCAGTAAGGCGCCGGTAATCATCAGCGCATGAGGGCCCACATTGGCAAAGCGCATCAGAAGGTCCAGGTCAGACCCACGGTGGCGCTGGTGGCCCTGCGGGTATAGAGCGGGTTGGCGCCCAGGAAGTTGTTGTTGGGCATGCTCACGGGAGCGGGCCCGATTTTCTCGAAGATAGAGTGGCCGATGCCTGTCGTGACGGTCAGGCCCTTGTTGACCTCAGGCACCTTGCGGGCGATGCCCAGATTAAAGTGAACGGCCGAATTGCTCTGGCCCCATTCCACCGGGTTCTTGGAATTGGCATGGCCGAAGTACACGCCGCTGAGGGTGTAGGTGTAGGGGCCTTGGTAATGGCTCCAGCCCAGCATGGCATCAAAGGTGGTGGCCTTGTAGCCGAGGTAGCCGTCTGCGCTCGAGCCGTAGTTGAAGCCCGGATCCAGGCCAAAGGCGCACGACGCAATCGCGTTGTTGTAGTTGCAGGAGGCGGCCGAGCCTGACCATTGGCTGCGACGCAGGCCCCAGGTGTACATGTTCTGCGTATTGGCCCAGTGATTGCCCTGCAAGATGACCACGCTCTGGCTGGGTGCGGCCGCCCGACGGGGCGTGGTGTAGGGCAGATAGCTCAGGGTGTCCGGATCGCCGATCCAGCCGACCAGGGCCGACTTGCCGAAGGAGGTTTGTTTGGCGCCCTTGGCCGACTGCGCCGTCAACTCGATCAGGTTCTTGCTGTTCGAATACTGCAAAAACAACTCGGTGGCGCGCGGCGTGGTGGGGTTGGGCGAGAAGGTCGCGCCAGAGGCGGTCGAGCGGTACTGGTCGACCATGAAGGTGTTTTTCTTGTCGGTGGCCACGGTGATCTCACCGGTCAGCTTGCCCGAGCCGTCTTCGAACATCGGCGAGGTCAG
>JBAXEN010000421.1:0-3087 GCA_037140415.1 Betaproteobacteria bacterium | reverse complement strand
ATGATCTGGATGATGAGGGTACCGGTAATGCTCACTTGGATTCCTTTCCCCGACGCCAGCCACCTTCACGGCAGCGGAATCCGGGTCTGTGCACGAGGGCCGGCGAAGATTACTTCGGCAGGTTGGCGATCTGACCCAGGAACGGGTTGGCCGTGGCGAACCACAGGGCAATACCAGTACCGATAATGAAGGCCGCGTCAATCAGACCGGCCAGCAGGAACATCTTGGTCTGCAACTCACCCATGAGTTCGGGCTGGCGCGCAGCCGACTCCAGGTACTTGCTGCCCATGATGCCAATGCCGATACAGGCACCGACGGCACCCAGACCGATGATCAGGCCGGCGGCCAGGGCAACAAAGCTGATAACTTCCATGATGTAACTCCTAAAGAGACAGGGTTGAGAGAAAAACGAAAAACAAAAACCTTGCTGAAAGATCCCGATCAGTGGGCGTCATGCGCCTGGCCTATGTAGACCAGGGTCAGCATCATGAACACGAAAGCCTGCAATGTAATGATCAGGATGTGGAAGATGGCCCAGGCAGAGCCAGCAATGATGTGACCGACAGCCAGAGCGATGCCCGTGGCCGACAGCGACCAGGCTCCACCCATCAGGGCAATCAGCATAAAGATCAATTCTCCGGCGTACATGTTGCCGAACAGCCGCATGCCGTGCGAAACCGTCTTGGCGACAAACTCAATGACCTGCATCAGGAAATTGAAGGGCCACAGGATCGGGTGCGCACCGAAAGGCGCCGTGAAGAGCTCGTGAATCCAGCCGCCCAAGCCCTTGATCTTGATGTTGTAGAACAGGCAAATCAGCAGCACTGAAACCGACAGGCCCATGGTCACCGACAGGTCGGCAGTGGGCACCACGCGCATGTAATCCTTGGCTCCGACGGCCGGCGCGACGCCATGCCAAATGGCCGGGATCAGGTCGACGGGCAGCAGGTCCATCGCGTTCATCAAAAAGATCCAGACAAAGACCGTCAGCGCCAAGGGGGCCACCAATTTGCGGCTTTCAGCGCTATGGACAATGCCTTTGGCCTGGCTTTCAACCATCTCGACCAAAATCTCGACAGCCGCCTGAAAGCGACCGGGCACACCTGAAGTGGCCTTGCGAGCGGCCTTCCAGAGAAAGAATGTCCCAACAATTCCGATCAGGATGGCCCAGAACAGCGAGTCCAGATTGAAGACGGTGAAGTCAAGCACCGACTCGGGCTTTTTATTCTGCAGGTGGCCCAAATGATGGACGATGTACTGACCTGCGGTCACTCCGGTTTCTGAAGCCATCTTATTGCCCGTTCTTCCAATTCGCTCAAGTCGATCGACTGCGGCGGGACTGCATCCACACCGCCAGCCAGACCACCTTCATGGTCACCACCAGGCCTGCCAACAAGGCAGGCCAACTCAAATCCGCCACCAGCCGCGGCGCCGCCAACAACATGGCAAGCGTCAGGCCGATCTTGACGAACTCCCACACAAAGAAGCCCATCACCGCCGTCGCCGCATTGAGCGAAGACAAGCGCCCGGTCAAACCGCGCGCAAAAACCAAAGCCGGCAAGACCACCGAAGCCGCGCCATACAACGCAGAGACGGCCCAGGCCCAACGCCCGCTTGCCCCACCCAAAACCGCCGCCAGCAGCAAGCCCACCAAGGCCTGCAGGCGCAAAACCCGCCACACCGAAACTGCAGGCCGGTCCAAGCCCAGCTGCATCACCTGCTGACGACTCAAGGGCTGAACCGGCTCTGGCGCCGCCTCATCCTCCCACCTGCGCCAGGCCTGCTCTTTCGCAGCACCTGACTGACCCAGCTCAACTTTTGGGACGGCTGAAGGACTGGAAGATGACTTGGTGTTCAAAGTGCCCGTTGTGTCACCGCAGACCCCTTTCAAGCGCCCTGGCCGCAAGCGCAGCGAAAGCTATTTTGAAAGGGCCGGGTTACCTCAAAGTTACAGCGCCGCTTCGATGCAGCGTCTATCTCTACAAAGCCCGGCATTATAGGTAAAAACACCAAGGACCTGTCAAACCCCCGCTCAGCGAATGCATTTAGCTGTGAAAAGGGCACAGCTACACTGGCTCGCTCCACCCCTGCCCAGGCCGGCCATGTCCTCTCCAGCACAGCCAGAATCGCTCATCACCTACCCCTGTGCCTTTCCCATCAAGGTCATGGGCGAGAAGGTCGAAGGTTTTGTAGCCGCTGTCACCTCGGTGGCACGCGCGCTCGATCCGCAGTTCGACGAAAGCACTCTTGAATTGCGCGAGAGCAAGGGCGGGCGCTACCTGGGCGTCACCATCACGGTCACCGCCACCAGCCGCGAGCAGCTCGATGAGATCTACCGCACGCTGTCGACCCATCCTATGGTCAAGGTGGTGCTCTGAGCGATCCCATGCGGATCAAAATGCTGGGGCGGGCGCCTTACCTGCCCACCTACGAGGCCATGCAGGCTTACACCGCGGGGCGGCAGGCCGACAGCCCGGATGAACTCTGGCTGTGTGAGCACCCGCCGGTCTTCACCCAGGGCCTGGCCGGCAGCGCTGTCCACCTGCTGGCGCCTGGCGACATCGCGGTGGTGCACACCAACCGCGGCGGGCAAATCACTTATCACGGGCCTGGGCAGGTGGTGGCCTACCCCCTGCTGGACCTCCGACGGGCCGGCTATTTCGTCAAGGAATACGTCTACCGCATCGAGGAGGCGGTGATACGCAGCCTGTCGCACCTGGGTGTGACCGGACACCGGGTGCCCGGCGCGCCGGGCATCTACGTGCGGCTGGACGACCCGGGCTCACATGCTGCGCTCACCGGCCCGCGGCCGGCGCACGAACCTTTTCGCGGGCTGGGCAAAATCGCTGCGCTGGGCATCAAGGTCAGCCGCCACTGCACTTACCATGGCCTGGCGCTGAACGTCGCCATGGACTTGCAACCCTTCGAACGCATCAACCCCTGCGGCTACGCGGGCCTGAAAACCGTCGACCTTTCTACAATCGGCATCTCCATCAGCTGGGACGATGCCGCCGGCCTGCTGAGCCACAAGCTCAGCGCCTGCCTCGCGCCCTGACCAGGACTTGCCATGAGCAGCAACCCCACCGT
>JBAXEN010000420.1:0-3100 GCA_037140415.1 Betaproteobacteria bacterium | reverse complement strand
GTGGGGGAGTTTGACGTGGCCATAAGTGGGGGAGTTTGGGTGGCCATCGGGGGCAGGCTTGCTGTTCCAATCTAATGGACCAAGGAGGGTGCAAATCGCCACCTCAACAAATCAGGCGACCACCGGCTTTCATCCCCTTCGCAGCTTTCGTCAAATTTTTCTTCGAACCAACACTGCGCAAGCTCGTACGCCTCATCGGCGTCGTCGCTGCCCAAACGGGCATTGACCGCGACAAGGTCGGCTTGCGCTGACACATTACCCAGGGCCAAAGAAATGAAGAGCCACTTGTAGGCCTGGTACAAGTCCGCAAGCCCACATGCAGATTGAAGGTAAAGCAAGCCAAGACGGTGCTGGGTCTTGATACAGCCCAAGTCTGCATCGAGTTGCAGCCACTTGATCTCCTCAGACGCCGACTGAAAAATAGGTATGGAGGACACGCTTTCAACTTTCATATCGAATAAAAGGCACCCAGCACACCTCCATAAGGGGATGCCCGTCCAACTGTGCAAACAGCTAAGTTCTTGCGCGCGCTCAGCAGTACTCCTTTGTACGGACTCAGCGGGAACCAAAGCCACAGCGTCACAATGTTGATTCGCTGCAGGCTCACCCGGTGAGCCTGCGCCAAGGGTCTAATCGCCCCTACTCCTATGCACCGCTACTTCCTCCGTTCTTTTCAAAAACCATCTGCTCAGATCTTGCTGATCACCCTGCTCTTTTGGGCCATCGGGGGAACTGCATGGGCTACTGATCTCTCGGCGCAATCGGCGTTCAAGCGTCTGCGGCCGTCGGTCGTAGAGATTCGGATTGAGGTCAAAGGCAACCGTGGCACGTCGGCGGGGGCCAGCGGATTTGTCGCCTTTCGGCCCGATCTGGTGGTGACCAACTACCACGCCGTCACAGAAGCGCTGTACGAGCCCGCGCAACACCGTATTTCCGTGGTCACCGCTGGAACCGAGCAGATTGAGGCGCGCATTCTGGCGCTGGACGTCGTCAACGACCTCGCCCTGCTCCAACTCGAAAAGCCCCCCGGCCTGCCCCTGCTGCCGCTGCGCAGCAGTCGCCCGGCCCGGGGCGAGATTGGCTTTTCCATGGGCAAGCCTGGCGGCTTTGAGGTGGGCATCGTCAGTGGCACCTTTAACGGGGTCATGAACGACGACCCCAAAACCCTGCTGGTATTTAGCGGTGCCATCAACCGCGGCATGAGCGGCGGGCCCATGTTTGATGCGCAAGGTCAGGTGGTGGGTGTCAACGTGGCCACCAGCACACGCCATCAACTGGTGGGCATGGCTGTGCCCGCAGAGGCATTGCTCAAGCTCTACAAGGGCATCCATGGCGGTCAACCACCCGACCAACCGAACCTGCTCAAACAGGTGGCGTCGCAGGCCGTCCAATTCGGTCAGCATCAAGTCCAGGCCATGGAAAGCAGCCCCACGCCAGAGCGCACGCTCGGCCCTTTCACCGTCAGGGGCGACCTCAACAAGGACAACCCCTGCCGGACCGAGCATTCGGCCGATGCCTCGCGCCCGTATGTCGAACTCGAGCAAGTCTGTAACGCCGGCGTCGGCGTCTCGCTGATGCCAGGCCGCAGTGCCGGTCGCATCAACAGCGAGTCGGTCTGGCTGAGCAGCAGCAGCCTCTCGCCCTGGCAAATGAGCAACCTCCTTGAGCGGCGCCTGAACAGTACCCGTGAGTTGCCTGAATCACAGCGTGGCACACCGCCCTGGATGTGCCGGCAGCAGAGCATGCAAAACGTTGAGGCGCTTGCGCTGCTCGTGTATGGCTGCCGCCGCCCTGTTAAGCACCTGCCCGGCCTGCATGACTACCGCTTCCGATATGTCTCCAAGGTGCAGGGGCCAAACGCATTGCTGGTATCACTTGACCTGACTGGCATGGATGAAAAAACCGCTCAAGCAGCCCTGCTTCTGGTGATGAAGACTTCCCGCTGGCAGCCCGCCACCAAGGCGGCACCATGAAGCAACTCGCCAAGCCCCTGGTCGCAGCAGCTCTTGTAGGGCTGTACCTGGCACTCTACGCTGGGCTCATCCATCTTCACCGGGTTGAATTGACCGACCTGCCCTCCTTTGCGGCTGGCTTTGCCCTTGAGACGGCCTTGCTGGTTCTCTGGTGCCTGGCCTGGTCGGCGGCAAGCTGGCTGCACGCCCGGCGCGATGACTTCATCCTGCATCTGTCGGTCACCGCGATCGGCGGATCCATCTGCCTGCTGGTCCTCTACCTGGCCATGCCTTGGGCTTTCTACATGCTCGACCTGCCGTGGCGGGCTGCCTATTACGATCTCGCGCGCGCGGCGGGCATCATGCTCTTTGGCTTGTGGCAATGGCGCATCGTGGCGCGGCGCATGCCGCCACTGCGCCTGTGGGCGGGCATCAGCCTCACCCTGATTGGCCTGCAGTGCGTCCAATCCTGGTCGCAACTGAACACCGTCGACAGCATGACTAGGCTGCCCTTTGAAGCCAACACCGTCTTGCCCCTGGGTTCACTGATGCCCGCGCCTGATCTGAACCAAGGTGTAAACCGCCTGTGGTCGGCGGGTTGGGACTGAAGCAAGCGTTTAAATCCTGGCCGAGCGCCGTTTAAACATTCGAGGCGGGCGTTTAAACCGACAAGGTGCGGGTTTAAACCGTCAAGCCAGGCATTTAAACCTTGGAGGCATCCGTTTAAACGACCGGCACGGGGGTTTAAACGCACAAGGCTGTCCCGTGCTGGCGGCCGAGACAGCGAGAGTCCCGCGGCCCATCGCAGGCCCTCATACGCCTATGCATTGATCAGGCTGCATCAATGAGGCCACCTCGCCTGGCTATCTTTACAGCCCGAGGGCTCAGCCTATGAGCCGATCTCGTGAAATAGATCAGGTCATGTCATGTGAGATCAGATCGGCCATTGAGCACCAAAGGCCGAAGGCAGGACAAGTCCTTGCCCTCCTCTGCTGACGATCACGCGCGCGGCAGTCCTCGGGCTACGCTGTTGCGCACAAATACAGCATGAACACCTACAGGGCCACTGTCAGAGTGACTATCAACGGCCACAGCCAAACCGTCAAGACTGAAGTGCGGGCGCCTTCGACACAGGACGCCCGCTGGCT
>JBAXEN010000419.1:0-3148 GCA_037140415.1 Betaproteobacteria bacterium | reverse complement strand
AGATCTCGAGCTTGTCGGCCTGCAGCCAGGCGGTGCAGACCATGGGCTCCATGGTGGCATGCGCCAGATAAGGCGTGTAGTACTCGGCCTCGATCACCTTGCCGGCTTTGGCCAGGGCGTCGTTGGTATTGCCGTCGTTGCGAGCGACCGCCAGCTCGGGCTGGTCGAAGCCGCCTTTGAAGTGCTCCATGATGGACGCGCTGCTGAGCTGGCCGTTGGTGCCCACATCCCAGTCGATGGCCACCTCACGCAGCGCCTCCTTGGCGCGCCAGTAGTTGTCGGCCACCACCGCCACGAACTCGCCCAGGTTGAGCACCTTGACGATGCCCCGGCGGTTTTGCACCTTGGACGCGTCCATGCTGCGCACTTTGCCATTGAAGACGGGGCAGGCTGCGACTGCGGCATGCAACATCCCTGGCACCTGCGCATCAATGCCGTAGCGTATGCGGCCAGTCACGATGTCAGGAATATCGACCCGCGCAATGGGCTTGCCAACAATGGTCCAGGACTTGGGGTCCTTGAGCTGGACTTCTTTGGGCGGCTCGATCTTGGCGGCCGCCTCGGCCAGCTTGCCATAGCTGATGGAGCGCTTGCTGGCGGCATGCATGACCCGGCCCTTGGCGGTGGTGCATTCAGCCGCGGGCACGCCCCATTGCTGGGCCGCTGCTGCCACCAGCATATGGCGGGCTGTCGCGCCCGCCTTGCGCAGATATTCCTGCGACTGGCGGATGGTGCGGCTGCCCACTGCCGCCATGTCGCCATAAGCGCGCTTGGAGGCCAGGTTCTCATGGGCGGTGGCGTACTCCACCTTCACCCGGCTCCAATCGGCGTCAAGCTCTTCGGCCACCAGCATGGGCGCTGAAGTGCGGCTGCCCTGGCCCATTTCAGCGCGGGCATAACGGATCACCACGGTGTCATCGGCGCGCACCTCGACCCAGGCATTCAGACGGGGCGCATTGCTCGCGTCACTGCGGCCCGGCAGGTAAAAGCCCAGGCTCAGGCCGGCGGCGGCGGTGGCCGAGGTCTTGAGGAAAAAGCGCCGATCCGGGCGCTGCACGGCTTGCAGGTCGGTGTTCATGCGCGCACCCCCTTGGCTGCCACAGCGTGAATGGCCTTGCGGATGCGGGCATAGCTGCCGCAGCGGCAGATGTTGGTCATGGCCGCGTCGATGTCCTGGTCAGAGGGCTTGGGCTTTTTCTTGAGCAAAGCCACCGCAGCGAGGATCTGGCCGCCCTGGCAATAGCCACACTGGGGCACCTGATGATCAATCCAGGCCTGCTGCACGGGGTGGAGCTTGTCCTTGTTGGCCAGCCCCTCGATGGTCATCACCTTCTGGCCGCTGGCGGCCGAGACCGGGTAGGAGCACGAACGCACCGGCTCGCCGTTGAGCAAGACCGTGCAAGCGCCGCACTGGGCAATGCCACAGCCGAACTTGGGGCCCTTTTCATCGAGCTCATCGCGCAAGGCCCACAACAGGGGCATGTCGGGCTCAACATCGAGCTCACGCACCTTTCCATTGACTTCAAGTTTCATGCTCTACGCTCCATTTTTAGGCGAAAGCCCAATCATGACCTGTTCGGACGATGAGGCTTATCAGGGTTTTCCGGAAGATGAGCACTATAACCAAGCATTGGCGGTCAGCTCGATCACCCGGGCCGCCTCTTCGGGCACGCGCACGCCGGCCGGTCCGGCGCGACTGGCCCGCAAGCGGTGCAGCAAGACCAACTCGGCCGCGCCGGCGCGCGCCCGCCCGCGTGAGCTGCCCACCGACGCCAGGCTCAGCCCGCCACGCTGGCCCGCAGGCCACGGCTGAACGTCCACACCCAAACCCTCGGCCGGCCGCGCCAGCGCAGCTTGTACGAATTCCATAAGATGTCTCCCCATTTTTTGTGATGCGGCGGCTGCGCGCAGCGCAGCCCGCTCGGTCCAATGCCGGCCGAGAAAGCGCCGATATCGAAGCCAGGATGCTACCGGGCAGGCCCAGCGGGCCAGCCCAGCCATTGCGCCGCCGGTTTGTAGGAGCCGACCTATGCGCTCAACAAACCGGCCGCAAAGGCTGCAGCGCCCCGGCCCCCTCAGCGCTCGCCCGGGCGCCAGCGCTGCAACCACAGCGCATTGCCCATCACGCTGATGCTCGACAGCGCCATGGCGGCGCCGGCCAGCATCGGACTGAGGTAACCCAACGCCGCCAGCGGAATTCCGGCCACGTTGTAAGCAAAAGCCCAGAACAAGTTCTGCCGGATCTTGACCACGGTGCGGTGCGAAATATCCAGCGCAGCAGCCACCAGCCCCAGCTCGCCTCGCATCAAGGTAATACCGGCCGCGTTCATGGCCACATCGGTGCCGGTGCCCATGGCCATGCCCACATCGGCCGCGGCCAGCGCCGGGGCGTCGTTGACACCATCACCCACCATGGCCACGGGCCCATGCTGGCGCAGGCTCTGCACCGCCTGCGCCTTGTCGGCGGGCAACACATCGGCCAACACCTCATCCTCGGCCAAACCCAAACGCGCGCCCATGGCCAGCGCAGCCGCCCGGTTGTCGCCCGAGATCATGACCACCCGCAAGCCGCGCTCGCGCAGCGCAGCCAGCGCCTGCCGCGCACCCGGCTTGGGCTCGTCGGCAAAGGCCAGCAGCGCCAGCACCCGCCACTGCTGGCCATCCTCACGCAGCAGGGCCGACAGTGTTGCGCCTTGGCTCTGCTGCAGGCGCTCGGCCGCTTCGGCCAGCGGGCCCAGCGGCAGGGCCAACTCAACCAACCAACGGCCACTGGCAATGCGGTAACGCAAGCCACCGGTGCGGCCTTCCACACCGCGGCCGGCCACTGACACGAGCGCTTGCGGCGCCGACCAGCTCAAGCCCTCGGCCCGCGCCTGGGCCAGGACCGCACGCGCCAGAGGGTGCTCACTGCCGCTTTGCAGACTCGCCGCCGCTGCCAGCAACGCCGCCCGGTCTTGGCCGCCCCCCACCTCGAAGGAGATCAAACGCGGCTGCCCCACTGTCAGGGTGCCCGTCTTGTCAAACGCCACCACCCGCACCTGATGGGCCAGCTCCAGCGCCTGCGCATCCTTGATCAAAATACCATGCCGGGCGAGTATAATTATCTATAAAAGCTTTATCTACAAATACTGCTTTATCGTATTCCGCA
>JBAXEN010000418.1:0-3181 GCA_037140415.1 Betaproteobacteria bacterium | reverse complement strand
TTTTTGCTCAGCCTGCGCCCTGTTCCATCCCGACTCTGCCCCCGTCCTTAGGCGCCCGCCGCGCCCGGCTGGGCCGGGCTGGAGCGCGGGCCTGACGGCCTGAGCGGGACCGACCATGCCCCAATCGCGATCGCTGGCCGCTCTGTCGGCCCTGGTGGCCACCTATTTTGCGCACATCGGTTTTTTCAACCCCTACCTGCCCCTGTGGCTCAAGGAGATGGGGCTGAGCCTGGTGGCCATCAGCGTGCTGGTGTCCTTGCAATCGGCCAGCCGCATGATTGCGCCCTATGGCTGGGGTTGGCTGAGTGATCACACGGGCCGCCGGACCTGGCTGCTGCGCTATGGCGCCAGCGCCTCGCTGCTGATTTCTCTGGGCTTGTGGTTTGACGGCGGCGTGGTCTGGTTGTTTGTGGTCTTGCTGCTGCTGTTCACCCACACCAGCGGCATGATGCCCATGGCCGAGGCCCTGGTGATTCAACTGGTCAGCCGCGAAGGGCAATTTGATGCGCGCCGCTATGGCCATGTGCGGGTGTTTGGCTCGGTCGGCTTTCTGCTGACGGTCATTGCTGCGGGCTGGTGGTTTGAACGCCACGGCATGGCGCAATTTCCGCTGCTGACCCTGATCACCATTGCGGCGGTGGCGGCCAGTGCCTGGGCCCTGCCGAGCGTGCGCGAGGCGGTGCCGGCCCACGAAGACAAGGAAAGCGTGTGGCCCTTGCTGCGACAGAAGGCGGTGCTCTTGTTTTTCGCCTCCGCGTTTTTTCATGTGCTGGCGCATATCAGCATCTATGGGTTCTTTTCCCTCTACCTGGACGAGTTGGGCTACAGCAAGACCACCATCGGCTTGCTGTGGGCGCTGTCGGTGCTGGTCGAGGTGCTTTGGTTTTTTACCCAATCTCGCTGGCTACCGCTTTGGCGGCCGACGGTCTGGCTGATGGCTTGCGCCGCGGTGATGGTGCTGCGCATGCTGGTCACCGCCGGCGCGGCCGATCAGCTGTGGGCGCTGCTGCTGGCCCAGAGTCTGCACGCCCTTACCTTTGCCGCCCACCATACGGTTTGCGTGACCTGGCTGTCGCAACATTTCCCGGGCCAGATGCGTGGGCGGGGGCAGGCGCTCTACACCATCGTGGCCTATGGTCTACCCGGGGTGCTGGGCGGCGTGGCCGGCGGCATGCTCTCGAGCCATTGGGGATTGGGCAGCGTGTTCTGGGTCTCGGTGCCGGTGGCCCTGCTCAGCTTGCTGGCGGCCTGGGGCGCCTGGCGCATGGACAAGGCCCCCGCCTGATCCTTGGCGGCTCTACTGCAGTGGCTTGAGCGTGAGCTGACTGCGCGCATGGGCCTGCACATCGGCCTGCAGCAGATGCTGCGGCACATAACGCCCCTGGTGGAAGGCCTCGGCCTGGTCGTGATGGTGACGGTCAAACAGCACACCGCTTTGACCCACCGGATTGATGCCCAGGGCTTGCCCCGGCGCTGCAAAGTCGATCACCCGGCGGGTGGAGGGCCCGTAGCTCACCTTCCAGGGCGCAGGCCCCAGCGGGTGCGAGAAGTTGTTGACGGTCTCGCGCCCGCCCGGCACCTCAAAGGGCCCGACATCAAACACCCGGTCCAGCGGCTTTTGCCGGCCCAGCGGGTGGCCGTGGCTCACCGTGTGCGCGCTGCCCCAGCTCCAGCGTGCAGGCTCGGGCCCGTAAAGACCCGTCAGATGATCGAGCGCCGACTGCCAGGCTTTGCGCACGATGTCTTCGCGCGTCTCCACAGCGCTCGTTTGGCGGTCGTCCCACCAGGGCGAGGCGGCATCGGCCAGCAGGCGGGGCAGGGCGTGGTCGATCGCGCGTGTCTTGAGCAGGTTGTCGAAATGGGTGGGGCCCAATTCGTCGAGCAGACTGGCTCGGGCGAGCTCATAGAGCCACTGGGTGAAGACGGTGGCGCTGCTGCCGCCGATATCGTGGCGACCATCCCATGCCTTGAGCTGCTGCAGCAGCGCCGCATCCCTGGACGTGCGGGCCTGCACCGCCGGCAGCATGTGCTTGAGCAGGCTTGGGCCATAGTCGCTGCTCGTGTCTTGTTGCAGAGCCTGGGCGTCTTGCATGCGCCAGCGCCGGTGGGGGTCTTGCAGGGCTGCTTCGATGCGCCGGGCTCTTTGCGGCAGGTTGTAGTAGCCCGCAGGCGGCAGGGGGCCGGTCGGTTGCTGATTGGCCGAGACGATATGGCCTTGTGCCGGATTCTCAAGTTGCGGGTTCTCGCTGAAGGGGGCGAAGCCGGTCTTGACCGCTTCGCCGCGCGCGGCGTCGAGCACAAAGCCGGGGTCTATTCCAGCGGGCCTGAGCGGTAGGCGGGCGGCCGCCCACCAGGCGATGTCGCCAGCCGCGCTCGCCCACACCACATTGAGCCCGGGCGCATGGATCTGACGGACCGCAGCGCGCGCGGCCGGCAGGCTGGCTGCGCGGTTGAGGCTGTAGAAGGCTGGCAGCAGCGGGTTGTCGGACTCCAGAAACGTCCACCACAGCGCGACGGCCTGCGGCGCCAGCACCGGCCTGAACACATCGGTGATCAAGGGCCCGTGGGGTGAGTGCCTGATGCTGATGCTCACCGGCGCTTGCCCCTTGACCGCCAGGGTTTCGTTGCGCTCTTGCAGCGCCACCCAGCGCCCCTGGTGCCAGACCTGATTGGGATGGTGGGGGTCGACTTTTTCAGCAACGAAGTCCACATCGTCGTTTTGGAACATCGTCAGGCTCCAGCCAAACTGCGTGTTGTGGCCCAGCAGGGCAAAGGGCATGAGCGCCAGGTGGTGCCCATAGAGCTCAAAGCCGGGCGCCTGCAGATGCGCTTCGTACCATGTGCTGGGCAGGCCATAGCTGATGTGCGGGTCACCGGCCAGCAAGGGCTTGCCACTGGCGGTGCGCCGGCCGGCCACGGCCCAGGCGTTGCTGCCGTGCAGCAGGGGCAGCTGCAGTTGCTCCATCGCATCCAGGCTGAGCTTGGCCACGCGGCTCAGGCTTTGGGCGGCATCCGGGTGCAAGGTGCTGCGCCTGGCAAAACGCTCGCCGGCCGCTCGGCTGGCTTGTATCTGCAGGGCATCGCCCTGAAAGATGCGCAGATGGGCCGGGCCCAGTTGGTCGCGGATATGGGTGAGCACCGGCTCGGTCCTGAAGGCCGCGGCAAAGCTGAACGCCAGATA
>JBAXEN010000417.1:0-3200 GCA_037140415.1 Betaproteobacteria bacterium | reverse complement strand
ATGGTCATTTTGGGGTCGATGAAGCTGTAGCAGGTGTTGGTCAGCATGGGCGCCGGATTGATGGGCCAGCCCGACAGCTCAGCCACGATGGCCGCTGCTGCCACCTTGCCATGGCTGTTGGCCATGTGGCCGCTCTTGGGCATGGCCGGGGCGATCTGGATGGAGTCGCCCAGCACATGCACATCCTTGGCGGCCGTTGACTCGAAGTTGAGGTAGTTAACGCCGCACCAGCGGTTGCTGCCTTGGTTGTTGAGCCCGGTCTGCACCGCAATGGCGCCGGCCCGCATGGACGGCAGCACGTTGAGCACCTGGGCCTTGACGTCGTCCTGGATCTCGAACTTGATCAGACCGGCCTTGGCATCGACCGCGGTGGCCTTGTGCTGCGGCCGGTATTCCAGGATGTCCTTGTACTGCTCGTTCCAGACCCGCTTGAACAGCGGCCCCTTGGAGGTGACGTCCTGGTTGGCATCGAGAATGAGCACCTTGCTGCGCGGCTTGTAGGCCTTGAAATAGGCGGCCACCACGCTGGCACGCTCATAGGGGCCGGGGGGGCAGCGGTAAGGCGCCTCGGGAATGGTGATGGCAAAGACGCCACCATCGGGCATGGCTTCGAGCTGGCGGCGCAGCGCCAGGGTCTCGGGGCCGGCCTTCCAGGCTTGCAGGATCTGGCCCGATTCGTTGGCCTGGCGCAGACCTTCAATGCTGTCGAACTGCAGATCAATGCCGGGCGAGACGATGAGCTTGTCGTAACCTATGCTGGCTCCACCGGCCAAGGTGACCGTCTTGGCCCGGGTGTCGATGGCCTTGGCCATGTCGCGCACCACGGTCACGCCATGGCGGCTGGCCAGCGCCGAATAGGGCGTCGTGATATCGGCCATTTGCTTGACGCCGGAAATCACCAGGTTGGAGATCGGGCAGGAAACGAAGGCTTCCTGCGGCTCGATCAACACCACATCAATTTTGTAGTCAGACAGCCAGCGCACATACTTGGCAGCGGTGGCGCCGCCATAGCCGCCCCCGACCACAAGCACTTTGGCGCGCTGGGGGATGGAGGTGGTGGCGCAGCCAGACAGGCCCAGCAAGGCCATGGCGCTGGCGCTTTGGAGCAGATGGCGACGAGACAGTGGCTTGGAGCTCATGGCGCTTTCCTTATTTTTTCTGGGCCGCGAAATAAGCGGCGATGGCCTCGATTTGCGTATCGCTGTAGCCCTTGGCCAGCTGGTGCATCACAGTGGCCGGGCGGGCGCCGCTCTTGAAAGCCTTCATCTGGGTGACGATGTCGTCCTTGCCGCGACCGGCCAGCGTGGCATTGGCCGAGCCTGCGGCGGCCTGGCCGGCAGTGCCGTGGCAATTGGCACAGGTCGCTGCCAGGCTGCGGGTGTAGAGCATGTCCTGGGGCGCAGCAGCTTGCGCAAAAGCGCCGCCGGCGAACAAAGCGGTGAGCAGGGCCAGCGCAGCAGGCCCGTTGCGAAGGTTCATGATGGAGTCTCCTTGTGTTGCGTTCCCGGCGATGATGCCCCCTGCGGCACAGCACCCCCACAATGCGTCCGTCAGATCAGCGTCTGCGGTCTGACCCGACTATAAACCGAGCGCTGTGTAAGACAAGGCCTTGCCATGCTGCCAGACGGGACGGGCAGGCCCCTTTCAGGACTGCGCCCGGCCTGGCTCCACCAGTTCGAGCGGCTCCAGCAGGTCGGGCAAGGGCTTGAGCCCCACCATCCGGGCCACCAACAGGGCCGGAAACTCGCAGACGGCTTCGTTAAATTGCTGCACGCTGGCCCGGTGCGCCTGGGCCAGCGCGGCAAAGCGCTCGTCGAGCTCCTGCAATTGCGACATCGCCTGGCGCCAGCCAGGATCGACGGCAGCGAGTTGCTGCACCTGAGGCAGCGCGCACAGTGCAGCACGCTCGCGCTCGCAGCGCTGGCCAGCGTCAATCAGCCGGTGCAACTCGCGCGCCGACGATGGGCGCTGGCGCAAAGCGCCAAGCGCCGAGCGCAGCGCCTCCAGCGACTGCTCCAGCGGCGCACGCTCTTCGGGCTGCAACAGGTCCGCCAGCGCCAGCCATTGTTCGAACAACTGGGCACGCGCGCGCAAGTGCGCGTCAATGGGCTCGTGCTCGGCCGCCACCGCATTGCTCAAGCGCACCAGCCGGTTGTGGGCGCCCACAGCCCAAAAAAACAGCACGGCCGCCAGGATGACAAGAAGCAGGGTCTGAGTACTCATGGTGAGCACCCACTTTAGCCCAGTCGCGGGCGGGGCTCAACCGCAGCCGGACGAACGCGGCTGCGGTGAGGCATAAAAAAGCCCCGCGTCTTGCGACGCGGGGCCGACCGAAGCCCGATTGGGGCCGCGCTGACTGCTTAGACGGCAGCGCTCGAGCTGTCTTCGCTGGCAGCGGTGGCTGCTTGCAGCTCAGCCGCTTCGGCATCGGCGATCTCGCGCCGCTCGGCCTCGTCCATGGCGTCCTTGGCCTTGCGGGCCTCGTGATAAGCCAGGCCGGTGCCGGCAGGGATCAGCCGCCCGACGATGACGTTTTCCTTCAAGCCGCGCAACTCGTCGCGCTTGCCCATGATGGCAGCCTCGGTGAGCACGCGGGTGGTCTCCTGGAAGGAGGCCGCCGAGATGAAGGAGTCGGTCGACAGCGAAGCCTTGGTGATGCCCAACAGCAAGTTGCTGAAGGAAGCCGGGATCTTGCCTTCGCCGCGCAGCGCGTCGTTGGTGTCGAGAATGGCCGAGCGCTCGACCTGCTCGCCGCCGATATAGCTCGAATCGCCCGGATTCTCGACCACGACACGGCGCAGCATTTGGCGCACGATCACCTCGATGTGCTTGTCGTTGATCTTCACACCCTGCAGGCGGTAGACGTCTTGCACCTCATCAACGATGTAGCGCGCGAGCTCTTCCATGCCCAGCAGGCGCAGGATGTCCTGCGGATCGGCCGGGCCGTCGACGATGCTCTCGCCCTTGTTGACCACCTGGCCCTCGTGCACGAGGATGTTCTTCTCCTTGGGCACCAGTTCTTCCCAGACCTTGCCTTCCGGGTCGGTGATCTGCAGCCGGACCTTGCCCTTGGTCTCCTTACCGAAGGAGACCGTACCGGTCATCTCGGCCAAGATGCCTTTGTCCTTGGGTGTGCGGGCCTCGAACAGCTCGGCCACCCGCGGCAGACCGCCGGTGATGTCGCGCGTCTTCTGACCTTC
>JBAXEN010000416.1:0-3237 GCA_037140415.1 Betaproteobacteria bacterium | reverse complement strand
GCGTGGCGGCGGCGTCGGCGCCTATGTCGCTGGCCTGGACGGTGTAATTCAGGGTGCTGCCATTGAGCACGAGCGACAAGGTCTGGCCGGCGGTGAAGCTGCCGCTGAGCGTGAACAGATCGGTTTGCGTCGGCACAAACTTGACGTACTGGTCCACCACGGCTTGCTGCGCGGCGGTCAGGGCCGAGTACGGCGTGCCGGTGGCCGGTTTGGCCACGGTGCCCCACTGCTTGTCCGAAATGACCAGTGCAAAGTTCAGGCTGGAGGCCTCGGTCCATTCGGCCCGGCTGACGGTGCTGTAGTCAAAGGGAACGCTGGACCAGTCCTCATAGGCGATGCGCTCGTAGTCGAACAAGTAGCCTAGGCTGTTGGCCACCACCAGCTTTTGGGCAGCGCTGAGCTGGGCAAAGGTGGCGTTGGCAGCCGGTGCCGCCAGGCCCGCAGCAGCCCAGTCGATACGGCTGTTGTCATAGTCCGCAGACACCCCTTGCGCAAAGCCCGTGACCACCTCCTGGCCTTGGGCCAAGCGGTTGTAGAAGACGGTGCCACTGTGCATGCTGTAGCCCAGCGCGCTGGCGATGACCTGCTGCTGCGCGGCACTGAGTGCGGCAAATGCCGTGCCTTTAGCGGGCTTGGCGGTACTGCCCCAGTTGATGGCATCGATGTCGTAGCCCACCACCGGGCCGTCCTGGATGGTGGTGAAAAACCGCCCGCTGGTCGGGTTGAAGTAGCCCCCCGTGGCCATGGTCTGGTAGCCCTGGGCGGAGGCAATCGCGTTGCGCGTGGCCTCGGGCAACTCGGCAAAAGGCACGTAGTTGGCCAAGGACACGAGCACGGCATTGTCGGCATCGATGGTCAGCGTGCCGCCGGTGAACAAGGCCGCGAGCTTGCTGTTGTCCTTGAAGCTCTGGTTGGCCTGAAGGCCGGCCACGATGCTCGCGGCATCGGCCTGGCTGCCGGTCTGGGTCAGCTGCGCGCCGCTCAAGCTGTTGAAGTAGTCGGCAAACTCGTCTTTGACTTCGCTGGCCTGCAGCGTCATCTTGCCCGCCGCAGTCAAGGAGCCGGCCAGGGTCATTTCACCCTGGGTGCTCAGGGTCAGGGTGGATTCGGTGCCGGTGAGCACGGGCACGTCCACGGCGTTGAGCTTGTCGCCCGTGGGAACCACGGTGTAGGCCGTGCCGGCCACCCTGGCCGCAAAAGCGATGCGCGCGCCAGAGGCCGATGCGGTCAAAGCCGCGCTGAGGGCCGCCTGAGCGTTGATGGCCGCAGCCAGGCCCGTGGCTACGCGGGCCACGGTGTCTGTGCTTTGCGCCTGGATGTCGCCCGCCTGAACGGTGTAGCTGACCGCCGTGCCATTGACAGTGGCCGTCACCACCTCACCGCTGGTAAACGGCCCCAGCAGCAAGAGTTCGGTGTTAAAGCGCGCGCCCGAGACCACCGCGCTGCCGCTCAACAGGTGGATGTAGCTGCCGCCCTTGAGGACGATGCTGCCACGGTCGTAGCGGGTGGCCACGGTGCCGCCTTCGAGCAGACTCAAACCGGTGCCTGCGTCGATCTGCACCGATGCGCCTGTGCCGCCCTCAACACCGGCATAGATGCCGGTGGCGCTATAGACAGAGTGCGAGGTGGTCAGCAAGACCCGGCTGTTGGCGGCCAGCGTCTGGATGGTGCTGCCTTTGTCAGCGGTGAAGCTGTTGACCTCGCTGCCATAGCCGACGAAGCCCCCCACACCGGTGCTGTTGGTGACCCGGATGTCGATCAGCTGGTCGGCAATCACCCAGCCAGAAACCAGCATCTGCTCATCCACGTTGATGAACAACTGCGGCCCCTTCAGTCCGGAGTCAGGCGCCCCCAGGGGGCTGCGCTGGTTTTGACGCTCCACCACGAGTGCGCGCGCATTGAGCGTGAGCAATTGAGTGGACTGCACGTCGCCCACGATTTCCATCCGGTCGGCCAAGAAGGTGGTGACATCGTCTAGGCGGGCAGAGAACACAAAGTCATTGCCCAAAGGCCCGTCTTCGAGGTCGCCGATGCGCATGATGCCGCCGGCCGTGCGGTGGCCGATGGTGATCTGACTGAAACCATTGGCCAGCGCCGACATATCGCGCGAGCCCAGTTCCATGTAGCCCGAATCCACCCCTGCGGAATAGTCGTAGCCAAAGTTGGACTGCCCTGCCCCGCCTATGCGGTAGTTTTGCGCGTCGTACATGGCGCGCACGGTCAGGGTGCCGCTGCCGTAGACCTGGTTGTTGCCAGACGCGAAGTCGATGTCGTCGGCGCGAATGCTCAGGTTGCCACCGGCGCCCGTGGCGATCACGCCCGAGGCCAGCGTGAGCTCGGCTTCGCGGGCGACCAGGCCCAGGTCGATGGACCCCTGGGCCGCGTACAGGCCGCCATTGAGGCGTCCGCTGCTCACGATGCGCAGATCGTCGGCCTCGCGCAGCACAATGCTCTGATCTGCTGCCGCACCCGCCGTGCCGCGGTTGACCAGGGTCAACTCGGCCAGATCGGTGTTCACGGTACCGCGAATGCCGCCGGCCGAAATGTTGAAGGTGGCTTGCTGCGCCACCAGCTTGGCGCTGTAGGTGCCCACATCGAGCAGGCCCGCGGCGTCCAGCGTGAGGTCGGTCTGGCCCCAGCTGGCGGGCGCATTGGCCGCGTCATAGCCGGACTGGATCACCGTTTGCGTGGCCAGGTCGTTGAGCACGATGAGCTCGACGGTGTCGTTGAAGTCCACAGCGCGCTGCTTGCTGCCCGCAGAGTTGACCACCAACTGGTGGTGGTTGAACTGCAAGGGTCCGGCCGAGCTGAAGGTGTCCAGCACCACCCGGTCATTGCCGGCGCCGCCGTCAATCTTGGCCGCACCGGCCAATGACAGAGTGATGAGGTCATCGCCGTCGCCGGCATCGACCGTGTCAAAGCTGCCGCTCAGGCGAATCTGGTCATTGCCCTGGCCGCCTGAAATGGTGTTTTCACCGGCACCCATGTCGATGATGTCGGCACCCGAGCCGCCGATGAAGACGTCATTGCCATCGCCGCCCTCAAAACGCAGGCCACCGCGCGAGCCGCTGACGAACTCATCCTTACCGGAGCCACCGCGGGTGACGCTGCCCGCGGCCCCGCCCAGGATCACAAAACTGTCGTTGCCCAGGCCACCATCGAAGTCCAGCAAGGCCGAGACTCTGCTCTTGAAGGAATTGGTTGTATTTAGCCGTGTCTTCAGCCTGCTTGGTGGCC
>JBAXEN010000415.1:0-3239 GCA_037140415.1 Betaproteobacteria bacterium | reverse complement strand
TCCGGCGCTTCGACCGCGCGGCTTTTCGCGAGCGGCTGATCCGGCACTTCAAACGCTGGACCCTCGTCTACCTGTTGGCAGCGCTGGCCGCCGCGTGGTTCGATGCGCACTTCACGGTGGCACTCAACGTCACGGAGAGCCTGCCGGTCCGGCTCTTCCTGATCCACCGAGGTGAGCAGCCCGGCAGGGGCGACTACGTGGCTTTTCGTTGGCTCGGTGGCGGCCCCTACCCGGCCGGCGCCACGTTCATCAAAGAGATCGCCGGCATGTCCGGCGACGTGGTGACCCAGGTGGAGCGTGACTACTTCGTCAATGGCCACGCCGTGGGCCGAGCCAAGCCGCTCAGCCGACAAGGACTGACGCTCGAACCCGGGCCCACCGGCACGCTGCCGGATGGCGCCTATTACGTGCGTTCCCCGCACCCGGACAGCCTGGATTCCAGGTACGGGCTCACCGGCTGGGTGTCGCAGGCCCAGATCATCGGGCGCGCCCATGCGCTGTTCTGAGCCCAGGGCCCGCCTGCAAGCCGTGGTGACCACCGCCATTGCAGCGATCGCCTTGCTCGCCAGCCATGGCGCGCACGCTCGGGACCTGGGCGTGATCGGGCCGGTCTATCCGATTGCAGAGCCCAGCCTGCTCGAGGTGATCCAGGCCAAGCTGCGCCAGATGCAGGCCAGCGGCGACTTGTCCCGCCTGCAGCGCGAGAGTCAGGCGCGCATCCAGCGCGAGGTCGAGCAGCCAGCGCCGGTGGCCGGCATCACCAAGACCACCCGTGCGCGGAGCTTTCACTTCGACCCGAGCATCGAGGTGCCTTACCCCATTTTTGATGCCGAGGGCCGGGTCATCGTGGCGCCCGGCACGCGGGTCAATCCGCTCGACACCGTGTCGCTGTCGCGTCCCCTGCTGTTCATCGATGCCCGCGACACCACTCAACTCGACCGGGCGCAGCGCCTGCTCGGCGAACGTAAAGGCCAGGTGAAGCTGATCCTGACCGGCGGCTCCTACCTCGACCTGATGCGGCGCTGGAAGCTGGCGGTGTTCTATGACCAACAAGGCCACCTCACCACCCAGCTCGGGATCCGCCACGTGCCCGCGCTCGTCACGCAGGACGGCAAGAGGCTGCGGATCGATGAACTGCTGTAGCTCCGCACTGACCTCTCTGCGCCACAGGCTCGTCGCCACCCTGGCGATGCTGGCCAGCCTGGCCGGCCTGGCCACGCCTGTTGCCGCCGGGCCGACCTGCCACGGCAAGTTCATGAACCCGATCACCGACATCTGCTGGAGTTGCATGTTTCCGTTGACCCTGGGCTCGGCCACCCTCGTCTCGGACGGCCAGCCCGACATCTCCAACCCGTCCTCACCGGTGTGCTTCTGCAGTAACCCACCGCGCATCGGCGTGGCGATCGGCTTCTGGGAGCCGGTGCGCATGGTCGACGTCACGCGCACACCCTTCTGCATGGTCGGCCTCGGCGGCCTGGCCATCGATCCCGGCATCGAGGTGCCGCGCGGCGCGCAGGTGGGCCACGACAGCCAAACCCGCAACAGCTTCTACCAGGTGCACTGGTACGCCAACCCGATCCTGAGCTGGCTGGAAGTGCTGCTCGACTTCCCCTGCCTGGAAAAAGGCCCGCTGGATCTGGCCTACCTGACCGAAGTCGACCCGCTGTGGGCCGACGACGAACTGGCGGCGATCCTGAACCCCGAGGCGGTTCTGTTCGCCAACGTCGTCGCCAAGGCGGCCTGCGCTGCCGACTGTGTCGCCGCCAGTGCAGGCATGCCCTTGGCGAGTCTGTTCTGGTGTGCAGGCTGCCAGGGGTCGATCTATCCGATGACGGGCCACGTCACGACCCACATCGGGGGCGTGCAAGCCTCGGTGCTGCTGGCCCAGCGCATGACGGCCAAGATGCATCGCCAGCTCACCACCTTCAGCGGTGCCGGCAGCCAGGGTCTGTGCGGCTACTACCCGCTGCCGATCATGGACAAGACCCACTACAAGCTGCAGATGGTCTATCCAGTGCCGGCCACTGCCAAGGAGGGCGGCCAGTGCTGCCAGCCGTACGGCCGCACCACCATGATCTGGGGCGCCGGCAAGGCCTATCCGGTGAGCGGCGAAGACTTCGCGTACCAGATCTTTCGCAAGAGGAACTGCTGTGCCGGCGCCTACTGAACGATCGCGCAGCCACTGGCGCTGGCTCTCGGCCGCCGTCCTCGTGCCGTGCGTCGCGCTCGCCCAGTTGGCACCTCCATCGCAATCCTCCCGGCCCTCACCCCAGTGGCCAAGTCCGGACGACATGGCACGGGCCCTCAAGGCCCAGCCCCTTCCGACGCCCGAGCGCCTGACCACCCAGCCCCCGCGCGCGATCCCCCGCATCGCGCCCGATGCAGCCACACCACCCGCAGCGGGCAGCATCGACATCGCAGCGATGGCCAGACAAGGTGCAGCGCTCACCATGCCGCCGCCGGCAGCGACTGGCACCAGTGTGCTGCGCATCTTCATCACACTCGACATGCCGCGCGGCAGCCTGCAGCGGCTGGTCGACCAGGCTGCCCGATCGGGTGCCACCTTGGTGCTGCGCGGGCTCAAGGCCCAATCGATGCGCCAGACCCTGGCGGCGGTGGGCGAGCTGATCGAGACCCGCCGTGTGTCGTGGGTGATCGACCCCGACGCCTTCACGCGCTTCCAGGTCAGCGCCGCTCCGACGTTCGTGCTGACCCTGGCCGACGAACGCATGCCGGGCACATCAGGTGTGGGCTCGATGCCCGAGCTGCCCCGATGCACTGGCACGGGCTGCGCAGCACCGACGCCCGAGGCGGCCTACCTGTCGGTCTCGGGCGACGTGAGCCTGGACTACGCGCTGGACGCGATGCTGCGCGCAAGCCCCGAGGCCGCGCCGCGCGCGAGCACGATCTTGCAGAGGCTGCGCAAGTCATGAGCCTGCGAACCACCGCCGCTCTGCTGATCGCAGCGCTGAGCCTGTCGGCCCAGGCTCAAACCCTGTCCGATGCCTTCAACCAGGGCGCGGCGCTCGGCCGCAGCGGCAAGAGCGCGGGCCGAAGCCAGATCAACAGCAACACCGCCCAATCCAGCGTGCCGGGCTACACCGCCAACCCGCCGCAGACGTCCTACTTCGGCAGCCCGGGCATCGCCGCACCTGCAGCGGCAGCGGCGAATGCCTGCAGGGGACCGGGCAACAGCGGTGGCTATGCCGCGCAGGCCTGCAACGCGGTCAACTTCTCGC
>JBAXEN010000414.1:0-3249 GCA_037140415.1 Betaproteobacteria bacterium | reverse complement strand
CTCCTTGCTCAGGTGGTCGGCCAGCGCCCGGGCGTAGACATCGGGCGGGCCACCGGGTGAGGAGGGCGCGAGCAGCTTGATCGGATTATCGGGCCAGGTCTGGGCCTGGGTGCAAGTGGCTGCCAGGGCCAACAGCAGGGCGGTTGAACGCAGGTACAAATTCATGGCTAGAGTTCCTTGGCTGTGCTTTTTTTATGGGCCGGCCTCAATCAGCGGCTAGCTCACAAGCGTTGAAGGATAGCCCAGTGGCGGCGCCGTGCACCCCGGAACAAAAAGTAAGGGCCGCAGCCGCGCTGCAGCGGCCCCTGTGAGCCGATTCAATCGGCCGTGATCTTGGCCTGACGGACCAGGTCGCCCCATTTTTTGGCTTCGGATTGCACGAAGGCTTCAAGCTGTTCGGGCGTACCCGACTGCGCCTGTATGCCCAGGTCCACCAGGCGCTTGCGCAGTTCTGGATCGGCCAGCACCGCCTGCACCTGGGCACTGAGGTACTGCACGATGGGCCGGGGCGTGCCCTTGGGTGCCATGAGCGCATTCCAGGGGGCGAGGTCGAAGCCGGCCAGGCCGGCTTCGGCCAGGGTGGGTACATCGGGCATAGCCTCGAAGCGCCGGCCCGTGGTCACCGCCAAGGGCTTGAGGGTACCCGCATTGGCATGAGGCAGTGCGGCGGCCACCGTGTCGAAGGTCAGTTGCACCCGGCCGCCGAACAGATCGGTATAGGCGGGGCCGCTGCCTTTGTAGGCGATGGGAAAGAGTTCGACCTTGGCCAACTGGTTGAACATCTGGAGCATGACGCGCGCCGAGGTGCTGGGGATGGCTACATTGAGCGAGCCAGGGTTGTTGCGGGCTGCATCGATCAAGGCACGCACCGAGTTGGCGGGCACTGTGGGAGCGGCCACCAAGACCATGGGAAGAAAGCCCACCATGGAGATGGGCGCGAAATCTTTCAGGGGGTCGAAGGGCATCTTCGAGAACATCGCCGCATTGGCCGCATGGGTGGCGTTGGTGGCCATCAGCAAGGTGTATCCGTCGGCCGGGGCCTTGGCCACGAAGTCAGCGCCAATATTGCCGCCGGCGCCGGCCTTGTTCTCGACAAAGACCTGTTGGTTGATCCGTTCCGATAGCTTTTGTGCGATCAGGCGGGACAGGACATCCGTACCCTGACCCGGCGTGCCGGTGACGATCAGGCGAACCTGGCGATTGGGGTAAGCAGGCGCTGCGGTTTGCGCGCTGGCTGCCGTCCAGGCGCTCAGACCCAGGAGCGTCAGGATGGTTCGCACGAGCAGCTTTTTCATGGATGACTCCTTCGGGCTCAGCAACTATGTAAGGTTTCGCTCAGGGGCCGGCCACGGTCTCACCGGGCGGGCTTGCCGCTGGCGCGGCGCGGGCGCGAAGCGGCTGCGCCCGCCTTGGGGCCTGCTCCTGCTTTGCGCGCTGGCGAGGCCGACTTCTTGGTCGTCAGACGTTTAGCCTCGTCCAGGACCTTGTAGCCGGTCTGTCCGAAGGTTGTGATGCCACACACGTTCATCACCTGGATCATGGCCTCGGCCAGCTCAGGCACGGTCAGCCCTTGGTCGACAGCTGCGCGCAGATGGTTGTTGGCCCCACTCAGATTGCCTGTGGCGGTGTCGAGCACCACATAGATCAGCTCCTTGGTCTTGAGATCCAAGGCGGCCTGGCCCTCAGGCTGATAGAGATAGTCCTTGAAGTGCTGGTAGGCCACCAAGGCCTGCGGCGCATATTCGGCCATGGCACGAATGGGCTCGGGCAATACCCCCAGCACCTCGATGTAGTGGGCCTTGGCCCGTTCGACTTCAGCAGCGAGTTTTTTGCTCATCGTTTGACTCCCTTATTGCAGATGCGCGCTGGCCATCGCCAAAATATGTTCACAGCGCTTGATCAGGGGGCCGTCGATCATGCGACCCTCAAAATCGATGGTGCCTATGCCTTGGGCTTCGGCCTGGCGGGCGGCCTCGAGCAAGCGCCGGCTGAAGTCAATCTCCTGCTCACTCGGGCTGAAAAACCGGTTGGCCAGTTCCACTTGCCGTGGATTGAGGCATACCTTGCCGTCGTAACCGAGATTGCGGGCCTCATCGCAGTCAACCCGGAACCGTTCATCGTCGTGGATTTCGAGCACGCCCTGATCGATGGCCGACATGCGTGCTGCCTTGGCCGCCAACACGATCCGTGAGCGCGCGTAGAGCACCTCCAGATTGCTTGGGGTGCGGCGTGCGCCGAGCAAGTCGGTGGCAAAGTCTTCCGCGCCAAAATACAGTGCCACCAGACGCTCATCGGCAAATGCGATGTCGCTGACATTGAGCACACCCATGGCCGACTCGATGCCGCCCACGATGTCGATGCGGCGCCCCAGCCGCTGCTCATGGGGTTCCAGCATGGCGACGGCAGCCTTGAGTTCTGCCACGCTGCCTAGCTTGGGGATGGCGATGCCATCGACCCCAGCCAGTCCGGCGGCCTGGATGTCCAGGGCGTAGTGGGTGCTGCGTGGGTGATTGACGCGCAGATGCAGGTCTTTGTGCATTCCTTGCGCGCGCAGTTGCGCGACGATCTGTGGCAGCTGGGCCCGGGTGGGCGCCTTCAAGGGCTCGGGAGTGCCGTCTTCCAGGTCCATGACCGAGCAGTCTGCCCCCAGGCTGGGAAATTTGGCCAGGTAATTGGGCCGGTTGGCCGGCGCGATCAGCCAGCTGCGGATGATTTTCATGGGTCTCCCTCTGTCGTTTGCAGGCCTTGCGCATGGATTGCGATGGCCATTTCAGCATGTTATTCTGCATGCAAATTATGACCAAGCCCGGCACTTTGTCAAAGGCGCTGCGGCCATTTAGGCGAGTCTTTCATGCCCGGTGCACTTGACGGTATCCGTATCCTTGATCTGACCTCCGTGCTGATGGGGCCTTCGGCCACCCAGATGTTGGCCGAGATGGGCGCCGAAGTGATCAAGATCGAAGCATTGGGCGGGGACACCACGCGAGGCATAGGGCCTGGGCGCACGCCCAGCATGGGGTCGAACTTCCTCAACATGAATCGCGGCAAGCGCAGCGTGGCCCTGGACCTCAAGCGCGCCTCGGGTGTTCGAGTGGTCGAGCGCATGGTGGCTTGGTGCGATGTCTTCATCCACAACATACGGCCGCAGGCGGCGGCAAGGTTGGGGTTGTCGGAGGCGCACTTGCGGCCGCTCAAGCCGAGCTTGATCTATTGCGCCCTGACCGGCTATGGCAGCGGTGGGCCCTATGC
>JBAXEN010000413.1:0-3253 GCA_037140415.1 Betaproteobacteria bacterium | reverse complement strand
ATTGCTGGCGTCAGGACCTAAACCTGGTGCGTCTACCAATTTCGCCACCCGCGCGCCTGAAACAAAAACGGGAATTCCCGGCCAGACCACAGCTTCACTTGCAGCCGGTCTGCTGGCCCCGGAACCCCCGCTTCCACATCGGACGACCGGCCATTTTAGCCCGAACGGGCTGCCGACCCGCCTCCCTTCAGCGCCGCACCCGGAACCAGGCCGCATACATTGCCGGCAGGCTGAGGAGTGTCAGCACCGTGGCCACCACCAGGCCACCCATGATGGCCACCGCCATCGGCCCCCAAAAAACGCTGCGCGACAGCGGGATCATGGCCAGCACGGCGGCCGCCGCCGTCAGCACGATGGGGCGCAGGCGGCGCACGGCCGCTTCGACGATGGCCTCCCAGGCCGGCACACCGCGGGCGCGGTCCTGCTCGATCTGGTCGATCAGGATCACCGAGTTGCGCTGGATCATGCCCATCAGGGCAATCACGCCCAGCAGTGCCACAAAACCAAACGGCCGTCCCAGCAGGAGCAAGGCGCCGGCCACGCCGGCGATGCCCAGCGGCCCGGTCAGAAACACCAGCAGCGCGCGGCTGAAGCTCTGCAGTTGCAGCATCAGCAAGGTGAAGGTCAGGAACAGCATCAGAGGTACCCCCGCGGCGATTGAACTCGAGCCCTTGCTGCTTTCCTCGACCGCGCCGGCCACCTCAATGCGGTAACTGCCTCCCGCCGCCTGCCAACGACTTTCGATGTCGCGCAGCCCAGGCAGCAATTGCTGCGTCACCGTGGCGCCCTGCAGGCCCTCGGCGATGTCGCCCTGCACCGTGATGGCATAGCTGCGGTTCTCACGCCACATCACGCCCGGCTCCCAGGCCAGGTGCGGCTTGGCCACCTGCAGCAGCGGCACCATGCGGCCGGTGGTGGTGGGCACATAGGTATTGGCCAGGTCGGTGATCTGGTCGCGCTCGGCCAGCGGCTGGCGCAGCACGATGTCGATCAGCTTGTCGCCTTCACGGAACTGTCCGACCGGGCTGCCGGAGAGCATCACCCGCGATGCCTGGGCAATGGCCTGGCTGCTCACGCCCAGGGCCCTGGCCTTGTCCTGGTCGACCTCCAATTGGATTGACTTGACCGATTCATTCCAGTTGTCATTGACGCCGCGCATATTCGGGTTGGCCCGCATCGCTGCCTTGACCTCGTCGGCCCGCTGCCTGAGCAGCAAGGGATCGGCGCCCAACACGCGAAACTGCACCGGGTAAGCCACGGGCGGACCATTGGGAAGCAGCTTGACGCGGCCGCGCACCTCCGGAAACTCCTGCGCCAACAGGCCCGGCAGTTGCGTTAACAAGCGCTGCCGGCTGGCCATGTCCTGCGAGAGCACGATGAGTTGCGAGACATTGGATTGCGGGAAGACCTGGTCCAGTGGCAGGTAAAAGCGCGGCACGCCCGAGCCCACCCAGGTGCTGACCGAGGCCACACCGGCCTCGCGCATCAGGCGCTGCTCGACCCGCTGGGCTGTGGCCTCATTGGCCGCGAACGACGTGCCCTCGGGGAACCACAGGTCGACCATCACCTCCAGCCGGCTCGAATCCGGGAAGAACTGCTGCTGGACCTTGCCCATGCCAACGATGCCCAACGCAAACAAAGCCACGGTGGCCGCAATGGTCTTCCAGCGGTGGCCCACGCACCAGCCCACCAGGCGGCGAAAGCGCTGATAGAACGGCGTGTCAAAGTGTTCATGGTGGGCCTCGCCCACCTGAGGCTTGGGCGGCGGCTTAAGCAGCAAGGTGCCAAGGTAAGGCACGAAGTAGACCGAAACGATCCAGCTCAACAGAAGTGCCAGCACCGTGACCGCAAAGATCGCGAAGGTGTATTCACCCGTGACCGACTTGGCAATGCCGATGGGCAGAAAACCCACGGCCGTGATCAGCGTACCGGTGAGCATGGGCATGGCCGTGACCTCGTAGGCAAAGGTGGCGGCACGGACCTTGTCGTAACCCTCCTCCATCTTGCGCACCATCATCTCGACCGCGATGATGGCGTCGTCCACCAGCAGGCCCAGGGCAATGATCAGCGAGCCCAGCGAAATCTTATGCAGGCCAATGCCCCAGTAGTCCATCGCCAGAAAGGTCATGGCCAGCACCAGTGGGATGGTGATGCCCACCACCAGGCCGGGCCGCATGTCCAAGTAGTAGCGCCGCCACAATGGCAGTTGCTGGGCGCCTTCGCGCTTGTGCAGACCCAGGCTGATGAAGCTGACCGCCAGCACGATGAGCACGGCCTCGATCAGCACCTTCACGAACTCATTGACCGAGGTGGTCACCGCCTTGGGCTGGTCCTGCACCTGCACCAGCTGCACGCCAGCCGGAAGGGCTACCTGCATAGCCTCGGTTGCCTGGCGCAGCGACTGGCCCAGGGACACGATGTCGCCCCCCTTGGCCATGGACACGCCCAGGGCGATCACCTCGCTGCCCTGGTGGCGCACTTTGACCTGCGGCGGGTCCACATAGCCGCGGCGAATCTGCGCGATATCACCGAGCCGCAGCTGCGCGCCTGAGGCTCCCCGGATGGGCATGGCCGCCAGTTGTTCGACCGCCGTGAACTGCCCGGCCACACGCACCTGCAGCACATCGCTCGGTGTCTGCAGCGCGCCGGCCGATTCCACCGCGTTTTGCTGGCCCAGCTGAGCCAGCACCTGGCCAAAGTCCAGCCCCAGCACCGCCAGACGGCGCTGCGACAGCTCGATGTAGAGTTTTTCGTCCTGCGCGCCGAAGATCTCGACCTTAGCCACGTCCTGCACGCGCAGCAGCTGCTGGCGCGCGTCGTCGGCCAAGAGCTTGAGCTCGGCCGGGGTGTAGCCCTGGGCCTTCAGGGCATAGATCACGCCATAGACGTCGCCAAACTCGTCGTTGAAGAACGGCCCAAGCACACCGGCCGGCAAATTGCCGCGTATGTCGCCGATCTTCTTGCGCACCGCGTACCAGACCTGCGGCACATCGCTCGGCCGCGAGTTGTCGCGGATCTGGAAGATGATCTGCGCCTCGCCCGGCTTGGAGTAGCTGCTGATCTTGTCAGTGTAGGGGACCTCTTGCAGCGTGCGTTCGAGCTTGTCGGTGACCTGCTCGGCCACCTGCTGCGCCGTGGCCCCCGGCCAGTAGGCGCGCACCACCATCACGCGGAAGGTGAACGGCGGATCCTCGTCCTGGCCCAGCTGAAAGTAAGCCGCCACGCCCAGCACCAGCAAGGCGATCATGAGGTA
>JBAXEN010000412.1:0-3256 GCA_037140415.1 Betaproteobacteria bacterium | reverse complement strand
TCGATGGTCATGGCCCATTCCTGGTGCAGCATGGTCTTGGTGATGCCGTTGGCAAAAGAGGGGCCGCCGGCCAAGTCGGCCGCCAGGGCCTGCGCCTGCGTCAGCAAATCCTCGGGGCTACACAGGCGGTTGAAATAGCCCCAGCGCTCGGCCTCCTCGCCGGGCATGGCGCGGCCGGTATAGAGCAGCTCGCTGGCACGCCCCTGGCCGATGATGCGCGGCAGCATGGCGCAGGCGCCCATGTCGCAGCCGGCCAGACCGACCCGGTTGAACAAGAAGGCGGTCTTGCTGCGGGCGGTGCCCAGGCGCATGTCGCTGGCCATGCTCAAGATGGCACCCGCGCCGGCGCATACACCGTCAACCGCTGCGACGATGGGCTGCGGGCAGGCGCGCATCATCTTGACCAACTCGCCGGTCATGCGGGTGAACATCAGCAGTTCGGGCGCCTTCAGGGCAATCAGCGGGCCGATGATCTCGTGCACATCACCGCCCGAGCAGAAATTGCCGCCCTCGCCGGTGAGCACCACCGCCCGCACATCGTCGGCCCATTTGAGCTGGTGAAACAGATCGCGCAGCTCGGCATAGGATTCGAAGGTCAGCGGGTTCTTGCGCTCGGGGCGGTTCAAGGTGATGGTGGCCACCTGCTGGCTGACGCTCCAGGCGAAGTGCTGTGCCTTGTAGCCGGCCAGCGGCTTGCGGTTGCCTGCGAGCAGGCCGGGATCGATGGTCATGGTTGCTCCTGAATTACTTGCTCTCAGCGGCGGCGTTCTGGCGCTGAAAATTCGCCTCGAGCTGGCCTTTGGCCGACAGGTACTGGCGCGGCCAGGCGAGCGGGTTGTAGCCGATTTTGGCCGCCTCGTTCAGCGTCCAGGCCGGGTTGGCCAGGTGCGGGCGGGCCACCGCGCACAGGTCGGCGCGGCCTGCGGCCAGGATGCTGTTGGCATGGTCGGCCTCGGAAATCGCACCGACGGCAATCGTCGCGATGCCCGCCTCCTGGCGGATGCGGTCGGCAAAGGGGGTTTGGAACATGCGGCCGTAAACCGGCTTTTCCTTCTTGCTCACCTGACCCGATGAGCAGTCGATCATGTCGGCGCCCGCCGCCTTGAAGGCCTTGGCGATCTCGACCGCATCGGCCGGCGTGATGCCGCCTTCCACCCAGTCGTGGGCCGATATGCGCACCGACATCGGCCGCTCGGCCGGCCAGGCGGCGCGCACTGCCGCAAACACCTCCAGCGGGTAGCGCAGGCGGGCCTGCAGGCTGCCGCCGTAATCGTCGCTGCGCTGATTGGTCAAGGGCGAGATGAAGCTCGACAGCAGATAGCCGTGCGCGCAGTGCAGTTCGAGCCAGTCGCAGCCGGCTTCGGCCGCGGCCCGGGTGGCTTGCACAAACTGCTCGCGCACCTGATCCATGTCGGCACGGCTCATTTCGCGCGCGCTTTGGCTCACGCCCTGCAGGTACTGCTGGGGCGAGGCGGCCAACAAGGGCCAGTTGGGCTCGCCGCCTTCGGGCAGGGGCTGGTCGATGCCGTCCCAGGCCCGGCGGGTCGAGCCCTTGGGGCCGGCGTGACCGATCTGTATGCCGAACTTGGCGTCGGTGTTGCGGTGTATCCAGTCGGCGATGCGGGCAAAAGCCGCCGTGTGCTCCGGCTTGTACAGGCCCGGGCAGCCGGGGGTGATGCGGCCTTCGGCGCTGACGCAGCTCATCTCGGCCATCACCAGGCCGGCGCCGCCCATGGCGCGCGCGCCCAGGTGAACCAGGTGGTAGTCGCCGGCCAGGCCGTCGACCGCGGAGTACTGGGCCATGGGCGA
Source organism: Betaproteobacteria bacterium (assembly GCA_037140415.1). Lineage (GTDB taxonomy): Bacteria > Pseudomonadota > Gammaproteobacteria > Burkholderiales > Burkholderiaceae_C > Polaromonas. Next base: position 1,447 of record JBAXEN010000412.1, on the reverse strand, counting down.
GACCATGATGCGGTTTTTCAGGGTCAGGCCGCGCACGGTGTAGGGGGTGAACATCGGCGGCGGCGGGCGGCCTGCCGTTGACACACCGGCACGCTCGGCGAACCAGCGCTCATAGCCTTCGAGCCACTGACGGTCGCGCAGACGCAGGTTTTCGTGGCTGATGCGCTGGCTGCGGGTGAGCATGGAATACATGAACTGCTCGGGCTCGAGCTGGTCACAGTAACGGTTGCCGCAGACCTCGAACCATTCCATCGCGTTCCAGGCGGCGTTCTGGATGCGCAGGGTCTCGACCCGGCGCGCCTCCTGGTAGGCCTTGAGCACCTCGGGCAGCTGGGCCGGTTCGGCGCCCATGCGCCCGATCAGGCGAGCCAACTCGATCGCGTCTTCGATGGCCAGCTTGGTGCCCGAGCCGATGGCAAAGTGGGCGGTGTGCACCGCATCGCCCATCAGCACCACATGACTGCCGTGCTGGTTTTCGAGCCACCAGTGGCCGCAAACCACGCGCTGAAAATTGAGCCAGGCCGAGCCGCGCAGATGCCGGGCGTTGGTCATGAGCTTGGCGCCTTGCAGGTTCTTGGCAAAGACCTGCTCGCAAAACGCAATGGATTGCTCCTGGTCGGCCTGGTCCAAACCGTGGGCCAGCCAGACCGACTCAGGGCATTCGACGATGAAGGTGGTGGTGTTCTCGTCGAACTTGTAGACGTGGGCCTGAAACCAGCCGTGTTCGGTTTTTTCAAACAGGAAGGTGAAGGCGTCGTAGAGCTTGTGCGTGCCCAGCCAGATAAAGCGGTTGGGCCGCACCACGATGTCGGGCTTGAAAACCGCCTCGTAGCGGCTGCGGATGCGCGAGTTGACGCCATCGCTGGCGATGATCAGGTCGGCATCGGGAAAGTCCAGATCACTATCGACCTCGGCCTCGAACACCAGCTTGACGCCCAATTCCTCGCAGCGCTCTTGCAAGATGTTGAGCAGCTTCTTGCGGCCTATGCCCACAAAGCCGTGGCCGCCCGAGCGGATCACCTGGTCCTTGAAATGCAGCTCGATGTCGTCCCAGTGATTGAAGGCCTGCTCGATGGTCGCAGCCGTCGGCGCGTCGCAGTCGCGCATATTGGCCATGGTGGCGTCCGACAGCACCACACCCCAGCCAAAGGTGTCGTAGGGCTTGTTGCGCTCGACCACGGTGATGTCGTGACCGGCATCCTGCTGCTTCATCAACAGGGCAAAGTACAGGCCGGCCGGCCCACCGCCGATACAAACAATCTTCATGCGTACTCCTTGGCTGAGTCGGCGCGGCAGGGTGGATGCACTGCTCAGCGCCGTCTGAAATAGTTTAGGTCTAAACTAAATGCCCCACAAGCTGCACCGACTCAAGGGCAGGGCTTTGCGGGTTCCCTGACGGCCGCAGGATGACTGTCTGTCCCTGAAAGGACAGATCGGCAAGCACTGC
>JBAXEN010000411.1:0-3261 GCA_037140415.1 Betaproteobacteria bacterium | reverse complement strand
CCTTCACGTGCAGCCGCGCGACGTCGCGCACGTCGATCATGCCCATCGCCACATCAGGAATCATCGGCATCTTGCCAGCGATCATCTTGGTGACCATCGCCACGCTCTGGCCATCGATCTCCGCGCCGAGCGAAGGGCCAAACACAGCCCCCGGGTTGATGACCACCATCTCCATGGTGCCGTCCTCGGCGGCCTGCCAGGCGGCGCGCTCGGCCAAGGTCTTGCTCTTGGCGTAGGCGCCGATCGCCGCGCCGGTGTCGGACCAGGCGTCCGGGCCATAGGTGCCGCTGGCATTCCCGGCGACGAGGGCAAAGGTCGAGGAGGTGAGCACCAGGCGCTTGACGCCGGCGCGCTGCGCAGCGGCAACGACGCGCCTGGTTCCTTCCACGGCGGGGGCAATCAGCTCGTTCTCGTCCTTGGGCTCCGCCATCACGAAGGGTGAGGCGACATGGAGGGCGAAGCCGCAGCCCTGGATGGCATCGTCCCAGCCGTCATCACAAAGGAGGTCGGCTTCGGCGAAGCTCAGGCGCTCGACCGAGGTGGCCCGCGCCAGGGCCGCCCTGGTCGCATCGGCCTTGGAGCGGGATCGCATCGTCCCGACCACCTCGTAGCCCTGCCTCAGCAGCTCAAAGGCACAGTGCTGGCCGATGTAGCCGGTGATGCCGGTGAGAAGAACACGTTCAGCCATGGCGAAACCTCACTTCAGGGAGCCACATCGAGTGACTTGCAGATCGCAAGCTAAGCGGTTGACTTGTGGAATGCAAGTCTGATTCGTGGTTCAGGGGCTTTCGCGCTTGTCAGGGTCGGCCGCTTTGGTGCGGCAGGGCATCCCGGCGGTCTGCGTGGTGCCGCCCGATGCGCCGGCGGTGTTCCGCCATGAGGGCGTGCGGTTCGTGGCCTGCCCCGCCAGCCGCAGCGGCCGCAAGGTGCAGTGCATCAGCTGCGGCGGCCGGTTTGGCCTTCCCCTCTGCGCCCAGGGCGATCGCGGGTTCGTGATCACCTTTCCGGCCCATGGCGCCCGCGCGGCGGCGGCAGCGGCCCACTGCCGCTGAGGGGGCTTGGCCCGCCAGACTTGCCTGCAGGCACCTGGCTCAGACATGAGCACCTCCCCATCGGTCCTGTTCGTGGCCCACGGCTCGCCGATGTTCGCCATCGAGCCGGGTACTGCCGGTGCTGCGCTCCACGCCCTGGCCAAGCAGCTGGCTCGGCCGCGAGCCGTTCTGGTGATCAGTCCCCACTGGGAGACACAGCAGCCCACGGTGGGAACCACTGAGGCGGTGGCGGGTCACCGCCTGGAGACGATTCACGACTTCGGTGGATTCGATCCGCGCCTCTACGAGATCCAGTACCCGGCCACTGGCAGCCCCCAGGCCGCCCAGGAGGTGGTGGGGGCTCTGCAGGCCGCAGGCCTACCTGTGGCAACCGATCCCCGTCGTGGGCTGGACCACGGCGCCTGGGTGCCACTCCGCTACCTCTTCCCCTCGGCGGATGTTCCCGTGGTGCCCCTCTCGATCCAGCACCACGGCGGCCCCGTTCATGCCTATCGGGTCGGTCAAGCCCTGGCGCCGCTGGCGGAGCAGGGCTGGCTGATCGTTGCCTCCGGCAACATCACCCACAACCTGCGTGACTGGCAGAAGGCCTCAGGCGGCATGGCCATCGACACCACTTATGCCCAGCGCTTCTCAGGCTGGATCGCACAGCAGCTGGAAGCGGGGAACACAGAAGCCCTCCTCGACTACCGCCAGCAGCATCCAGATGCGGTGCAGGCCCAGCCCCGCGATGAGCACCTGCTGCCGCTGTTCACGGCTCTGGGAGCCGCCGGTCCAGAAGCCCATTCCCGGGCCGTGCACCGAGGCATCAGCGATTACGTGATCGCGATGGACAGCTACGCCTTCCCGCGAGCAGCCTTAGTCCCGCCCGTCCCATGCAATCTGGTCGCCTGATACCTATCTCGACTTCCTATCAACGTTCGCTGCAGTTCCAGCACTGCGGTTCGGAGTCTTCTGGGAGCTTTGAGAAGGCATTGCCCCTGTCTCCCGCCTTCTAGATGCAGCCAGTCAGTTGCCTCCGGGTGATCTTTCTTGGTCTTGCGGCCAAGGGTCTATATCGTTGCAACAAGCAGGACAGTAGAAATCTGCATCCAGCTCGATACAGGGATACTCGCCATATTCGGCTGGGGCGATGTAGTCCGAGGATAAATAGTGGCCACCAATGAATGCGTTGCATCGTCTGCACGTGTTCGCAGCGTATCTTTCCTGAACCGTCTTGCTATATCTTGTTTTGATGTTGGCTCCATTTTGATTTGCGAGAGCAATGTGATTGGAGGAGAACTCAGGCTCGTATCCCGCATCCCCCTTTAATGCACCCACTTTCATGGGAGAATTGCACTTCCAGCACTTACCATCTATGATCAGAAGTTTCATGCGTGACATATGCCTCTTGCACTTAGGGCACTTTGGGCTTAGACATGCATCAACAATATCGGGCTTCAAAACTTCCTCGTCAACTCGGCTCAGTTCCGTGTCCGACTTAAGCTCAAATACTATCAAGGGAATGCGGTTTGCCTTGTAGAAACTAATGACTGATTGCTCGGGTGGGTGCGTGACCACGATTTCTATTGCCGCGGCAACATTTCCATCCTTGCTAAGGAGGGCAATATCCGGCCTGCAAATGCCAAGATTTAACTCTTCCTCAGCATGCGTTGCTCGCTTGAGCAAATTGCCAGTGTGACTGCCACAGCAGGAGTCACATTTCCATTGAAATGCCAGCCCCGCCCCGGCATTGATTGACCTAGAGATTCTTTCGCGCAAAAGCCTCTTGAAGCCGAAGTGGAGAACCGTTTCTGGGCTGCAATTTGGACTAAGAGACTTGTGCGCGAAATGAGGACGGACTTTTTCTCCTTTCCGATGCACCATCTCTGTTTGGCATGATGGACAGAAATAGGTGGCCCCGCGCTTGGCCAGCAGGGCACCAACAAGGTCGCCGTTCTCATTGTTGGCAAATGAGTAGAGAATGTCTTTGGGCATCTTGCTCGCCTTGTGCCAACGGAAATAAGGTAGATTATAGCAGGCTTGTATTCTCTGCTGGTCTATCGTGCGTTTAGGGATAGCGCACTGGTAAAGCAGGCTAGGCTAAACGTCTTGCAAGAATTGTGTCCTGTGTGGTGTCAGCCGGGGTAACGCCGCCGGCCCTCTCCATGTTGCGGCACTCGCGCAAGGGTTCCACGAGCTGGCCACCACAGGGTCTGGTTCCCTTTGGGTG
>JBAXEN010000410.1:0-3273 GCA_037140415.1 Betaproteobacteria bacterium | reverse complement strand
GCCCCAGCGCTCGAATTCAACATCCAGGGTGCGGGCAAAGTCCTGCGGCGATCCGGTGACCACATCTAGCCCGTTCTTGCGCATCGTTTCCTGCACCCTGGGGTCGGTGAGGGACTCGTTCATGGCCTTGTTGAAGGCGCTCACCAGCTCGGCCGGCATGCGGGCCGGCCCCAGCACTCCCAGCCAGAGGCGCCCGTCCAGCGGCACGCCCTGTTCGGCCAAGGTGGGCAGGTCACTGGCCCATGGCACCCGCTGCGGCGCACCCACACCCAGAAGCCGCACCTTGCCGGCACGGTGGTTGGGCTCGGCCAGGGTCAGGGGCACCATCATGGCGTCGACCTGGCTGCCCATGAGGGCGGTGATGGCTGGCGCCGCGCCTTGGAAGGGCACGTGCGTGGTTTCGATGCCAGCTGCGCCATTGAACATTTCCATGGCCACCTGGGAGGAGCTTCCCAGGCCCCAGGAGGCATAGTTGAGGCTGCGCGGCTTGGCCTTGGCGGCCTGCACGTACTGCGCCAGCTGCGCCGGCTGGTTGGGGTTGACGATGAGCGCCATGGTCAGATAGCCGACGATGCCCACCGGCGTGAAGTCGCGCTTGGCGTCGTAGCGCATCTTGGTGTAGATGTGCGGGTTGATCGAGTGCGTGTCTGCAGCGGTGAAGACCACGGTGTAGCCATCGGGCGCCTGACCAGCAACGAACTCTGAGCCGATCATGCCGCTGGCGCCGCCGCGGTTATCGACCACCACCGACTGCTTGAGCTTGTCGCTCATGGCCGCGGCCAGCGCGCGCGCGATCACGTCGGTCGAGCCGCCGGCCGGATAGGGCACGACCATGCGGATCGGCTTATCGGGGTAGGCTGCCTGGGCGCCGAGGGCGACCATGGCAAGAAGTCCGCACAGGGTGCGGCGCGCTTTGCTGGGCAGGTGCTTCATGGTTTGTCTCCTGTCTGGTTGTCGAGGCCACGCATTGCTGGCCGGTCTGCGCCGGCTGAATCGGGCGGGCATGCCCACCGGGAAAACAATGTAGCAACCTGAGGTCGGATGCAATAGCATTGCGGCGTTCAATATTCATAGGTATTGCTTATGGAAATACAGCATGTGCGCCACTTCATAGCCGCTGCCGACGTGGGCAACATGACGCGCGCGGCCGAAATGCTGGGAATTGCCCAGCCGGCCTTGAGCCAATCGCTGCGCCGCATGGAGGACAAGCTGGGGGTCAAGCTCTTTGACCGCTCGCGCCGCGGCATCGCGCTCAACCCGGCGGGGTCGGCCATTTTGGAGGAATTGCGCGAGGCCATCTTGCGCATCGACCTGGCGGCTCAGCGGGCGCAGCAGGTTGCCCAGGGCCTGGCTGGCACGCTGACCGTGGGTTTCACGGTGTCGGCGGTCTACCAGGTGCTGCCGCGTGCCTTGCGCCTGTTTCGCAAGGACGCGCCTGACGTGCGGGTGGTTCTGCGTGAGATGCCCAATTTGCAGCAGGTGCAAGCCCTGGACCGGGGCGACATCGACCTGGGCATTCTCTACAGCCCACTGACCATCTCGGCGCGCATGCGTCAGGAGCAGCTGGCCCAGTTTCGCGTGGTGGCCGCCGTGCCTGAAAGCATGGCCGTGGACGAGGACGGCCGGGTGTCCCTGCGCGAGGTGGCGCGCGCCGGCCTGGTGATGTTCGACCAAAGCCAGATCCCCCTGCTGCGCAGCGCCATTTTGCAGGCCTTGGGCAAGCTCGACGAGGAATACCGGGTGGTGCAGGAGGTCGGCCACACGCTGACGGCGCTGGCCTGCGTGGGCCACGGCATCGGCGCTGCGCTGCTGCCCAGCGGCACGCGCCAGGTGCAGTTTCCGGGCGTGCGTTACTGCGACATTCGCGAGCAGCATCTGCTGCCCAGCTTGCAACTCAATGCCGTCTGGCGTGCCCGTTCGCGCCCGACAGTGGTCGAGCGTTTCGCCCAGGTGCTCAAGAGCGCTGCCAGCGGACCGGGCCGTTCGGCCGCTTGAAAGGAACACCCATGCGTATGAAGAACATGCGGGCCGTGGTTACCGGCGGGGCCGGTGGTCTGGGCCTGGCCACGGCGCAAGCCTTTCTCGCGGCAGGCGCGCGCGTGCTGCTGGCCGACATCGATGCAGCGGCCTTGGCCGAGGTGCGGCGCAGCCTGGGTGCGCCGGCGCAGGACCTGCTCGCCGCTTGCTGCGACATCACCGACGCCGCCGATTGCGCTCGCCTGATCGCCGTCGCGGAAGAGGGCCTGGGCGGGCCGATTGACGTGTTTGTAGCCCACGCGGGTCGGCCTTTTGGCGGCCCGCTGGCGCAGGCCGATCCGGCCGATATTCGAGTTGTCATCGACACCAATGTGATGGGCACCATCTTGTCGGCGCAGGCGGCCTTGGTCAGCTTGCGGCGCAGCCCGCGTGCCAGCTTGTTGCTCACCGGCTCGCTGCAAAGCGTGCTCGGCCGTGCCGAGCGCAGCGTCTACACCGCCAGCAAGCACGCGATTGCTGGCCTTGTTAAATCATTGGCGCTGGAGTGGGGGCCGTTGGGCGTGCGGGTCAACGGCATCGCGCCGACCCTGGTCGATACGCCATTTTTGCGCCAGGCCTATGAGCAAGCAGGCATCGAGGTCGCTCCGGCGCTGGCGCGTGCGGCCGAGGCCCTGCCGCTGGGCCGCATTCCCACACCCGAGGACTTCGCACATGCTGCGGTTTTTCTGGCCAGCAATGAAGCACGCGCCATCACCGGCCACATGCTGATGGTCGATTGCGGCGCCAGCGCGGGCAAGTTTTAAGGGTTTTTACGGCCTCGGTCGGGCGGCTCATTGCGTCTTATTGATCAACCTTGAGCCCGGTCTTGGCCGACAGGCCCTTGTAGGTCTCGCGCTCGGCGGCCAGGTAGGCGGCGAATTCGGCCGGTGGCATGCCGCCGGGCACCACGCCCATGTCGCTCAAGCGCTTTTGCACCGCCGGATCCTTGAGCGCGGCCGACAGCTCGCGTTGAATCAGGTTGACGATCTCGGCGGGCGTGCCCTTGGGTGCCATCAGGCCGATCCAGGCCGTCATCACATGCCCGGCCACGCCGGACTCAACCACCGTGGGCGCGCCAGGTTTGAGGGCAAAACGTTTGCCCGAAGTCACCGCCAGCAGGCGCAGCTCGCCCGCATCGATCAGCTTTTGTGGCGAGGGATAGTTCTCAATCATGATGTCGGTCTGACCGCTGACCAGATCGACCATGGCCGGTGCCGCACCCCGGTAGGGCACGTGTGTGATGTTGACGCCCGCCAG
>JBAXEN010000409.1:0-3273 GCA_037140415.1 Betaproteobacteria bacterium | reverse complement strand
CAGCGATGCAGCGCTTGATCGAAGGCCCAATCGCGCCGGGGCTGCGCTCCTACAAGACAGGACCCCTAAGAGGAGGGGCTGCCGCGCCAGCCTCAAGCGCGGGCGGCGCGCAGGTTCTGCGAGAACTGCTGCAGAGCGGCAATGCCGCTGGCCTCGGCCCGTTGGCACCAGGACTGCAGCTGAACCGCCAGTTGCTCGCGCGAAAAAGACGTGTTGAGCCAGAGCTGGCGCAATTCCTCGCGCATGGTGACCATTTTGTCGAGCACCGGGTGCTCGGCGCGGGCGCGGGCAATCTGCGGGCGAGCCGATGCGGGCACCTTGTCGTCGTCACGGTGCAGCCAGCGGGCGGCCGCCTTGAGTGCCGACACATCGGCCTGGCGGGCCTTGAGGGCGGCCAGCTCCAATCGGGCCGAACGGCGCAGCTCGCGGGCGTAACCGGCCATCACTTCATAGCGGTGGGCAATCAAAGCCTCCAGGGTTTTCTCGTCGGCCACCGGCTGTATGCTGCCCAGCTGCAGGCGAGGAGGCACCTTTTTGACGCTGGCCAGGCCCAGGGACTGCAGGATGCGGATGTACATCCAGCCGATGTCAAACTCATAGGGTTTGATCGACAGCTTGGCCGAGGTCGGATAGGTGTGGTGGTTGTTGTGCAACTCTTCGCCGGCAATGATGATGCCCCAGGGCGACAAGTTGGTGCTGGCATCAGGTGCCTCGAAATTGCGGTAGCCCCAATAATGGCCCGCGCCGTTGATGATGCCGGCGGCCATGATCGGGGTCCAGGCCATCTGCACCGCCCAGACCACCAGACCAGCAACACCAAAAAAGGCGAGGTCAAGGACCATCATCAGGCCCACGCCTTGCCAGGAATAGCGGGTGTAGACGTTGCGCTCAATCCAGTCGTCGGGGGTGCCATGCCCAAAGCGGGCCATGGTTTCCTTGTTCTTGGACTCTGCCCGGTAGAGCTCGGCGCCGCGCAGCAGCACCGTTTTGATGCCATGAATATGGGGGCTGTGCGGATCTTGCTCCTGCTCACATTTGGCGTGGTGCTTACGGTGAATCGCAGCCCACTCCTTGGTGACCTGGCCGGTGGTCAGCCACAGCCAGAGCCGGAAAAAATGCGAGGCAATCGGATGCAGGTCGAGCGACCGATGGGCCTGATGCCGGTGCAGAAAGACCGTCACACTGATCATGGTGACATGGGTTAGCGCCAGGGTGAACAAGACGATTTGCCACCAGGCCGCGTCCCACAGGCCATGGGCCAACCATTCGAGCGCGGCATCAAAAAAGATCATGAGTGCATCCTTCTAAGCCGGGCGGCAGATGCTGCTGCACCCCCTCTTCCGGCAATCATCATTGTAGGTGCTGTGCTTGCCCGCCGAACGCTTCACCCGAGAGGAAATTGCGAAATATAGTTAAATTTCTTCCAAAATATCGCAAATACCGCCTAAGTGACGGTAAGTTTTACCATTTCAGCACTTGAGCTCAAGCCGAGGCCGGCCCCGGCTTCACGATCGGCGGCGCTGCCAGATCGCGGCAAAAAATCCATCGGTCTGATGCCGGTGAGGCCACAGACGCAGATGATCACCTGCGCAAAGGCTCTGGCTTTGCGCCAGCCCGGCCTCAGCCAGCAGCGGCCCTGCTGGCAGAACCTCAAATTCGGGGTGGGCCTGGCCAAAAGCCAGCGCCACCGCCTCGTTTTCCTCGCGCAGCACACTGCAGGTGGCGTAGACCAAGCGGCCGCCCGGCTTGAGCAGCCGCGCCGCGCTGGCCAAGATGGCCTGCTGCTTGAGCACCATTTCCTCAACCGCCTTGGCACTTTGGCGCCATTTGAGGTCAGGGTTGCGGCGCAGCGTGCCCAGGCCCGAGCAGGGGGCGTCGACCAACACCCTGTCGATCTTGCCGGCCAGACGCTTGATGCGTTCATCGCGTTCGTGGGCCAGCACCACCGGATGCACATTGGACAAGCCGCTGCGCGCCAGCCTGGGCTTGAGCGCATCGAGCCGGTGCGCCGACGTGTCGAAGGCATACAGCCGCCCTGTGTTGCGCATGCTGGCACCGATGGCCAGTGTCTTGCCACCGGCTCCGGCACAAAAGTCCACCACCATCTCGCCGCGCTTGGCATCGAGCAGCAGAGCCAACAATTGCGAGCCCTCGTCCTGAACCTCGACCCAGCCCTGCTTGAACAGCTCCAGTTGGTGCAGTGGCGGTTTGTCTTTCAGACGCAGCCCCCAAGGCGAATACGGTGTGAGCTCGGCCGCGATGCCCAGGCGCTGCAGTTGCTGCTGCACCTCGGCCCGCTTGGCCTTGAAGCTGTTGACCCGCAAATCCAGCCCGGCCGGCCGGCTCAGGCTGTCGGCCAAAGCATCAAACTCCGCCCCCAACTGCACCTTGAGCGGGTCGACCAGCCACTGCGGCAGGTTGTGACGGTGCAGATCCATCAAATCAGAAGGCTGGACCTGATCGCAGCGCTCCAACCACTGCTTTTCCGTGGGGTTGAGCGCGCCATACAAAAAGTCCCGCTCGGCCGCAAAACCCAAAATCGCCAGCCGCCGCTCCAGGGGACCGCTGCCCGACTGGGCCAAATAGGTGTACAGAATCTTCTTGCGCAGCACTGAATAGGCCGTCTCAGCCAGGGTGGCGCGCTCGCGCGGGCCCAGCCGAAATTCACGGAAATAGCGCGACAGCACAGCGTCAGCAGGGTGGTCGAAACGAAGAACCAGACGCAGCAAGTCGGCTGCGCTGTCCAAAAGGGCCTTAGGATGCATGCCCTCATTGTCCCACCCCTGCCAAGACCGGCCCTGTTATGTCCGACCACGACCTGCCGCCCCTGATCGAAACCCCGCCCGGCCTGTACCTGCACTACAAGGGCCTGCCGTATCAGGTGCTGGGCACCGTCCGGCACAGCGAGACGCTCGAGCCCATGACCCTGTACCGCGCGCTCTACGGCGGGCGCGGGCTGTGGGTGCGGCCGGCGGCCATGTTCCAGGAAGAGGTGGTGATAGACGGGGTGCGGCAGCCGAGGTTCAGGTGGCAAGGGCCGGCGGAGCCCTCGCTGTAGTCAAGGACGGAATGCGACCGCACAGGCGTGAAGGTCAGGGTGCGGGGCCCGGCCGATTTGTTCGTCACCCCTTAGCGTAAGGCCGGGACTCGCCCCCCAAAATCTCGGCGACGCTTCCCCCTCCCATGGCGCGCCTACAAGCTCGCCTCCGAGCGTGTCCGGGGTGGGCCGGGCCGGCGATTTCTGTGTACCCACAGCATGAGCCGGCCCGGCCC
>JBAXEN010000408.1:0-3284 GCA_037140415.1 Betaproteobacteria bacterium | reverse complement strand
GTCTGCGAGGTCGAGGTGGACCCGGAGATCGGCCATATTGAGGTCCAGCGCTATCTGGCGGTGCAGGACAGCGGCAACATCATCAACCCGCAACTGGCCGAGGGCCAGGTGGTCGGAGGTGTGGTGCATGGCCTGGGCAATGCCTTGTTCGAGCACATGGCCTATGACGAAAACGGTCAGCCGCTGAACACCAACTTCGGCGACTACCTGCTGCCCACCGCGCCCGAGGTGCCGCCCATCCAGGTGATTTTTGCGCCTTCGCCTTCGCCGCTCAATGAGCTGGGCGTCAAGGGCGTGGGTGAATGCTCGACCATCGCCGTGCCGGCTGCCGTGGTCGGCGCGGTCGAGGACGCGCTGTGGTCGCGGGGCGTGCGCATCAGCGAGTTTCCGCTCACGCCGATGCGGGTGGCCGAACTGCTCGGCCACGCCAGTGCCCCCGAAAAAAATTGACGAGGACGGTCGCTGATGGAATTTACCAACCGGTTTCATGTGCCCTTGCCTTTGGCCGAGGCCTGGAAGCTCATGCTCGACGTGCCGCGCATCCTGCCCTGTCTGCCTGGCGCACGCCTGGTCGAGGCCTTGGGCGACAAGCTGTACAAAGGCTCAGTTGCGGTCAAGCTCGGGCCGGTCAAGCTGTCTTTTGACGGCCAGGCCGAACTGGTGCGGGTCGATGAGCAGGCCCATGTGGCCTGGCTCAAAGGCGCAGGCATGGATGCCAAGGGTCGGGGCGGCGCCCAAACCGAATTCAGCTTTACGCTCGAGGCTGCGGGCAGCGGCACGGATGTCACGGTGCGCACCGAGCTGCAGCTCACCGGCTCCATCGCCCAGTACGGCCGGGGCAGCGGCATGATCTCGGAGGTGGCAACCCAGTTGCTGCGCCAGTTCGAGCAGAACCTGAGCCGCATGCTGCTCGATGAGCGCCTGGATGCGTCGGCCGCCGCAGCGTCTGCCGCGCTGGCGCCTGTGGCCACCAGCCGCAGCGCCGCTGCCCCTTCCTCCACAGCCAGCGCCCCGGTGAGCAGCCAGGAGGCTCAGGCCTTGCTGGCGCAATGCCAGGCGGTGCTGGCCGCTACCCAGCAGACCTTGGCCGACGTGCGCCTGATGACCCAGATGGCGCGCGGCCCGGACAAGGAGCTCAATGGATTTACCCTGCTCTGGCGTGCGCTCTGGGCCAGCCTGTCGGGCCGGGGTGGCTCGGACTCTTCGGCATCCAAGCGTTGAGTTTGCGCGGCGGTCGATGGGCTTGAGCGCCTGAGGCGATCGCTGGGCCACGCTGCCTGTCGCGCTTGTATGTCCAACTTGGCGGTGGACTAGGCGTATCACAGGAAGTTCATAGGTCGAGCCTTGATCGCGCGCACCCTTGCGCGCAGGACAAGCACCGTCTCTGGCTGACACAGCCAGCCACCAGCGGCTGGTGCTCATATGCCTCGGCCTGAGTGGGCTTTCTGTCCCAGGCTCAGCAGGCGCTAACATGGCGCATTCCGATCCAGAGCCCTCACCATGCCCATCCAATTTGCCGACCGACTGGCCAACGTCGAAACCTCCGCCATCCGTGAACTGTTCAAGCTGCTAGGCAAGCCCGGCATCATCAGCTTTGCCGGGGGCTTTCCCGATAGCGCGATGTTCGATGTCGAGGGGCTCAGGCAGGCTTCGCAGCAGGCCCTGGCCAGCGAGCCTGGAGCAGCTTTGCAATATGGCGCGACCGAAGGCCATGGCCCTTTGCGCGAGGCCCTGGCTCGCTTCATGGCGGACAAGGGGGCGAGCGTCAGCGCTGATGGACTGATCGTGACCACCGGCAGCCAGCAGGCGCTCGATCTGCTGGCCAAGGTGATGATCAACCCCGGCGACAAAGTGATCGTCGAGGGCCCCACCTTTCTCGCCACCATCCAGTGCTTCCGGCTCTATGGGGCCCAGCTGATCAGCGCGCCGATTGATGCGCAGGGCGTGCAGGTCGATCGTCTCGAGCAATTGATCGTCGAGCACCGGCCGCGCATGATCTATCTGATCCCGACCTTTGGCAATCCGAGCGGGGCCATGCTCAGCCTGGAGCGGCGTCGCCGCATTTTGGAGTTGGCCGCGCAGCACCAGGTGCTGGTGGTCGAGGACGACCCCTATGGCGACCTGTACTTCGGCGAGCCGCCGCCGCCGAGTTTGCTGGCCCTGTCGGCGCAGGTTCCCGGCAGCCGCGATGTCCTGGCCTACTGCGGCAGTCTGTCCAAGGTGCTCAGCCCTGGGCTGCGTGTGGGCTGGCTGATCGCGCCGGCCGAGCTGCTGGCCCGCGCGACGATGTGCAAGCAGTTCAGCGATGCGCACACCAGCACCTTTGCCCAGGTCACGGCCACCCACTACCTGGAGGCCGGCCGCATGCCCGCCACGCTGGCGACGGTGCGTGCCACCTACGCCGAGCGCGCGCGTGCCATGGGCGCCGCCTTGCAGCGCGAACTCGGTGATGCACTGAGCTTTACCCAACCCCAAGGCGGTCTGTTCTTCTGGGCCAGCCTGACCGGCGCCGGCGGACGCCTCAAGCATGCGGGCGACTTTGCCAAAAAGGCCATCGAGCGCGGCGTGGCCTTTGTGCCCGGCGCGCCGTTTTACGCCCAGAACCCCGACCCCGCGACTTTGCGCCTGAGCTTTGCCACCGCCGATGTGGCCAAGATCGAAGAAGGCATTGCGCGCCTTAAGCTGGCTTTGGACTGAGCCACACGCTATACCGGTATGAGGCCGCCAAGTCTGTCTGCCACCAGATTTGATGCGGCCCACCAGCGAAGGCGCGAGCGCGAATCGTCTGACCGTAGGCGTCTGGCGTTTCCCCCGCCAGAATTTGAGTGCATGTCCTCGCTCTACGCAGCAGCTTTCAAGGCCATCGATGGCTCCAGGTCTTGCCCATGACCGTGTTTGTGCCGCCCGTGACTTTGCTCGGAACCCATGTCCAATTGGTGCCCCTTCAAAGGGTGCATCACGACGACTTGATGGAGGCGGTGCGCGATGGCGAGTTGTGGAATCTTTGGTACACGTCCATCCCCAGCCCCGAAGGCATGGCCGCAGAAATCGCGCGCCGCTTGCATCTGCAAGCCCAAGGCAGTATGACGCCGTTTGCCGTCATGGATCCTGCCAGTGGCCGCGCCGTGGGTATGACCACATACATGAACATCGATGCGATCAACCGCCGCGTCGAAATCGGCTCGACCTGGTACCGCCGCAGTGTGCAGCGCGGGCCCCTCAATACCGAAGCGAAACGCTTGTTGTTGGGCCATGCTTTTGAAACCCTGCAATGCATCGCGGTG
>JBAXEN010000407.1:0-3286 GCA_037140415.1 Betaproteobacteria bacterium | reverse complement strand
GGCTGGTGGCCGGCTTTTGCATGATGCAGGTGATGATGTACGCCTATCCGGCTTATATCGCCGAGCCGGGCACGATCACGCCAGACATCGAGCAGCTTTTGCGCTGGGCCAGCTGGGTGCTGAGCTTGCCGGTGCTGCTGTTTTCGGCGCAGCCATTTTTCGCCAACGCTTGGCGCGATTTGCGCCAGCGGCGCATCAGCATGGACCTGCCGGTGGCGCTGGGCCTGTTGATCACCTTTGGCATCAGCTCGGTGGCGACCTTTGAGCCCCAGGGACGCTGGGGCGCCGAGGTGTATTTTGACTCGCTGACCATGTTTGTTTTTTTTCTGCTCAGCGGCCGCTGGCTGGAGTGGCGCTTGCGCGAGCGCACTGCCGGCTCCCTCGATGCGCTGATGCAGCGCCTGCCGATGATGGTCGAGCGGCGCTGCAACGACGGCCGCTTTGAGCGCGTCGCCGCCCGCCAGCTGCGCATGGGCGATGTGCTGCGGGTGCTGCCCGGCGAGGCTTTTGCGGCCGACGGCAAGCTCATCGCGGGTCAAACCCAGGTGGATGAGTCGCTGCTCAGCGGCGAGTCGCGGCCCCTACACCGCCAAAGCGGCGCTGCGGTGCTGGCTGGCAGCTACAACCTGCAGGCGCCGGTGCTGATGCAGGTGGGCAGCCTGGGCCAGAGCACCCGCTATGCGCAGATCGTGGCCTTGATGCAGCAAGCCGCGCTCGACAAACCCCGCCTGGCCCTGTTGGCCGACCGGGTGGCCCGGCCGTTTTTGTGGATCGTGCTGGCGCTCGCGCTGGCGGTGGTGCTGGCCTATGACGATCCGGTGCGCGGCCTGTTGGCTGCGGCCGCGGTGTTGGTGGTGACCTGTCCTTGCGCGCTCTCCCTGGCCACCCCCAGTGCCTTGCTCGCCTCGGCCGGTTGGCTGGCCCGGCAAGGCGTGTTGGTGCGCCGTCTGCAAGCGCTGGAGCGGCTGACCACCGTCGATACCGTGCTGCTGGACAAGACCGGCACGCTCACCCAGGCGCGCCTGGGCTTGCGCGAGATCACGTTGGCGCCCGGTCGCAGCTCTTGGAGCCCAGCGCAGGCCTTGCAGGCGGCCAGTGCGCTGGCGCAAAGCAGCCTGCATCCGCTGTCACGCGCGCTGCGGGCCGAGGCCCAGGTTCGCTGGCCCGATGAGCCTTGGCTCGACACTCAGCAATGGGGTCTGCGCGATGTGCAGGAGTTCAGTGGTCGGGGCTTGCAGGCCGAGGCAGCGGGCGCAGGCTGGAGCCAGGCGCAAGGCCTGCTCAGACTCGGCAGCGCCATGTTTTGTGGCGCGGCCCCCCTGGAGGCGGGCGAGGAGGGCTTGCAGGTGTTCCTGGCCGATGCGCAGGGCCCGATCGCTCGCTTTGATTTTGACGAGGTGCTGCGCGAAGGCGCGCAGGCTCTGCTGGCCCAGCTCGAGGGTGCGGGTCTGCAGGTGCATCTGCTCTCGGGTGACCGGCAGGTCAGCGTGGCGCGCCTGGCCGAGCGCCTGGGCCTGGCTGAGCGGCAGGTGCACGGCCAGTGTTCGCCACAGGACAAACTCGCGCACCTGCAGGCTTTGCAGCAGCAGGGCCGGCGGGTGTTGATGGTCGGCGATGGGCTCAATGATGCGCCGGTGCTGGCGCAGGCCGATGTGTCTATGGTGGTCGGCTCTGCGGTGCCGTTGGCGCAGGCACAGGCCGATGTGGTGCTGCCTTCGGCCGCGCTGGGGCTGATCCTGGTTCTGCGTGAACAGGCGCGGCGCAGCGTGCGCATCGTGCGGCAGAACCTGGCCTGGGCCGCGGTTTACAACGCGGTGTGCGTGCCTTTGGCACTGATGGGATGGCTGCCGGCCTGGGCTGCCGGCCTGGGCATGGCGCTGAGCTCGCTGCTGGTGGTGCTCAATGCAGCGCGGCTGTCGCAGCCGCCGGCCTGGCCTGCGCAGAGCAAGCGCTGACCGCCACCACGAGAAAGTCAAGCTGTGGACATTCTTTTTTTACTCGTGCCTTTTTCAGTGGTGTTGGCTTTGCTCATCGTGGGTTTGCTGGCCTGGGCGGTGTGGTCCGGGCAGTTCGAGGATGTGGACAAAGAGGGCGAGCGCATCCTTGACGATCAGGCCTGAGGCAGCGCTGACGCACGCAAGCCACCAAACACCGGTGCGCTTGATCCAGGTCAAGGCCAGCAACACCGCAGACGGGCACAGTGCGGCATGTCGACACCGTACTTTCAGAGTGATCACATGCCCATGACCTCATCCCTACCCGGCCCGTCGGGCTCGTCCACCTATAACGACACCATCGTGCGCCAGTTCGCCCTTGCAGCGGTGGTCTGGGGTGTGGTGAGCATGTTGGTGGGCGTGTTCATCGCCGCACAGATGGCCTGGCCGGCCTTGAACTTTGACCTGCCCTGGTTGTCCTTTGGCCGCCTGCGCCCACTGCACACCAATGCCGCCATCTTCGCCTTCGGTGGCTGCGCCCTGTTTGCCACCAGCTATTGGGTGGTTCAGCGCACCTGCCAGGTGCGCATCATCTCGGACAAGCTGGCCGCCTTGCATTTTTGGCTCTGGCAGGCGGTGATTGTGGCGGCGGCCATCACCTTGCCGCTGGGCATTACCCGCGGCAAGGAATATGCAGAGCTTGAGTGGCCGATCAGCATTGCCATTGCGGTGGCTTGGGTGGCTTATGCGGTGGTGTTTTTCGGCACCATCGGTACCCGCAAGGTGCGCCATATCTATGTGGCCAACTGGTTTTATGGGGCCTTCATCATCGCGGTGGCGCTCTTGCACATCACCAATGCGATGTCCATGCCGGCCACGCTCTGGAAGTCCTACTCGGTCTATGCCGGCGTTCAAGATGCCATGGTGCAGTGGTGGTACGGCCATAACGCGGTGGGTTTTTTCCTGACCGCCGGCTTTCTGGGCATCGTCTACTACTTCATCCCCAAGCAGGCGGAGCGGCCGGTGTATTCGTATCGGCTGTCCATCGTGCACTTTTGGGCGTTGATCTTCACCTATATGTGGGCCGGCCCGCATCACCTGCACTACACGGCTTTGCCGGACTGGACGCAGTCGCTGGGCATGGTGTTCTCGCTCATTTTGCTGGCGCCGAGCTGGGGCGGGATGATCAATGGCGTGATGACGCTCTCGGGGGCCTGGCACAAGCTGCGTGAGGACCCCATCATCCGTTTCATGATCGTGGCCTTGTCTTTCTACGGCATTGCCACCTTCGAGGGCCCGATGATGTCGATCAAGACGGTCAACGCCTTGTCGCACTACACCGACTGGGGCAT
>JBAXEN010000406.1:0-3292 GCA_037140415.1 Betaproteobacteria bacterium | reverse complement strand
CTGGCGGCGCTGGCGCTCCTGCTGTGCACGGCCATGGTGCTCATTGAGGGTTCACGCAGCGGACAGTGGCTGCCGGCTCTGCTGGTAGGCATCGCAGCGGCCATGGCCATGCTGCCTGAGGAGTACCCGGTGGTGCTGGCGATTTTTCCTGCGCTGGGTGCGCACCGTCTGGCCCGTCAGGGGGTGCTGACGCGGCGCATCAACGCGATTGAAACCCTGGGCGCGACCACCGTGCTGTGCGCCGACAAGACCGGCACCATCACCCAAAACCGGATGGCGGTGCAGGCTCTGGCGGTCGGTGATGGTGCTCATCCACAGTTGCTGCGTTGCCCGGTCGATGGGGTGTGGCTGGGCAGCGAGGACGAGGCCTTTCAAAGGCTGGCCGAGCATGCGATCCTGGCCAGTGCCCCCCAGCCTTTTGACCCGATGGAGATGGCTTTTCACCAACTGGGGCGGGGGCTGCTGGAGGGCACCGGCCGGGTGCATGACTGGGAGCTGGTGCAGACCTATCCCTTGAGTCCGCAGCTCAGGGCGATGTCGCATGTTTGGCGGGCCGGCGACGGCCAGGGGCATGTGATTTCGGCCAAAGGCGCGCCCGAGGCGGTCATGGACCTGTGCCATTTCACCGCGGTGCAGCGCGCCCAGTGGCATGAGGCGGTCGAGGCCATGGCGGCCGAAGGCCTGCGGGTGCTGGCCGTCGCGCGGGGGCGCCACCCGGACACCCAGTGGCCCGAGTCGGCACATGCCTTCGACTTTGAATGGCTGGGCCTGATTGGCCTGGCCGACCCGCTCAGGCCCGAGGTGCCTGAGGCGATGGCGCAGTGCCAGCGCGCCGGCATCCGGGTGATCATGATCACCGGCGATCACCCCGCCACTGCGCAGGTGATCGCCCGCCAGGCCGGCTTGCCGGTGGCCCCGGTGCTCAGTGGCGATGAGCTCGATGCGCTGAGCGATGCGGCACTGGACGAGCGGCTGCGCAAGACCTCGGTGTGTGCCCGCATCGCGCCGCAGCAGAAGCTGCGCATCGTGCAGGCCCTGCTGCGCAGTGGCGAGATCGTCACCATGACCGGCGACGGCGTCAACGATGCGCCGGCCCTGCGCGCGGCCCATGTGGGCGTGGCCATGGGCGAGCGCGGCACCGATGTGGCCCGCGAGGCGGCCAGCATGGTGCTGGTCGATGACAACTTTGCTTCCATCGTGCGCGGCATTCGGGTCGGGCGGCGCATCTTCGGCAATCTGCGCAAGTCCATGGGCTATATCTTTGCGATCCATATTCCGATCGCGGGCATCGCGGTGCTGCCGGTGATGCTGGCGCTACCACCGGTGTTGCTGCCCTTGCACATCGCCCTGATCGAGCTGATCGTCGATCCGGCCTGCTCGCTCGCCTTCGAGAGCGAGCCCGAGGATGCCGATGTGATGGACCGTGCGCCGCGCGATACCCGGGCACCCCTGTTCGGCGCCAGCGCGATGCTGCAGGCCACCGGACAGGGGCTGTTGATGCTCTCTGGTGCTGGCCTGGCCTATTGGGCTTCGACGAGCGCCGCTTGGGCTGCTTTTTTGGGGAACTCTTTGGCGGGCTCTTGGCTTGACGATCCGTCCGAGGAGCGCACCCGCTCCATGGTCTTGATGGCTTTTGTGGTGGGTAATGCCGCGCTGATCTGGATCAGCAAGTCGCGCCGCCCGGCGCTGGGGCCGGCGCATAAGGTGGCAGCGATGGTCACTGGCCATCCGGCCGGCACCCCGTCCGATTTCAATTGGACGGCGCTGATCGTGGCCGGCTCGGCGCTGGCGGCGGTGGCCCTGGCCATCTACTGGCCGCTGCTGGCCCAGGCTCTGCGCTTGCAGGCGCTGGACGGCGCATCGTTGGCGCTGGCGGTGGCTTGCGGTTTGCCGGGCTTGTTGGTGTGGCTGGTGCGGCGGCTATTGCGCCGGTGACAGTCAAAGGGCAGTGCGCCGTGGTCCAGTCCGGCGCGGTACTGCTTGCCCGTGCGGGAGCGCCGCCCTCGGCGCGATGGGGCCTTCGATCCGCCCCCGTCTCCGATCATGCGCCGCATCGCCGCGAGGGCGCGGCTCCCACACCCTCTTGCCCAGGCTTCTGGCGGATTTTGTGGGAGCGCCGCCCTCGGCGCGATGGGGCCTTGGATCCGCCCCCGTCTCCGATCATGCGCTGCATCGCCGCGAGGGCGCGGCTCCCACACCCGATCTGAGGCTGCGCTGTCTTTGTGGGAGCTGCGCCCTCGCAGCGATGCGGCCTTAGCCCTGCCGCTGCTGCGCGTAGTCCACATAGAACTGCAGACTGTGCGGGTTGCTCATGGCATCGGGGTTGGCGACCTTTTCAGGCAGGGCGCCCATGAGCAGCTTGCGTACCGGCAGTTCCATTTTCTTTCCTGAGAGCGTGCGCGGAATTTCTGGGGCGGCAATGATCACATTGGGCACATGGCGCGGCGAGCAGGCTTGCCTGATGCTGGCATTGATGCGGTCCTTCAGACCCGCCTCGAGGGTGCAGCCCGGTGCCAGCACCACAAACAGAGGCATGAAGGATTCGCGGCCCAGGTATTCCAGGTCGACCACCAGACTGTCGAGCACCTCGGGCATGACCTCGACCGCGCGGTAGATTTCGGCGGTGCCCATGCGCACGCCGTGGCGGTTGATGGTGGTGTCAGAGCGGCCGTAGATCACCGACTCGCCGGCCGGGTTGAACTCGATCCAGTCGCCGTGACGCCAGACGCCCGGGTAGACGTCGAAATAGCTCTCGTGGTAGCGCCGGCCATCGGGCTCGCCCCAAAAATACAGCGGCATCGAGGGCATGGGCTCGGTGATGACCAACTCGCCCACCTGGTCGACCACGCTGTGGCCGGCGTCGTCATAGGCGCAGGCGGCCACGCCCAGGGCCGGGCATTGGATTCGGCCCGAGTGCAGGGGCGCTGTCTCGTTGGGGCCGACGAAGAAACCGGCCACATCGGTGCCGCCGCTGATGGAGGCGATCATCACCTCCGGCCCGAGTTGCTCGGCCAGCCAGTCGTGCGCCTCTGGGGACAGGGGTGAGCCGGTCGAGCCTATCCAGCGCAGCTTCAGGTCGCCCCACTGGCGCGGCTGGGTGCCGGCCTTCATGCAGTTGCCAAAGAAGGCCGCGCCCGCGCCCAAGGCGGTGAGTTCGAGCTCCTGCGACATGCGCCAGAGTTCACCCAAGTCGGGGTAGCCAGGGTTGCCGTCGTAGATCGCAATCGTCGAGCCCATCAGCAAGCCGCCCACGCAGATGTTCCACATCACCCAGCCGGTGGTGGAGAACCAG
>JBAXEN010000405.1:0-3304 GCA_037140415.1 Betaproteobacteria bacterium | reverse complement strand
ACGGCTACATCATGGAGCTGGGCCGGGTGGTGGCCGCCGGGCCCTGCGCCGAGCTGCGCGAAAAAGACGACGTCAAGGAGTTTTACCTCGGCGCCGCCCCGGTGCGCGCCGGCGGCGAACAAAGCAAGCAGCGCTGGAAACGGCGCAAGACCTGGCGATGACAAGCATTCGAAGCACCAACCCAGACCTGACGGCACCCGCACCCATGGAAGGCTGCGACACGCCACAAAAGCTCTGGCGCCTGCGTTGCCGCGAGTGGGGCGATCTACCGGCACTGCGGCACAAGAAAAAGGGCATTTGGCACACCGTCAGCTGGGCTGGCTACTTTGAACAGGCACGTGCGCTGGCGCTGGCATTGCAAGGCCTAGGCATGCAGGCGGGCCAGACGGTGGCCATCTTGTCAGAAAACCGCCCCGAATGGCTCTATGCCGACATGGGCGCCCAGGCCCTGGGCCTGATTGGCGTGGGCCTGTACCCCACCGCATCGGCCGAGCAGGTGGCCTTTATCCTGCAAGACAGCGGCGCGCGGGTGCTGATCGTTGAGAACCAGGAACAACTCGACAAAGCCCTGGCGGTACGCGCTCAATGCCCCGAGCTCCAGCACATTGTGGTGATCGACCTGGAAGGCTTGCGCGGCCTGTCGGACCCGCAGGTCAGCAGCTGGAAGGCCTTCATAGAGCGCGGCCAGGGCCTGGCGGCCACGCCGCAGGCCCAAGCAAGCTTTGAAGCAGCGATCGATGCCGGCCGCGCCGAACAGACCGCGTTTTTGGTCTACACCTCGGGCACCACCGGCCAGCCCAAAGGCGCAATGGTGGCCAACCGCAATCTGGTCTTTCAGATTGCCAGCGCGCCGCAGTACCTGGACCTGCAGCAAGGCGACCGCACCCTGTCCTTTCTGCCGCTGTGCCACATCGCCGAGCGCATGGGCACGGTCTACAACCCGCTGGCGCTCGGCCCCATCGTCCACTTTCCCGAGAACTCGGGCACGGTCTTCAATGATGTGCGCGAAGTCATGCCGCACCTGCTGTTTGGCCCGCCGCGCTTTTGGGAAAAGCTGTATTCGCAGGTCACGCTCTATCTGCAAGATGCGATCGGGCTGGCGCGCTGGTCCTACCGCCTGGTGAGTGCCGAAGGTGCGGCCATCGCCCAGGAGCGTCTGGCCCAGCGCGCGGTGCCCGGCTGGCGCAGGCTGCGCTACCGACTCTTGCAGGCGCTGGTGTTTTCCAACCTGCGCAGCTATCTGGGGCTGTCCGAGATCAAGACCGCGCTGACCGGTGCCGCCCCCGTACCCCCCGATCTGCTCAAGTGGTACATGTCCATTGGCATCGACCTGATCGAATCCTATGGCCTGACCGAAACCTGCGGCTTTTGCACCGCCACGCCGCCCTCGCGTATCAAGGTCGGCTATGCGGGCGTCAAGGCCCTGGGCACCGAGCTGCGTATCGGCGCCGAAGACGAAATCCTGGTGCGCGGCCCCAATGTGTTTGCGGGCTACTGGAAGCTGCCCGAGAAGACCGCTGAGGCTCTGGATGCGCAAGGCTGGCTGCACACCGGCGATTGCGGCGAAATGGATGCCGACGGCTATCTGCGCATCAAGGATCGGATCAAGGACATCATCATCACCTCGGGCGGCAAGAACATCACCCCCAGCCTGATCGAGAACCAGATCAAGTTCAGCCCCTATATCTCTGACGCGGTGGTGATTGGCGAGGCCAGGCGCTTTGTCACCTGCCTGGTGATGATCGATCCCGACAACGTGGCCAAGTTCGCGCAGGACCATCAGGTGCCCTACACCGACTTCGCCAGCCTGACCCGCGCACCCCAGGTGCTGCAGCTGATCCGCGGCGAGATCGAGACCGTCAACAGCCGTCTGGCCCGGGTCGAGCAGATCAAGGACTTTCGCCTGATCGACCAGCTGCTGACCGCCGAAGACGAAGAACTCACCCCGACGATGAAGCTCAAGCGCAAGGTCGTTACCGCTAAATACGCCAGCCTGATCGCCACCATGTACCCGCCCTGATTCGGCCCGTCTCGCACGGCCGATACAGCCCTTCAAACCTTTTTCCAACCGCAACTTTCGAGGAGACAGCATGAGAATCAATAAGCGTCAATGGATGGGCAGCACCGTGGCCGCCCTGCTGGCGGCCGCCGCGCCCTGGACGGCACAGGCCACAGGCGTCAGCGACAAGGAAATCGTCATCGGCACCCATATGGACCTGTCGGGCCCGGTGGCCGCCGGCATGCCGCAACTGCGCAACGGCACCCAGATGCGTTTTGACGAGGTCAACGAGGCCGGCGGCATCAACGGCCGGCGCGTGCGCTTTATCGTCGAAGACAACGCCGGCCAACCTCAGCAGGCGGTGCGCGCGGTCGACAAGCTGATCCGCAAGGACGAAGTATTCGCCATGGTCAATTCCTTCGGCTCGGGCACCAATGCGGCAGTGGTCAAACGCGCTGTCGATGAAGGCGTGATCTATTTCGCGCCCTGGGCCGCCTCAGCGGTGCTCCAGCAAATCGCTGCCAAGAGCCCGCGCCTGTTCACCACCGTGCCCGACTACCACACCACCACCCATCTGGGCTTGACCTGGCTGCTCGAACACAACGCCAACCTCAAGAAGGTGGGCTGGGTGTACATGGAAGGGCCGTTTGGCGACCTGATCGGCCGCGGCGTCAAGAGCGCGATGGCGGCCAAGAACATGACGCTGACCGCCGAAGCCTCCTACAAGCCCGGCGAGATTGACTTTTCCAGCCAGGTCGCGCGCATGAAGGCCGCTGGTGTGGACCTGATCGTCATGGCCACCATCACCCGCGAGACGGTGGGCATGATGGCCGAGATCAAGAAGATCGGCTGGAACAACGTCACCGTACTGACCGGCAACCCCGGCCGCACCAGCATCGTCTCCAAGCTGGGCAAAGACGCCATTGAAGGCCTGTACGGCGTGGGCACATGGAAGATTCTCGACGCCGGCACCGCGACCGCCGACAAGGCCTGGGTCGACTCCTACAAAAAGCGCTTCAACCTGGATCCCGACGAGAACGCCTACCTGGCCTATGCCTATGCAGATTGGCTGGTCAAAGGCCTTCAGGCCGCTGGTCGCAACCTGACCACCGACTCGGCGGTCAAGGCCCTGCAGGCGACCACCTCTAACCACCCCGTTTTCCTGGGTCCGGCCAGCTTCAAGAACAACCACTTCGACCCCGAGTTGGTGACGGTAGACCAGGCCAAAGGCGGCACCTGGCGTGCCGTCTCCCCGGTGCTCAAGTAAGGCACCGAGCCTTTGGGAGGGCTACGCCTTGAAGGGGG
>JBAXEN010000404.1:0-3317 GCA_037140415.1 Betaproteobacteria bacterium | reverse complement strand
CGGTAGACCATGCCCAGGTAGGCCGGGTTGTAGGACAGGCGGTAGGTGGCCGCCTGCTCATAGCTCATGGACGGCGGCAGCACCACGATGGAGGCCTCGTCGGTGACGATCTGTTCGGCAAAGGCGCCGTAATAGTTGAGGAAGGAGACCCGATCGCCGACCTTGATGTCGCTGATCTGGCTGCCCACTTCAATGACCTCGCCCGCGCCGCAGGCGCCGGGCACATAGGGCAGCGGCGGCTTGAGCTGGTAGAGCCCGCGCACCATCAGGGTGTCCATGAAGCCGATGGAGGCCACATGGATGCGCACCCGCACCTTGTCGGGGGCCAGCACCGGATCAGGGACCTCTTTCCACTGCAGGTTCTCAAGCGGGCCGAAGGCCTCGCAGATCATCGCTTTCATGCCTTAGCCTTGTGTGTGAATTTGCGGCAGGCAGCTCAGGCGTATCGTCCCCGCCTTCAGTCCGGCTGTCACGATCTCGGTGCCGCCGCTGCGGATGAACCAGTCCAGCCTGTGGTCACGGTACTGCCGCGGCCATTGGCCCGAATGGACCCGTGCCACCGATTCCTTGAAGCCGGCCAGCTCGGCCTTGGCGTCGGCCTGGCAGCGCTGGAAGGAGGGGCGCTGACGGCAGCGCTCGAACCACTGGCCCAGCGGGCTGTCACTGGCCGGCCCGAGCTTGTAGAGCGAGGCGGTCGCCAGATAGGGCAGGGCCGCCATATCACCCAGGCCGAAGTTCTGCCCGTTGAAGTAGGGGCGCGGCCCGAGCTGCGCGCTCAGCCATTGCAACAGGTGGGCCACGTCCTTGCGGGCCTGGGCCAGCATGGCTTGCGCCACCTCGCCCTCGGCGCGCTTGAAGGCCATGAACTCGGTCATGCTGAAAACCACCGCTTCAAATTGGGTGTCGCACAGGGCCTGCACGGTGCGTGAGCGGGCCCTGTCGATCGGATCGCTGGCCAGGATGGGATGTGCGGGCCACTTGTCTTCCAGGTACTCGACGATGATGGCCGACTGAAAAAGCGCCACATCGCCGTCGATCAATGCCGGCACTTCCTTGAGCGGGCTGGCTGCCAGAAAACGCGCATCGGGCGCTGCCAGGTCGGGGATGACGCATTCAAAGGGCAGGTCCTTCTCCACCAAAGCCATTTTGACTTTTTGCGCGAAGGGCGAGAGGCCGTGGTCGAATAAGGTGAGCATGGGGCTTGCGGTAGGAAGAATCAGGCCGGACGGGTGTCGATGATCCACTCGGCCTTGAGCTTCTTGGCAAACAGCTTGGCTTCGATGGTCTCGGTTGGCTCGACGATCACCGCATCGGGCGACAGTTCGAGTTCGCGCTGCACGTTCTGGCGCACGCTGTCGGTGAGCTGCTGGACCGACTCCTGCCCCTTGGCCGCCACGTAGATGGTCAGGGTGTCTTTGGAGTAAGGGTCTTTCGGGTCGGACTTGCCGATGATGACCTGAAAAGTTCGCACGCCCGGGCTGCCCCGCACCGCGTCGATCAGGTAGACCAGATCAACCCGTGTGCCTTTGATTTTGGTGCTGTCCTTCTCGGCGCGCCAGATCGGCGTGCCCAGCCGGGGGATGACCAGGCCGCAGTGATTGCAGGTGCCGGTGATCAGGCCGCCCGAGACATAGTCGCCGGTCCAGTAGCGCAAGATGCCGGTGCCGTGCCAGTCGATATGGCTCCAGACAAACACGCCGGGCTCGCCCGGTGCCACCGGTTCATGGGTCTCGGGGTGCAAAATTTCGGTGAAGTAATACGCCGGGTCCAGGTGCAACTTGGTGCCTTCGCCGCATTCATAAAAACCGCCGGTGCGCAGCTCGGTCGAGCTCATGCCCTCCATCACCGCCACCGAGGGGCTGCCCAACTGTGCAAACAGGTCTTTGAGCAGGCTGCGGTAGGCCTCGGTGATGGGCTCGCCGCCGCAGTACGCGGCGCGGAAGGTGCTGATGCCCTGGATCTGGCCGGCTTCCTTCATGGCCACCGCCAGGCGCAGCCAGTGGATCATGTAAGAGGGCAGACCGATCATCACGGTGTAGCGGTCTTCGGCCGCAATCAGGATCTGCCGCTCGGTGGGCGTGACTTTGCCGCCGAAGGTATTGAAATTGGGCACCCCCTGCATCAGCGGGATCATCATGGTGGCGTAGATGCCCAGATGCGGCGCCGCCGGAAACAGATTGAGCCATTTGTCGTCTGGGCTCAAATGCGGCGAGAGGCTGTACCACCAGGCGCCCGATCGGGCAAAGCGGGTGTGTACATCGCTGTGCGAATAGCCGGTGACGATGGCCTTGCCGGTGGTGCCGCCCGACATTTGGAAATGAATCGGCCGCCAGTCGAGCAGGAACTGCTCATGCACCCGTTCCTCCAGCGGCCGGGGCCGGAACACGTCTTTGAAGCCCGGCTGCACCCCCGCTTGGCGGTAGCGCTCCATGGACGCGGCGTCGATCTCCTCGGCATCGTGCGTCTGACCAGCGCCGGGGTAGCGCGGCCAGAGCGTGAAGTCGGCCTGGTTCTCGACGATCGCCTCCTTGCGCGTCAGAGGAATCTTGCGAAAGTCCTCATAGCTGCGCATCGCAATCGGGTCTATGCCCTGCTGCCTGAACAGGCGCCGGTAATAGGGGTGATAGCGGGCGATCTTGCCTTGGGTATAGGCCAGCAGGCGAGAAAAAGACTGGTCAAGCTGCTCTTGGGGCGAGATCCCATGAAAAGGGATCTCGTCCTTCAAGACATCAGAAGGCTGTGTCGACATAAAGCGGTTTGCATCCATGGGCGCTGGCCCATCAATTCATCACGCAGCCCCCTTCGGCGAGCGGACGGAATGCTTCGTTGGCGGGCACTTCACGCACCACGTTGTAGTAGTCCCAGGGCTCTTTGGATTGGGCCGGCGATTTAACTTCGAACAGGTACATGCTGTGCAGCTTGCGGCCGTCGGAGCGGATGCTGCCTTTGCCGAACAAGGGGTCGTCAGTGGGCAGGCGCTTCATCGCATCAATCACGGTACGGCCATCGTCGCTCTTGCTGGCTTCGACCGCTTTGGCATAGTGCAGCAAGCTGGCATAGACGCCAGCTTGAATCATGTCGGGATGAACGCCCTTGTTGCGCGCGGCCAGGGCCTTGGCGAAAGAGCGGGTGTCGGCGTTCTTGTTCCAGTAGTAGGCGCCGGTGAACATCAGGCCTTGTGCCACGGGCAGGCCCAGGGCGTGGATGTCGGGGATGGTGATGAGCAGGCCGGCGAGCTTTTGGCCGCCTTTGACCAGGCCGAATTCGGCCGCTTGCTTGAGCGAGTTGGCGGTGTCGCCACCGGCGTTGGCAAAGCC
>JBAXEN010000403.1:0-3353 GCA_037140415.1 Betaproteobacteria bacterium | reverse complement strand
GCGCGACTTTTTCCAGTGGTACGAAACCGAGGTTTTCCCGCAGACCCTTCAGGAAACCCTGGCGCCCTACTTGGCCAGCGGCAAGACCGACTTGGTCGACTTCGGTTTTCGGGTGATGATGAACCTGACCGCCGATTTCTCCGGCGTGGACCGTCCGCTGCGCACACCCGAGGAAACCGCGCAACTGCTTCACATCCTGCGCACCTTCGGCAAGGCCGCCACCCTGGGCCAGGCCCTGGGCGACAAGGAGGTCATCAAGGCGGAAATTCGGCAGGCGATGGACGAATTTGACCAGGTGTTCTTTCGGCCGTCGATGCAGCGCAGACGCGCCATGCTGGCTGAGCTGGCCCAAGGCCTGCGCAGCGAGGACAGTCTGCCGCGCGATGTGCTGGTCGAGCTGCTGCGCCATGAGGCCGAGCAGCCGATCGAGCACGACGTGCTGATGAAGGAGATCGGGTTTTTCCTGCTCGCCGGTGCCTTCACCACCATCCACACCCTGACCCATGCGGTCCATGAGATCTTCACTTGGCGCGCCGAGCACCCTGAAGACGCCGGACGCTATGAACAGGACCGATTTTTCCTGCAGCGGGCCATCCATGAAAGCATGCGGCTGCACCCCTCGAGTCCGACGGCGGGCCGGCGCCCGACCTGCCCGGTGCATCTGCCCACCGGCCAGGACGCCACCGAACAGGACATGGTGTCGGTCGACCTGATGGCGGCCAACCGCGATGTCAGTATTTTTGGGGCCGACGCTGCCCAGTACAACCCGCATCGGCCGGCCTCCAAGGTGGCCAGCCCTTACGGCCTGTCCTTTGGCATGGGCATGCATGCCTGCATAGGCCTGAATCTGGCGGCAGGGATGTTGGCCCGCGGCGATGCGCGCGAGCAGGACCATCAATGGGGCACGGTCACCCTGATCGTTCATGAGCTGCTTAAAAGCGGCGCGCGTCCCGACCCCAATCAGCCGGGCGTGGTCGATCGTTCGACCATCCGCAACAACTGGTCCAGCTATCCGCTGCTGCTCGGTGTCTGAGGGGTATTGATGGCTCTGACTGTTCAAGGCTACAAAGACGCGCTCGAGTGCTTGCGCGAGCAGCAACTGGCGCAGTCGCTCTATGACGAGGGCGCGGTCATCATGGCCGATGTGCTGCTGGTGCTGCACGGCGCCGAGCATCGCGCGCGGCGTCTGCTCGAGCTCAAGGTGTTCAGGCGTGATTTTTTTCGCTACTACGAGCAAGAAGTGTTTCCGGCGACCTTGCAGCAGACCATGGCCCCCTTCGTGGCTGCCGGCGCGGCTGACCTGGTGGACTTCGGTTACCGGGTGACCTTGAACCTGACCGCTGACTTTGCGGGCATAGACCGGCCGCTGCGCACTGCGGCGGAGACCGAGCATCTGCGGGCGCTGGTGATGAGCTTCAGCGAAGGCGCAACCTTGGTGCACTCCACCCGCAACAAGGAGGAGGTGCGGGCCGAGGTGCGCGAGGCCCTGCGCGACTTTGAGCACAGTTTCTACCAGCCCTCGCTGGCTCGCCGGCGGGAGTTGCTAGAGCGCTTGCGCCGTTCGGAGATCACGCAAGACGATTTGCCGCGCGATGTGCTTACAGTGCTGGCGCAAAACGAAGACCGCATTGAGTTGCCGCCCGAGTTGATGATGCGCGAGATCGCGTTTTACTTGCAAGCCGGCTCGCACAGCACCGCCAATGCCACCACACACGCCTACCATGACCTCTACAGCTGGGCGCAGGCGCATCCAGCCGATGGCCAGCGCATGCGCAGCGACCCGCTGTTTGAGCAGCGCTGTGTGCACGAAAGCCTGCGTCTGCATCCGGCCAGTCCGGTGGCTTGGCGCAAACCCCTTTGTCCTATGCACCTGCCCACCGGGCAGGCCGCGCAGCCTGACGACAGGGTGGTGATCGAACTGGCCAGTGCCAACCGGGACCGGACGATTTTTGGTGCTGACGCCGATGTCTTCAATCCGCACAGAGTCTTGCCCGAAGGGGTGCCGCCTTGGGGTCTGACCTTCGGCGTGGGGGTGCACACCTGCCTGGGTCGCGACCTCGATGGCGGCCTGCTGCCGCGCCCCGACTGCGATCCGAAAACCCACCAATACGGCATCGTGCCCCTGCTGGTGCGGACCCTGTTCGAGCAAGGCGCACGGCCCGACCCTGAGCGCCCGCCTCAGGCGGCCAGCCATACCGAACGTCCCAATTGGGGCGCCTATCCTGTTGTTTTGGGGCATTCATGAGTAAGAAACTGATCATGGTCACCGGTGGTGGCGGCGGCTTAGGCGCGGCCATCTGTTCGCGCGCCGATGAATTGGGCTACCGCGTGTTGGTGGTCGACCGTAACTTGAAGGCGGCCGAGCAGGTCAGCCAGGGCCTGAGCGACGCACGGGCGATGGCCGTCGATGTGACCCGCGAGGCCGAGGTTCAAGCCCTGTTTGACGGCCTCGAGCAGACCCCCGATGTGCTGGTCAACAATGCCGGTATCGGTCGCTTCGGGCCTCTGATGGACATGGCTTTGAGCGACTTTGCCGATGTCATCAGCGTCAACCTGACAGCCTGCTATGTGGTGGCTCGCGCTTGCGCCCGCGGCATGCAAAAGCGTGGCAGCGGCTCCATCATCAACATCACCTCGGTCAATTCGCTGGCGCCCGGGCCTGGCGCCGGCGCCTATCCTGCGGCCAAGGCGGGCTTGGCCCGTCTGACCGAGCAGATGGGGCTCGAATGGGGGCCGCTGGGTATACGGGTCAATGCGGTCGCGCCTGGCTTCATTGATGCCGGCATTTCAACGCCGTTTTATGCCAACCCGGTGGTGCGCGAATTGCGCGGCAAGGCGGTGCCGGTGCGGCGCCTGGGCACGGCCATGGATGTGGCTCACGCGGTCATGTTTCTGGCCTCCGAGGAAGCCTCCTACATCAACGGCCATGAAGTGGTGGTCGATGGCGGCGTGGTCTCCAGCGTCTTGATGCAATTGCCGCGCGAGCCGGCCAAAGGCTGAAAGGGCTGTTATGTCCGCTGTGCGCGCCATTCATCTGACCGCAGGGCTTTACCACCCGAGCGAGGCGACGGCCGCTTTCTGGCAGCGCTTTTTTGCCGAGCAGGGCTATGCCGTCACGACCTATGAGGACATAGATCAAGGCTGCGCCGAACTTGCTGCCCGACCGCATGAGCTGCTGGTGGTCAGCGCGCTGCGCTGGTCCATGAGCCAGAACGAGCGCTACGAGCCGCACCGCGCGCAGTGGGCCTATGACATTCCAACTGCGGCCCGACGGGCCATCACCGATCACCTGCTCGGCGGCGGCGCCTTGCTGGCCATGCACACCGCTTCCATCTGCTTTGACACCTGGCCCG
>JBAXEN010000402.1:0-3373 GCA_037140415.1 Betaproteobacteria bacterium | reverse complement strand
GGTGCTGGCCAGCGGCAGGCCCGAGGGGCCGGGCTTTAACCTGATCAACCAAATTTCGCTGCGCGTGCCCGACCTGGCCACCCTGCGAGCGGTGCATGCGCGCATGCAGGCCGAGCCCGATGTCAGTGAGCTGGTGAGCGTGACACATGGCAACGCGATTTCGCTGTACTTTCGCGACCCCGAAGGCAACCGGCTGGAAGTCTTCATGGACACGCCCTGGTATTGCGAACAACCGCTGCGCGAGGCGATTGCGCTTGACCAGAGCGACGAGGCCATCCTCGCGCAGTCCGAAGCCATGGCCCGCAGCCGGCCGGGCTTTTGCTCGCGCGAGCAGTGGCAGGCCCGCATGCGCGCTCGCATGGGTTTGGCGCCCACGGCGGCCGGCTAACAACTCTTTAAAGAAAGACCCCCATGAGTTTTGACCGACTTCCCCCCATCCCCGAGGCGCAGTGGAGCCCCGAGCAACAACGCGAAGCGCAGGAACTGATCGCCGGCCCGCGTGGCGCGTTGATCTCGCCCTTCATTCCGCTGCTGCGCAGCCCTGAGCTGATGGGCCATGCCCAGCGCATGGGCGAGTACCTGCGCTACCGCAGCGTTCTGGCGCTGCGCCTGTCGGAGCTGGCCATCTTGATCACTGCGCGGCAGTGGTCGCAGCAGGTGGAATGGGCGATTCACTCGCCGATCGCGCACAAAGCTGGGGTGGCAGCGACGACCATCGAGGCCATCGCCCAGGGGCAACAGCCGACGGGCCTGCCCGATGACGAAGCCGCCGTTTACGCTTTTTCCACCGAGCTGCACCGCAACCAGGGCGTGAGCGACGCGAGCTGGGCGCGCGTGATCGAACTGTTTGGTGAGCAAGGCGCAGTCGATCTGATTGGCATCAATGGCTATTACGCCCTGCTGTCCATGGTGATGAACGCCAGCCGCACACCGACACCGAGCACCGGTGCGGCGCCCCTGCCGCTGCTGACCGGCTCGCTGCCGGCCAGCCCGGGTTGATACGAGCGCGCGCTTTTGTGCGACCATGACACCGTGAAAAAGCTGCGCCCCTTCCTGCAACGCCTGCTGGCCCTGTGCCTGATCGGCACCGCCTTGGCCGGCTTGAACGGCTGCTCGGACCCGACCGATTTCGTCTCCGATCATGAAATCGCACGCCTGCCGCCTCTCGGGCCGACGGCTGGGGCTGAGCCCATGCTGCGCCTGGACAGCAAGGAGCTGCCGGCCACGCCCATGGTCTACGACCAAACCAAGGAAAGCTATTACAGCTGCGCCGGGGTGGTGGGTGACTGGTTTTTACAGCTGGTGGTGGCCGAGATGAATTTCCTGGCACGCCAGCATGGGCTCGAACGGCTGGACGGCACCGCCTGCGCGCTGAGCGTAACGAAGTCGGGCATGGGCTCGGGCCGCATCAAGGTGCATCTGTACAAAGACGCAACGGAAGCCAATGATTGCGTTTTCAAGAGCAAGTGCGGGCTGGCCCGCAATGTGACCCTGATTCCCACCCCCAAGGCGGTGCTGCGCTCTTACTTTCTGTCTGATCTCCAAGGCGAGAAGTTCTACCAGCACTGCCTGGCGCCACCGGAGCTCTGGCACAAGGGTGTGAGCTGCGAGTACATCGGCCTGGAAGCCGCACTGGGCATCAAAAAAGAAAAAAAGTAGCCCAGGCTCAGACCACGAGCTGCACCGCTTGCGCCGCCGCGCTGCGCGCAAGCACCTGCCCGATCACACACGCCTGGGTATAGCCTGCGGCCTGCAGCGCCCTCAGGCAGGCGGCACTGTGCTCGGCCGGCACACCAGCCAGCAGACCGCCGGCGGTCTGTGGGTCAAACAGCAGGGGCAGATGCGGATGGCCCGCGCAGGCGGCGCTGCTGTGCAGGGCCGATGCCATCTGGGCGTTGGCCGCATGCAGCGAGCTCAGATGCCCGGCCGCCACCGATTCAGCCGCGCCTTCGAGCACCGGCAGGGCCGACAGGTGCAGCCGCAGATCAACACCACTGGGTCGGCTCATCTCCAGCAGGTGACCGAGCAGGCCAAAGCCGGTGAGGTCGGTGCAGGCGCGCGCGCCGTGTGCGCGCAGCACCTGAGCGGCCTGTTGGCTCGACTGCATCATGGTCTCCAGCGCCGCGTCGATCCAGTGCCCACGGGCGCGCAATTTTTGGTGCGCCACCAGCAAGGTACCGGTGCCGATGGGCTTGGTCAGGATCAGGCTGTCGCCGGGCCGCAGGCCCGCCTTGCTCATCAGGCCCTGCAGGTCTTGCGGGATCAGGCCATTGACCGAAAAGCCCAGCGCCAACTCCCGCCCCTCGCCGGTATGGCCACCGACCAAGGCACAGTCGGCGGCATCGAGCACCGACAGCGCACCGCTCATCATTTGCAGCAGCAGATCCTCGGTGCGCGACTCCAGGCCAGGCGGTACGGTGGCCAGCGCCAGCGCGCTGTGAGCCTGGGCGCCCATGGCGAACACATCGCCCAGCGCATGGTTGGCGGCGATGCGGCCAAACAGATAGGGGTCGTCGATAAAAGCGCGGAAAAAATCCACCGACTGCACCAGCGCCTGGCCCGGCGGCAGGCGCATCACCGCCGCATCATCACCGGCACTCAGGCCGACCAGCACGTCGCTGCGCTGCATCGGCTGCAAACGCGCAAGCACCCGCGCCAGCACGCTGGCACTGACCTTGGCGCCGCAGCCGCCGCAGCGCATGGCTTGGGCCGACAGGGCCTGCTCGCGCTCGGCCTCTTCCAGCGGCAGGGCGGGTGCCTGCGCGAGGGCTGGCGCCATCGCTGCCGGCAGTTGCTCAAACTGCGCCATGAAGCGACGGTCGATCCAGTCCTTCCAGCGCCAGACCCAGCGTCCCTGTGCAAAAAATCCGCCGCGCGAGGCTGCGGCATTGGCGTCGCCGGTACTGATCAAGGCCAGCCAGCGACGCTGCGGCCGATACGGGCGCAGCGGCTGAGCCATCAGGCTGCGGCGCAGGTTGTCCATCAGGGGCATGGCCTGACGCACCGCGAACACGCCGGCTTTTTCGACCTGAGGCTGCGGCAAGCTGGCAATGTCGCCGGCGGCAAACACCCGCTCGTCGCTCACGCTTTGCAAGTGCTCGTTGACACGAATGAAGCCGCCCTCGTCGAGCGCCAAACCCGTCTCGCGCAGCCAGGGCGCGCCCGCAGCCTGGGTGACCCAGATCACCGCATCGGCATCAAACACCTGGCCGCTGGCCGTTTGCAGGCAGCCCGCCCAAACCTCGGTGACCGCCTGCCCGGTGTGCAAATGCACCCCGCGCCGACGCAGCAGCTCGGTAAAGTGGCGCTGCACCTGGGGGTTGTGGCTGGGCAAAATCTGCGCGGTGCTGCTGTAGAGGTGAAACTCCAGCGC
>JBAXEN010000401.1:0-3376 GCA_037140415.1 Betaproteobacteria bacterium | reverse complement strand
AAGACCAGCGCCTGATCACCGGCACCGGCCAGTTCACCTCTGACGCCTGGGAGCAGGGCACGCTGCACGCCGCTGTGGTGCGTTCGGACCATGCCCATGCCCTTTTTAAGGCCGACTGGAGCGCGGTTCGCCAGGCCCCGGGTGTGCGCTGCGTGCTCACGGCCCAGGAGGTGGCTGATGCAGGTTTTAGCGGGCTGGTCAATGCGGTCACCGTCAAGGATGCGCAGGGCCAGCCGCAGGTGGTCTGCCGCATGCCGGTGCTGGCAGCATCCAAGGTGCTTTATGTCGGCCAGCCCATGGCCATGGTGATTGCCGATACCGCCGAGCTCGCAGCCAATGCCGCCGAACTGGCCGAGATCGACTACGACACGCTGCCCTGCGCGGTCACCTTTGAAGACGCTACCGCCCCTGGCGCGGCGCAGTTGCACGAAGAAGCGCCCGGCAATACCTCGGTGATTTTTGAAAACGGCGACCGTGCCGCCGTCGATGCGGCCTTTGCGCGCGCCGCGATGACCTCGAATGTGAAGGTGGTCAGCCAGCGCCTGATCCCTGCGCCCATGGAGCCGCGGGCGGTGCAAGCCTGGCACGACGCTGCCACCGGCCTGACGCATGTGCGCACGCCCACCCAGGGCCTGGTGAGCATGTTGGGCATGTTCACCACCATCACCGGCTGGTCGGCCGACTCCATCCGGGTGCATACCCAAGACGTGGGCGGCTCCTTCGGCCTGCGTGGCACCGCCACCAGCGAGCATGTGCTGATCATGCTGGCCGCGCGTACCCTGGGCCGGCCGGTGCGCTGGGTCAGCAGCCGTTCTGAAACCTTTCTGAGCGACTGGCATGGCCGTGCCTTGACCTTGCATGGTCATATCGCGCTCGATGCGCAAGGTCGTATCCTGGCCATCCGCTTCGAGAACCAGGTCGACGCCGGCGCCTTCAACGCCTACTACAGCACCCATATCGGAGCGCGCAATCTGTCCATCACCATGGGCGGCGTCTACAAGGTGCCGGCGCTGCACATGCGCTCGCATATTTTCTACACCAACACCGTGCCGGTATCGGCCTACCGCGGTGCCGGGCGTCCTGACCTGGCCTACGCCATCGAGCGCCTGGTCGACCACGCCGCCCATGAGCACGGGCTGGACCCGGTGGCCATTCGGCGCCTGAACTTCATCCCCCCGGCCGACTTCCCCTACACCACCGCCAACGGCACCGTCTATGACAACGGCCAGTTCGAGCGGGTGATGGACAGCGCATTGGCCGACTCCGACCTGCCCGGCGTGGTCCAGCGGCGCGAGCGCGCCCGCGCACGCGGCCGTCTGTTCGGCCGTGGTCTGGCCTACTACCTGGAGTCGTCCGGCCCGGGCGCCGCGGCCAAGGACCAAATCCGTGGCCGCATCGAAGGTGGCGGGCTGACCCTGCACGCCATCTCGGGCGCTTCGGGTCAGGGCCATGAAACCTCGTTTGCCCGCATCGTCGAGCGCGAGCTCGGCTTGCCTTCGCAGCGGGTGCGTTTTGTGGCTGGCGAGGTCGGGCGTGATCTGGTGGGCAATTCCACCGGCGGTTCGCGCACCCTGTACGGCCTGGGCAGCGCCATCCTGGATTTGTGCCGCCAACTCCTGGAGCACGGCCGGCCGCAAGTGGCCCAGCTCTGGGGCTGCGCGCCTGAGGACGTGCAGATCGAGGGTGGCCAGTGGCGCCACGCCGGGCGTCAGATGAGCTTCGAAGCTTGGCTCGACCAGGCCGGCCCCGACGGGCTGGAGTTGATTGGTCAGGCCTCATCGGGCGCGACCTTCCCCAACGGCTGCCACATTGCCGAGGTCGAGATCGACCCGCAGACCGGCGTGTGCGAGCTGGTGGGCTATTGGGCCGCTGACGATGTGGGTGAGGTCATCTCGCCCAAGCAGTTGATCGGGCAGGTGCATGGCGGCGTGGTGCAGGGCTTGGGCCAGGCCTTTGCCGAGCATGCGGTCTATGACCGCGAAACCGGTCAGCTGCTCAGCGGCTCCTTCATGGACTACGCCATGCCCCGAGCTGGCATCTTGCACGGCTTTCACCATCAAAGCGTGCCGGTGCCCACCAAGCTCAATATGCTCGGCGCCAAAGGCGTGGGCGAGTCGGGCTGCTCCGGCTCGCTGCCGGCCCTGGCCAATGCGGTGGTCGATGCATTGCGGCCCCTGGGCATCACCCAGGCCGACATGCCGTTCTCGCCGGCCCGCCTGTGGGAGCTGATGAACCCGGCACGTTGAGCAGCAGCGCACCATCGAAAGCCGCATCGCACCGGGCCGGTGCTCTCACAAATTGGGTCGCGGCGATCGATGAGTGGTGTGGGATCCGCGCCCTCGCGGCGATGCAGCGTTGGAATGAGCGCCCCGGCCGTTCTGGATAAAAGGCCGCCTCGCGCTGAGGGTCACACCCCGACATGACAGGCGGTGGCGCTAGGGCTCAAAGCCCGTGGATCTTGCTCAGCAGTTGCAGCAGCTTTTTGACTTCAGCATCTGACAGGGCTGCCGTCGCCTGGCGGTCGGCCTGGGCGGCCATGGCGCTGGCTTGCTCGAGGAAGGTGCGGCCGGCGGGTGTCAGGTGCAGGCCATGAGCGCGGCCGTCTTCGGGGTGGGGCTGGCGCATGATCAGCTCGCGCTCTTGCAGTTGCTTGACCAGGCCCACCAGGTTGGACGACTGAATGTCGAGCAGGGCGCACAGCTGGGTTGAGGTGATGCCCGGAGTGGCGCCGATCAGGCTGAGCAGGGTGAAGGGCACCGGCCGCAGGTTCAGCGGCGCGAGGTGGCGCACAAAGCTGTCAGACAGCACCATCGAGGCGCGGCGGGCCGCATAGCCGACCAGGCCCTGTAGCGGCGAGCTGTCGATGCTCGGGCTGGACTCTGGCTTGGCGGGCGACCTTGGCTTCATGCGCGCAGGCGGCGGGGGTCCGTCAGGTGGGGCGGGGCGTGGCAATGTGCTCTGCGCTGCCCTCATGCAGCGCTTGCACCAGCGCCGCCCTGTGCTTGAGCACCGCGCGCTGGTTGATCGAGCCCTTGTCGGTGACCTCGCCTTTGTCCAGCGACGGCGGCTCGGTCAGGATGAGCATGCGCGCCACCCGGTTGGCACTGCCGGTGGCCTGCCGAGCCAGGCCATCGACCAGGTCTTGCAGCCAGGCCTGAACTCTCGCATGGGTGACCACTTGTGCCCAAGGCGGGTTGGCCGGCAAGTCGGTGAGCTTGCGCAAATCGGGTGTGGGCACCAGCAGCGCACCGACCTCATTGAGATTGAGGCCGGTGATGACCGCGTCTTGCACATAGGGCGCGCCGGCAGCGATGATGCGCGCGCGCAGCGGGCCGACGCTGACAAAGGTGCCGGTGGCCAGCTTGAAGTCTTCGGC
>JBAXEN010000400.1:0-3406 GCA_037140415.1 Betaproteobacteria bacterium | reverse complement strand
GCCGGCGGCATCATGCTGCCCAACCACAGCCCGCTGGTGATTGCCGAGCAGTTCGGCACGCTGGAATCGTTGTTCCCGGGTCGCATTGACCTGGGCCTGGGTCGCGCGCCCGGCTCGGACATGCAGACCGCGCGGGCTTTGC
This sequence comes from Betaproteobacteria bacterium, assembly GCA_037140415.1. GTDB lineage: Bacteria > Pseudomonadota > Gammaproteobacteria > Burkholderiales > Burkholderiaceae_C > Polaromonas. Next base: position 3,264 of record JBAXEN010000400.1, on the reverse strand, counting down.
GGCGCAATCTGCAGTCCGACTCGGACGAGTTCCCGCAGGATGTGCTTGAGCTGATGGACTACATGTCGGCCTCGCCGCGCCAGCCGGTGCGGGCCGTGCCGGGCACCGGGCTGGAGATTCCGATCTGGATCTTGGGCTCGAGCCTGTATGGCGCGCAGTTGGCGGCCATGCTGGGCCTGCCCTTTGCCTTTGCCTCGCACTTTGCGCCGGCGCAGATGATGGACGCGGTGGCGATCTACCGCGAGCGCTTCAAGCCCTCGGCCCGGCTGGCCCGGCCGCATGTGATGCTCGGCTTTAATGTGTTCGCCGCCGATACCGACGAGCAGGCGCAGCTGGTGGCCACCTCGGCGCAGCAGGCCTTCATCAATATGCGCAGCGGCCGGCCCGGCAAGCTGCCGCCGCCGCGGCCGGGCTACTGGCAACAACTGGGCGCGCCCGAGCAGTCTTTGCTGCGCAATTTGCTGTCTTGCGCGGCCATCGGCTCGCCCGAGACGGTGCGCGAGCAGATGCGCGCCTTCGTGGCGCACACCGGTGCCGACGAGCTCATGGTGGCCGGTCAGATTTTTGACCCCTCGGCGCGGCTGCGCTCCTACGAGATCGCCATGCAGGCGGCGCAGGAATTGAACCTGCAAGCGGCTGCAAGCGCAGCAGTACCGGCTTAAGCCGCGGCCCGCTCAAGCCGGTCGCGCACCCCGTCCCAGTCAGCGCCCGCCGGCGGTTTTTCCACCCAAATGCGGGCCACGGCCTGCGCGTCGAGCTCGCGCAGCACCGCAAACAGCTGGTGGGCGGCGCTGGCGGCGTCGTTCGGCATGGCGCGCCAGATCAGCGCGCTGCTTAGGCTCGGTGGCTGCCGGCTCCACAGGCCGATGCGCTCGCCCGCCGCAGCGCTACCGAGCCGCTGCTCCATCTCCCCCGCTTCCAGCAGTTCTAGCTTGGCTTGGGGCGCGTAGTGCGAAGCCAGGGTGCCCGAGGCGCGCGGCGCCGTCTGCTGCACCGCAGAGGCCGCCACCAGCGCCTGGCCGCAGGCGGCCTCGATCTGGGCCGGTGTGATGCAGCCGGGCCGCAGCAGCACCGGCACGCCGCGGCTGCAGTCGACGATGGTCGATTCGATGCCGACCTCACAGGGGCCGCCGTCGAGCACCAGCAGCGTCTGGCCGAATTCGGCCTGCACATGGGCGGCGGTGGTCGGGCTGACGCGGCCGAAGCGGTTGGCGCTGGGTGCGGCCAGGCCGCTGCCCAGCTCGCGCAGCAGGGCGCGAGCGACCGGGTGCGAGGGGCAGCGCAGGCCAATGGTGTTTTGCCCGCCGGCGGCGGTCGCCGCCACGCCAGCGCGGCGCGGCAGGATCAGGGTCAGCGGGCCGGGCCAGAAGGCATCGATCAGGCGCTGGGCAAAGGCCGGCACCTCGGCGGCATAGTCGGGCACTTGTTCGCTGCCGGCCAGGTGCACGATGAGCGGGTGGTTGGTGGGCCGGCCCTTGGCCTCAAAAATGCGGGCCACGGCCGCGTCGCTGAGCGCGTCGGCCCCCAGGCCATACACGGTTTCGGTGGGCAGCGCCACCAACTCGCCGGCGCGCAGGCGCTGCACCGCCTGGGCCAGAGCTGCCGGGTCGCTGCCGGGCAGGATCATGTCAGCCCCGGCAGGCCGAGCAGGTCGGCGCAGCGCCGGGCGCTGGCCTGCACCGCCGCCAGATCGGGCCCGGTGACCGTCAGGTGACCCATCTTGCGGCCGCACCTGGCCTCGGTTTTGCCGTACAGATGCAGGTGTGTGCCCGGAATTTGCAGCAATTGCGCCCAGTCGGGCGTGCGCATGAGCCCCTGCGCATCGAACCAGATGTCGCCCAACAAATTGAGCATGAGGGCCGGGCTGTGCTGGCGCGGTGTGGGCAGCGGCAGGCCGGCCATCGCATGCACTTGCAGGTCGAACTGCGAATGGTCGAAGGCGTCGATGGTGTGGTGGCCGCTGTTGTGCGGGCGCGGGGCCATTTCATTGACCACCAGCTCCAGCGCCTGCCGGCCCTGCACCACGAAAAACTCGACGCACAGCAGGCCGACATAGCCGATCTGCTCGGCAATGGCCCGCGTGGCCTGCTCGGCACGCTCGGCCAGTTCGGGCGGCAGACAGCCGGCATAAGCATGGGTGACGGCCAGAATGCCGTCCACATGCACATTGCGCTGCGGCGGGTAGCTCACCATCTGGCCGTCGTGGCTTCGGGCTACCAGCACCGAACATTCGGCCACCAGCGGCAGCATTTTTTCGAGCACGCAGGGCACTTGCGCGACCGCGTCCCAGGCGGCGGCCAGCTCGCTGCGGGTCTTGACCCGCACCTGGCCCTTGCCGTCATAGCCCAGGCGTGCGGTCTTGAGGATGCCCGGCAGCAGATCGTCGGCCACCGCCTGCAACTCTGCCGGGTTGCGGATCACCGCATGCGGTGCGCAATCGACGCCCGAGCCCGCGGCGCAGGCGTGAAAGTGCGACTTTTCCTCGATGCGGTCTTGCGCGATGGCCACGCAGGCCGCGGCCGGGGCCACCGGGCGCGTACGCGCCAGTTGCGCCAACGCCGGTGCGGGCACGTTTTCGAATTCGGTGGTGATGGCCGCGCTCAGCTCGGCCAGCCGTGCCAGGCCCTGCGGATCGGTGTAGTCGGTCTGCACATGGTGGTGGCTGACGCTGCCGGCCGGGCTGTGCGGGTCGGGGTCGAGCACCGCAGTGAAGTAGCCCAGCCGCTGGGCGGCATGCACGAACATGCGGCCGAGCTGGCCGCCGCCCATCACGCCCAGGGTGGCGCCGGGAAGAATCGGCTTCATGCGGGCGGCAGCGTCATGGCCTGGGCGGCGCGCGTTTGCTCGCTGCGATAGGCCTTGAGCTGCTGGTCCAGTGTGGCGTCGTGCAGGGCCAGCAGGGCCACCGCGAACAGGGCGGCATTGGCTGCGCCCGCGTTACCGATGGCAAAGGTCGCCACCGGGATGCCCTTGGGCATTTGCACCATGCTGTGCAGCGAATCGACGCCCTGCAGATGGCGGCTGGCCACGGGCACGCCGAGCACCGGCACGGTGGTTTTGGCCGCCAGCATGCCCGGCAGGTGGGCCGCGCCGCCGGCGCCGGCAATGATGGCTTGCAGCCCGCGGCCTTGCGCAGCTTCGGCGTAGGCAAACAGCGCGTCGGGCATGCGGTGGGCCGACACCACCCGTGCCTCATGGGCCACGCCGAATTGCTGGAGGATCTGCACCGCGTGCTGCATGGTGTCCCAGTCGCTGCTGGAACCC
>JBAXEN010000399.1:0-3413 GCA_037140415.1 Betaproteobacteria bacterium | reverse complement strand
CATGGATGCGGTGGCCACGCGGGCCAGCGAGCTCACCGGCAAAGCCATGCCCATGAACGCGACCGGCGCGGTCGGCGCGCTGTGCTGCGAGATGGGCTTTGACTGGAAAATCTGCCGAGGCCTGGGCGTGATGGCCCGCGCCGTGGGCTTGGTCGGCCACATCCTGGAGGAGTCGCGCGACCCCATGGCCCAGGAGATTTGGTACCGGATTGAAGAGTCCGCCACCGAACACCTGCGCCCCCCCGCCCCAGGAGATGAGGCATGAAGCCCGGATTTGTCCAAGATAAAGTGGTGCTGGTGACAGGCGCCGGCGGCGGCATTGGCCGCGAGTTTGCGCTGGCGCTGGCCCGCGAGGGCGCTAAGGTGGTGGTCAACGACCTGGGTGCCTCACTGGACGGCCAGGGCCGCGACAGCAAGCGCGCCCAGCAGGTGGTCGATGAGATCACCGCCGCTGGCGGCCAGGCCATTGCCAACGGCGACAGCGTGGCCGACTGGGACGCCGCCGCGCGCATGGTGCAGCAGGCTGTGGACACCTACGGGCGCCTCGATTGCGTCATCAACAACGCCGGCATCTTGCGCGACCGCTTTTTCTTCAACATGAGCAAGGACGATTGGCACCAGGTCATTGACGTGCATCTGCATGGCACGTTTTACGTGTCGCGGGCGGCGGCCACCCATTTCAAGGCCCAGCAATCGGGCTCCTACATCCACATGGTCTCCACCTCCGGCCTGATTGGCAACTTCGCTCAAGCCAACTACTCGGCGGCCAAGTTGGGCATGGTGGCGCTGTCCAAATCGATTGCCATGGACATGGCCAAGTTCAATGTCCGCTCCAACTGCGTCTCGCCCTTTGCCTGGAGCCGCATGATCAGCTCCATCCCCACCGAAACCCCCGAGCAGCAGGCCCGCGTGGAGCGTTTGCAAAAGATGGAGTCGTCCAAGATCGCGCCCTTGGCGGTGTATCTGGCGAGCGACGCCGCCGCAGGCGTCAGCGGTCAGGTGTTTTCGGTGCGCGCCAACGAAGTGTTTTTGATGAGCCAAAGCCGGCCCATCCGCTCCATGCACACCGACCAGGGTTGGACGCCCGAGTCCATTGCCAACCGGGCCATGCCGGCGCTCAAGCCATCTTTCTACAAGCTGGACCGCTCGCAGGACGTGTTTGACTGGGACCCGGTTTAAGTTCTCGCCATGATCAGTGCAGACGCCTTGCTGGCGCGCCAGTTTCCAGCCCTTGAGCAAAGCTACAGCCCCAAAGACGCCATCTTGTATGCCCTGTCGCTGGGCTATGGCTCGGACCCGGTCGACCCGCAGGAGCTGCCCTTTGTGTACGAAAAAAACCTGCGCGTGGTGCCCGCCATGGCCGCCGTGCTGTGCTCACCCGGCTTTTGGCTGAGCGAGCCCAGCCTGGGCGCCAACACGGCCATGATCGTGCATGCGCAGCATGCCATTGAGTTTTTGCAGCCCTTGGCCCCTGCGGCCCGCCTGCGCGGCACCATGTCTGTGCTGGAGGTGATAGACCGGGGCGTGGGCAAGGGCGCCATGGTCATCACCGAGCGGCTCCTCACCGACCTGGCCACCGATCAGGCGGTGGCCCGCATTGTTCAGCACACGCTGTGCCGCGGCGACGGTGGCTTTTCAGGGCGAGAGCCGACCCCGGGGCCACCCAGGCAGCGGGTTGCTCCCGAAGAGAGTGCGCCCGATTGGAGCGTCAGCCTGGCCACCTTGCCGCAAGCGGCTTTGCTCTACCGTTTGCATGCGGACCTCAACCCCCTGCATGTGGACCCTGAGGTGGCCCGACTAGCGGGTTTTGACCGGCCCATTCTTCATGGTTTGTGTACCTACGGCATGGTCTGCAGGGCGGTGGTGCAAGCCTGCCTGGGCGGTGACGCCGCGCGCATGCACAGCCTGGCCGGCCAATTCACCGCGCCCGTGGTGCCCGGCGATACCTTGCAGATCGACATCTGGAAGGGCAGCGCCCAGGACGGCCGTTGCACCTTGAAAATTCGCTGCGCGGTACCAAGCAGGCAGGTGGTGGCCTTCACCAACGGGGCCGCCGTGGTCAGCCTGTGACCTTGGCCTGCCAGCGCCACGCAAAGCGCTGCACCGGCCAGTAGGGGCTCACGACGGCGGGGCGGGCCCGTTCTTCGCCCGTCGGATAGTCACTGCGGCGCGATGCCCGCTTGCACCATCAATTGCAACCAGCGGGGGTTGTCCGTGCGCATGCGCTCTTGCAACTGCTTGCTCGAGAGCGACAACACCGAGGTATTGAGGGTCTGAAATTGAGCCTTCACTTCGGGGCTGCTCATGGCCTTTTGAAAAGCGGCATCGAGCCTGTCCACCACAGCCGCCGGCGTGCCGGCCGGCGCTTGCACGGCAATGATGGTCTCCAGCGCCCCCGCAGGCAGGGAAAAGGTTTCTTGCAAAGTGGGCACCTGCGGCGCGCTGGGCGAGCGGCTGGCCGCGGAGATGGCCAATGCGCGTGCCTTCTGTGCATTGACCTGCGCCATACCGCTGCCGATATCGACGACCGCCACCTGCACCTGGCCGCCGAGCATGTCGGTGATGGCCTGGGGGATGCCCCGGTAACTCACCGCCACCGGCTCGCTTTGGGTCACCGACGCAAACAGCGCCACCGCCACCTGGCCGCTGGGCGAGCCATAGGCCATGCTGACGGCCTGCTTGGCCGCTTTGGCTTGTGTGGCCAACTCGGTCATGCTTTTGACCGGGGACGTTTGAGGCACCAAAAACATCATGGCCGTCGAGCCCAGTCCTGCCACCGGCACAAAGCTGTCCATGGGGTCATAGCTCAGGGTCTTGAACAAGCCCTTGGCCACAAACATCACCGATGAGCCCATCAGCAAGGTGTAGCCATCGGGCTTGGCATTGGCCACAAAGGCCGCGCCTATCGTGCCTTGCGCGCCCGCCCGGTTGTCCACCAGCACCGGCTGGCCTATGGACTCCGACAAAGCCTTGGCCACGGCGCGTGTGACGCTGTCGGTCACCGAGCCGGCCGGAAAGGGCGCAACCAAGGTGATCGGCCGGCTCGGAAAGGTCTGAGCGCTGCTGGGCAGGGCCCACAGCAGCATGCAGGCGGACAGCAGTGCGCGCAATAAAGGGGTGAGCATGGGGCAAAGTCTCCAAAAACCGTGGCCGCTGAGCCTACCGCAAGCATAAGCGGGCGATTCATTGGATTTTCTGAACCACTGTTTCGCGCTGCCTCCGGCGCAGCCCAGCCCCTACCCCCTGCCCCACTCAGGCGATGGTGGTCACCAAGGTGCCGATTTGCTCAATGCTCACTTCAACCCGGTCCTGGGCCGACAGCCACAGGGGCGGCGTGCGAAAAGCGCCTATGCCTGCGGGCGTGCCGGTGGCCAGCACATCGCCGGGCTCCAGCGTCATGTACTGGCTCAGGT
>JBAXEN010000398.1:0-3419 GCA_037140415.1 Betaproteobacteria bacterium | reverse complement strand
ACCTGGGCGTTGTCGGCCATCTGCGGCACCCATTTGGGGCTGACAAAGCTGGTGACTTCAATTTCCTTCAGGCCAGCGTCCTGCAAGCGGTGGACCAGCTCGATCTTGACCTCGGCAGGCACCTGGCCTTTTTCGTTTTGCAGTCCGTCACGCGGACCGACATCGACCAGTTTGACTTTGGCGGGCATGTTCATTGCAGATTCTCCAGGCTGCGCTATGGTTTTCAGTATCCTACTTGCGGCCGCACCAGACCGCCCAGGCTGTCGGGCTGCGCCCCTGCTTGCAGGGCGGCCATCTTGGCCACCATCTGGCTCAGGCTCTCCTGCCGCAGGGTGCGGGCCGAGGTGTGGGGCGTGATGCTGATTCGCGGCTCGCGCCAAAAGGGATGCTCTGCGGGCAAGGGCTCTTGGCGAAACACATCGAGCAGAGCGCCCGCAAGGTGGCCATTGTCCAGCAAAGCCAGCAAATCCTCGTCAACCAGGTGACGGCCACGCGCCACATTGATGAGGTAAGCCCCGGGCAGCAGACGCGACAGGCTGCTGCGGTTGAGGATGTTTTCAGTGTCGGGGGTCAAAGGCAGAAGATTGACCAACACCCGACTGCCGGCCAGAAACTCATGCCACTGCTCGGGGCCGGCGAAGGTCTGCACACCCTCGATCGCCTTGGGTGTGCGGCTCCAGCCGCGCAAGGGGAAGCCAAAAGCCTGCAAACCGCGCAGCACCCGCTGACCCAGCACGCCCAGCCCCATGACGCCGACCGGGCATTGAGCGCGCGGCAGCGGCTCGCGCTGCTGCCAGCGGCCGGCCCGGGCATCTTCCTGGACTGTATCGAGCTCGCGGTAATACCGAATCACCGCCTGCGCCACATACTCGGCCATCTGCACCGCCATGCCGGCGTCGTCCAGCCTGAACACAGGCACCCCGGCTGGCAGGCGCAGCTTGAGCAAAGCATCGACGCCCGCAGCGATGTTGAACAAGGCCTTGAGCTGGGGCTGCTCATCGAGCAACTGCTGAGGCGGCGCCCAGACCAGGGCGTAGTCGGCCTGGGGCGCACCGGGCTGCCACACGGCGATGTCGGCCTGCGGGAAGGCCTCGCGCAGCACGGCGAGCCAGGGCTCAGGATCAACGGTGAGGTCGTGAAAGAGGATGCGCATGGTTTTTAGCTCCCTCACCCCGCTGGGGAGAGGGCCGGGGTGAGGGGCACACACGAGGACAATTCTTCAGCACGCGATGCCCTCACCCTAACCCTCTCCCAAAGGGAGAGGGAACAAGAAGTCAGCCCACCATCTTAAGCAACTCGGCCCCCTCGGCCACCTGGTCTCCCGGCGCGTAGAGCAGCTCGCCCACCTCGCCGTCGGCCGGCGCGGCGATGGTGTGTTCCATCTTCATCGCCTCCATCACAGCGAGGGCCTGACCCTTGCTCACCTTCTGACCGGCTTTGACCAAAAAGCCGATGATCTTGCCCGGCATCGGCGCCGTCAAGCGGCCACCCTCATGAGCGCCCTGCCCGGCCTGGGCCAGCGGGTCGATCAGCTGGATGCGGGTCGCGCCCCGCGGGGTGAAGATATGGGCCTGCTCGCCCTGCCAGTACAAACGGGTGCGCACCGCCGGGCCGCCGCAGCTCACCAGCAGATCATCGCCCCGTGGCTCAAAGCCCAGGGCCTGCGCCGGTGCATCGCCCAGGGCCAGTTGCAGGGCACCTGCACGACCGTAGCTGAGGCTGGCGCGCAGCGGCTGGCCCGCAAATTCAAACTCAAAGCGGCGCTGGCGCAAGCCATGCGAATGCCAACCGTCTCTCGCGCTGAAGGGGTCGTCACCGGCCAGTTGCTGCTCGGCCGCCAGCACATGGGCTACCACCGTGGCCGCAGCCAGCGACGCGCCCAGGCGCTCTTGCTCAAACAGCTGCGGCGCCTCGCGCGTGATCAGCGCGGTGTCGAGCCGGGCCTGGGCAAACGACTCGGTGGCCAGCACATGCCGCAAAAACTGCACATTGGTGTTCAGGCCCACGATGTGCAGCTCGGCCAGCGCCGCATCGAGCCGCGCCAGCGCCTGCTCGCGGGTATCGCCGTGGACGATGAGCTTGGCCACCATGGAGTCATAGAAGGGGCTGATCGCGTCGCCCTGGCGAACACCGTCGTCGATGCGCACCGCACCCACAGCGAAGCTGGTGGACTGCGGCTTGGCATAGACCTGCAAAGTGCCAGTGGCGGGCAGGAATTGCTTGTCAGGGTTTTCGGCGCAGATGCGCGCCTCGATCGCGTGGCCGCGCAGCGGGATGTTCTCCTGGCTCAGGGGCAGGGGCTCGCCCGAAGCCACCCGCAGCTGCCACTCGACCAGGTCCAAGCCAGTGATGGCCTCGGTCACCGGATGCTCGACCTGCAAGCGGGTGTTCATTTCCATGAAGAAAAAGCGCATGGAATCGGGCTGGTCGTAGCCGGTTTGCTCGACGATGAATTCCACCGTTCCCGCGCCCACATAGCCCACCGCCTGAGCGGCGGCCACCGCCGCCTCGCCCATGCGCTTGCGCAGGTGCTCGCTCATGCCGGGGGCCGGCGCCTCTTCCAGCACCTTCTGATGACGGCGCTGCACCGAGCAGTCGCGCTCGTGCAGGTAGACGCAGTGGCCGTGGCTGTCGGCAAACACCTGGATCTCGATGTGGCGCGGGCGCTGCACATATTTTTCGATCAGCACCGCGTCGTCGCCAAAGCTGTTGGTGGCTTCGCGCTTGCAGCTGGCCAGGGCCTCGGCAAAGTCCTCGGTGCGTTCGACCGCACGCATGCCCTTGCCGCCGCCGCCAGCGCTGGCCTTGATCAGCACCGGGTAGCCAATGCGGTCGGCCTCGGCCTGCAGCAAGGCCGCGTCCTGGTTGGCACCGTGATAGCCGGGCACCAGGGGCACACCCGCCTGATCCATCAGGCGTTTGGACTCGGCCTTCAGGCCCATGGCCGCGATCGCCGAGGCAGGCGGGCCGATGAAGACCAGCCCTGCATCTGCACAGGCCTGGGCGAATTCTTCGTTCTCACTCAAGAAGCCGTAGCCCGGATGAATGGCCTGCGCGCCGGTGGCCTGGGCTGCGGCAATGATGCGCTGCCACTGCAGGTAGCTCTCCTTGGGGGCCGAGCCGCCAATGTGCAGCGCTTCGTCGCAGGCGGCCACATGCTTGGCCTGGGCGTCGGCATCGGAGTAGACGGCCACGGTCTGCACGCCCAGGCGTCGGGCTGTGGCGGCCACACGGCAGGCGATTTCGCCACGATTCGCGATCAGGATCTTTTTAAACATTGCGCTCTCCCGTGTCGAAATCGCCTTGGCCCGCTGCGCGGTCCTGGCAATTTAGCTTCGCTGCTGCGCGGCTGCGCCGCTGGTCTCCACGATTCGCGATCAGGATCTTTTTAAACATTGCGCTCTCCCGTGTCGAAATCG
>JBAXEN010000397.1:0-3439 GCA_037140415.1 Betaproteobacteria bacterium | reverse complement strand
ATGCAGTACGGCATGGACCCGCTGCAGTTCGGCATCCTGATGCTGATCAACTGCGCCTTGGGCCTGAACACGCCGCCGGTGGGCACGGTGCAGTTTGTGGGCTGCGCCATCGGCGGCATCTCCGTCGGGCAGGTGATGCGCACCATCTTGCCCTTCTACAGCGCCCTGGGCATGACGCTGCTGGCCGTCACCTATGTGCCGGCCTTCTCGCTGTGGTTGCCGGGCCTGCTCAAGTAAGCCGCGTTTGACCGTGACTGAGCCGCAGCAGCCTCTGACTTTGCGCATGCATGCGCGGGACAATGTGGCCATCGTCGGCAACGACGGCGGCTTGCCGGCCGGCACCTTGCTGCCCGAAGGCGTGGTCGGCGCGGGGCTGGTGCTGCGCGAGAAGGTGCCGCAAGGGCACAAGCTGGCTTTGGTCGATATGGTCAGCGGCGCGCCGGTGCTGCGCTATGGCGTGGCCATCGGCTATGCGCTGCGCGACATTGCTGCGGGCAGCTGGGTGCATGAGCGGGTGCTGCAACTGCCCTCGGCCCGGGCGCTGCAAGGTCTGCCCTTGGCCACCGTCACGCCACCCCCCCTGGCACCGCTCGAAGGCCGTACCTTTGAAGGCTATGTCAACGCCGACGGCTCGGTCGGCACGCGCAATTTGCTGGCCATCAGCACCACGGTGCAGTGCGTGGCCGGCGTGGTCGATGTGGCGGCCGAGCGCATACGGCGTGAACTGCTGCCGCTGTACCCGCAGGTCGACGGCGTGGTCGCCCTCGAGCACAGCTATGGCTGCGGCGTGGCCATCGACGCACCCGGGGCCGAAATTCCGATCCGCACCCTGCGAAACATCGCCCTCAACCCGAACTTTGGCGGCGAGGTGCTGCTGGTCAGCCTGGGCTGCGAAAAGCTGCAGCCCGATCGCCTGCTGCCGCCCGGCAGCCTGCCGATTGCCAGCGCCCAGGCCATGCACCAGGTCTGCCTGCAAGACGCCGAGCATGTGGGCTTTGCCGCAATGATCGATGCGATTGTGCAAAGCGCCCGGCCGCATCTGGAGCGGCTCAATGCGCGCCGGCGCCAGACGGTGCCGGCCAGCGCGCTGGTGGTGGGCGTGCAGTGCGGCGGCAGCGATGCGCTCTCAGGCGTGACCGCCAACCCGGCGGTTGGGGCCATGGCCGATCTGCTGGTGCGCGCTGGCGCGACCGTGATGTTCTCTGAGAACACCGAGGTGCGCGACGCGGTCGAGCAACTCACCGCCCGCGCCGCCACACCCGAGGTGGCCCAGGCCATCGTGCGCGAACTGGCCTGGTACGACCAATATCTGGAGCGCGGCCGGGTCGACCGCAGCGCCAACACCACGCCGGGCAACAAGGCCGGTGGCCTGTCCAACATTGTCGAAAAAGCCATGGGCTCGATCGTCAAGAGCGGCAGCACAGCCATCCGCCATGTGCTGGCGCCCGGTGAGAAGCTGCGGCCCGAGCAGCGCGGCCTGGTGTTTGCCGCCACCCCGGCCAGCGACTTCATTTGCGGCACCTTGCAACTGGCCGCTGGCATGAACCTGCATGTGTTCACCACCGGCCGCGGCACGCCTTATGGCTTGCAAGCCTGCCCGGTGCTCAAGGTGGCCACCCGCAGCGAGCTGGCCACCCGCTGGCACGACCTGATGGACCTCAACGCCGGCCGTATCGCCGACGGGCAGCTGAGTATCGAAGAGGCCGGCCAGGAATTGTTCGAACTGCTGCTGGCGGTGGCCAGCGGCAAGAAGACCTGGGCCGAGCACTGGAAACTGCACAACGATTTGGTGCTGTTCAACCCGGCACCGATCACCTGATGCGCAGGCTCGATCCCGATCGATTCTCCGGCGAGATCAGTGGGCTCGAAGTGGGCCTGTACACCCTGCGCTCGCCGCAGATCGAGGCTTCCTGGTGCAACCACGGCGCGCGGCTGCTGCAGCTGATCGTGCCGGACCGCGAAGGCCGGCTGCGCGACGTGGTGCTGGGCCATGACAGCCTGGCTCAAGTGCAAGCGGGCATGGCCTCGATGGGCGCCTTCATCGGCCGCTTTGCCAACCGCATCGCGCAGGCGCGTTATGCCTGCGAGGGCCAGACCCATGCCCTGCCGGCCAACGACGGGCCACACTGTCTGCACGGGGGGCCGCAGGGCAGCCGACATCAGGTCTTTGAAGTGCTGGCCAGCGACAGCCAGGGCCTGAGCCTGGGCTGGACCTTTGCGGACGACGGTTTCCCGGGGCAGGTGGCACTGCAGGTGCACCATCGTCTGGAGGGCGCCACCTTGATGCTGGACTACAGCGCCGAGGTCAGTGGGGCAGCCACGCCGCTGAACTTCACCAGCCACCCGTTTTTCAACCTGGACGGTGATGCCTCGCCCAGCGCGCTCGGCCATGAGCTGCAGATCGATGCCGAGCATTTTGTGCCGGTCGGCCCGGACCGCATACCGCTGGGCCACTATGAGCCGGTGGCCGGCACCGCATTTGATTTTCGGCGCCCGCGGCGGGTTGGCCAGGCCCTGACGCAAGGCCATGCGCAGCTCGGGCTCGGCCCGGTGCCCGGCTACGACCACGCTTTTGTCACTGCGCCGGCCGGCGGTCTGCAGCGGCAGGCGCGGCTGCGATCGCCAGCCAGCGGCATTGTGATGGAGGTCTGGTCAGACGCGCCAGGCCTGCAGCTTTTCAGCAGCGCGGCGATGGATGGGAGCCTGCCGCGCCATGCCGGCAAGCACGGCCGGGTGCATGGCCGTGGCGCTGGCCTGTGCCTGGAGCCGCAGCATCTGCCCGATGCGCCCAACCAGCCGCTGTGGGGGCCGTGCATCTACCAGCCGGGCCAGATACTGCGGGGGCAGATTCAGTATCGTTTCTCGGTCGACGACTCAAGCAACTCAAGCCTTTGAAGCCGGCGCGAGCAGCGACAGCACGCCGCGCAGCGCATGCTCGACCGTGGCCTTCCGCACCGCGGCCCTGTCGCCGTCGAATTGCCGGCGCTCTGACTGAACCTGCTGGCCTGTGGCCCAGGCGAACCAGACCGTGCCCACCGGCTTGTCAGCGCTGCCGCCGCCGGGGCCGGCCACGCCGGTGACGGCCAGCGCCACCTGAGCGGCCGAATGCGCCAGCGCGCCGCTGGCCATGGCCCGTGCCACCGACTCGCTGACCGCGCCGTGGCGCTCGATCAGCTCGGGCGCAACACCGAGCAGCTCGCTTTTGGCGGCGTTGGAATAGCTGACAAAGCCACGTTCGAACCACAGGCTCGAGCCAGCCAGATCGGTACAGGCACCGGCGATCAGCCCGCCGGTGCAGCTCTCGGCGGTGGCCAGCATCAGGCCACGGCTGAGCAGCAAGGCGGCCACCTCTTGGGTCAAGGGCACATCACTCATGATCGAAAGTGGCTCCACAGTGCGAGGACCAGCAGGGTGCAAAAAGCGGCCACCAGATCGTCGA
>JBAXEN010000396.1:0-3452 GCA_037140415.1 Betaproteobacteria bacterium | reverse complement strand
CAGCAAGCCGCCCACGCAGATGTTCCACATCACCCAGCCGGTGGTGGAGAACCAGCTGTAGCGGTCCTCGGGGCCCAGGCCCAGGTGCAGGCCCAGGGCCTTGAGGTGTTCGAGCATGATGCCGCCTTGCCCGTGCACCAGGGGCTTGGGCATGCCGGTGGTGCCGGAGGAATACACCACCCACAGCGGGTGCTCAAAGCCCACTGGCTCGAACTGCGGCTCGGCGGGCTCGGCCAACAAGCTCGACCACGGCTGGGTATGGGGCAGCACCTGCTCGGGGTGCAGGTAGGGCAGACTGACCACATGCTCTGCGCTGGGCAGGGCCAGGCGCAGCTGCTCGGCTGCCTCGGTGCGATCGACCGCCTTGTCGCCGTAGCGGTAGCCGTCGACCACCAGCAGCAGCTTGGGCTTGATTTGGCCAAAGCGGTCGACCACGCTGGGCGTGCCCATGTCGGGCGAGCAGCTGGACCAGACCGCGCCGATGCTGGCGCAGGCCAGCAGGGCCACCACCGCTTCGGGCACATTGGGCAGGTAAGCGGCCACGCAGTCACCAGGCTGTATGCCCATGCGCTTCATGGCCGCAGCCACGGCGCCGACCTGCGCGCGCAACTCATTCCAGCTGAGCACCTGCTCGGGCCGGGTTTGCGAGCGCGCCACGATGGCTGGCCGTTCGCCCTCATCAAGGTGCCAGCGCAGGGCCTGCTGGGCATAGTTCAGCCGTGCACCGGGGAACCAGCCGCTGGCGGGCAGGGTTCGCTGCGCCAGCACTTCGGTATAGGGCTGGCTGGCCTGCACATCGAAGTAGCGCCAGATCGAGATCCAGAAGTCATCGAGGTGGTCGACCGACCACCGCCACAGGGCGGCGTAGTCGTCAAGCTGCAGGCCGTGCTCGGATTGCAGCCACTGCCGGTAGTGGTTCAGGCGGCTGCCTTCGATGCGCTGCGCGGAAGGGGTCCAGAGGGGAGTGCTCATGGTGGTAATGATGCCATCGTTGGTCGAGCGAACCCACCGCCTAGGCGCTTAGGTGACTTCAGGCCAGGATGCGCCTGATCAGGGCCTGGCCGGCTTCACGCGTCCCCAGTTGCCCGCCGACGTCGCGGGTCGATTCCTGCGCCGCCAGGCTCTGCCCGACCGCCGCTTCTATGGCCTGGGCCGCTTGCAGGTAGGCGCCATGGCCGCTGCGCTGGGCAAACCAGGCCAGCAGCATGGCGGCCGAGAGCACCTGCGACAGCGGGTTGGCGATGTTGCGGCCGGCGATGTCGGGTGCCGAGCCGTGGGCGGCCTGGCCCATGGCATGCTGGGCGCCGACATTGAGCGAGCCGCCCAGGCCCAGGCTGCCTGAGAGTTCGGCGGTCAGGTCTGAGAGGATGTCGCCAAACATATTGGTGGTGACGATCACGTCAAAACGCTGCGGGCTGCGCACCACATGGGCCATCATGGCGTCGACGATGAAGTCGTCGACCGTGACATCGGCAAACTCAGCGGCCACCTTGCAGCATTCCTCCAGGAACATGCCGTCGGTGACCTTGAGCACATTGGCCTTGTGGACCAGGGTCAGGTGCTGTCGGCGCTGGCGTGCCAGCTCGAAGGCGCTGCGCGCGATGCGTTCGCAGCACAGGCGGGTGATGCGCCGCAGCGAGATCGATACATCGGGCGTGACCAATATCTCGCTGCTGCCCGACTCCACATTGCGATCGGCGTAAAAGCCCTCGGTGTTCTCGCGCACCACCACCAGGTCGAAGGGGCCGGTCAGGGTGGCCAGACCGGCATAGGTGCGTGCCGGCCGGATGTTGGCATACAGGTCCAGGCTCTTGCGAAAGAACTTGGAGGGGTTGATCTCGCCCTTGGCCTCGTCCTTGAAGTCGTAGGTGGCCATGGGCCCGAGCATCAGGCCGTCGGCGGCCTTGACTTTGTCGAGCAGGGCGGGGGTGACGGTGGCGCCATGGCGCTGCAGGCTGTCGTGGCCGGCTACATCGTGCTGCAGTTGCAGCGGCAGGCCGAAGCGCCCGGCGGCGGCCTGCAGCACCTCGACGGCAACGGCCATGGTTTCGGGGCCGATGCCATCACCGGGGATGACCACCATCTTCATGGCCGGCTCACTGTTCGATCTTGACGTTGGCCTCGCGAATGAGCTTGTCGAATTTGACAGCCTCGGTGCGCACATAGTCGGCAAACTCGGCCGGGCTGTTGCGGGGCACCGCCAGACCGTCGGCCTCGAAACGGGCGCGGATATCGGGCGAGTTCATGATGGTGTTGACCTCGCGGTTGAGCAGGTCGATCACGCTTTGCGGGGTGCCCGCCGGCGCGAACAGGCCGCCCCAGAGTGAATAGCTAAAACCTGGCAGGCCCGATTCAGCCACGGTTGGCACGTTGGGCAGCGAGGCCATGCGCTGCGGCGTGGTCACGGCCAGGGCCTTGAGCTTGCCGCCCTTGATCTGGCCCATGGCCGCCGATGCGCTGCTGAAAAACACCTGCAGCCGTCCGGCCATCAAATCGTTCATCAGCGGCCCCACGCCCTTGTAGGGCACATGGGTCATGGTGAGCTTGGAGCCCAGGGCCAGAGCCACCGCCGACAGGTGGCCGGGTGTGCCCGCGCCGACCGAGCCGTAGCTAAATTCCCCGGGCTTGGCCTGCGCCATCCGTATGAACTCCTGCACCGTGTTGTAGGGTGCATCCACCGCAGCGAGCATGATCAGCGGCGCATTGCCAATCAGCACCGCCGGGGTGAGCTCTTTCATGGGGTCGTAGCCCAGGTCCTTGATGATCACCCGGTTGACCACGATCTCGCCGGTTTGACCCAGGAACAGGGTGTAGCCGTCGTTTTTGGCTTTGGCGGCAATGCGGGTGCCGACGGTGCCCGAGACGCCGGGCTTGTTGTCGACCACAAAGCTTTGCTTGAGTGAATTTTGCAGACGCTCACTGACCAAGCGGGCAAACACATCGCCCTGGCCGCCTGGGGCGTAGGCCACGATGACAGAGACCGGCTTGGAAGGGTAGGTGTCGGCGGCTGAGTTGAACGAGCAGGCGGCGGCCAGAGCGGCCAGGCCAAGAGCCAAGCGGCGGGTGATGGTTGACATAGGGCGCGTCCTTTCAGAGCACGATGGTGGATTTGCAAATTGTATGCAAGCTTAGCAATTGCCAGCCTTGGCGGGGCGTAAGTCCGCAGCCCGGGCAGGGCTGCGGCGCCGGTGCCCATCAGCGGTAGAAGCTGGCCATCCACTGCCTGAAGTTCAGGCGCGCAAGCTGGCCCTGGGCCAGATGCTCACGCAGTTGCACCACCGCGTCATGCAGGCCGGGCGCGCGCGACTGTGACAGCTGCGCGATTTTGGCCAGCACCGGCTCGGTGGCCAGAGGACGCGCTGGGCTGCCCAGGGCCGCCTCGCACAGTTGCTCAAAGCGGCTGCCGTCTTCGAGCTCGAGGCTGACCTTGGCGGGGCGGTCATAGGGCCAGG
>JBAXEN010000395.1:0-3460 GCA_037140415.1 Betaproteobacteria bacterium | reverse complement strand
GGCGGGCGCGGCTCGCGCCTGAAGCAGCTCACCGACCGGCGCGCCAAGCCGGCGGTGTACTTTGGCGGCAAGTTCCGCATCATCGATTTTTCGCTGTCCAACTGCGTCAATTCCGGCATACGCCGCATCGGCGTCATCACCCAGTACAAGTCGCACTCGCTGCTGCGCCACCTGCAGCGCGGCTGGAGTTTCCTGCGCGCCGAACTCAATGAAATGGTCGACCTGCTGCCGGCCCAGCAACGCCTGGACGACGAACACTGGTACCGCGGCACCGCCGATGCCATCTACCAGAACCTCGACATCGTCCAGTCCAGCAACCCCGAGTACATCGTGGTGCTCGCCGGCGACCATGTGTACAAGATGGACTACTCGCTGATGCTGCAAGACCACGTCAGAAGCGGCGCCGATTGCACCGTGGGCTGCATCGAGGTGCCACGCGCCGAGGCCTCGGCCTTTGGTGTCATGGCCATCGACGCCCAACGCAAGATCGTTGATTTTGTTGAAAAGCCGGCCCAGCCGCCGGCCATGCCGGGCAATGAAGCGCTGTCGCTGGCCAGCATGGGCATCTACATCTTCAACGCCAAGTACCTGTACCGGCTGCTTGACGAAGACCTGGCCAACCCCGCCTCTAGCCATGATTTTGGCAAAGACGTGATTCCGGTGGCGGTGCGTGAAGGGCGAGCCCAGGCGCACCCGTTTTCCATGTCCTGCGTGTCCACCTCGGCCCAGTCCAAGCCCTACTGGCGCGATGTTGGCACCATTGACGCATTTTGGGAGGCCAACCTGGACCTGGCCATGGTCACGCCCGAGCTCGACATCTACGACAACGACTGGCCGATCTGGACCAACCAGCGCCAGCTGCCACCGGCCAAGTTTGTGCAGGACGCCCAGGGCAAGCACGGCCTGACCATCAACACCATGGTCTCGGGTGGCTGCATCGTCTCGGGCTCCAACGTCAGCAACTCGGTGCTGTTTTCCAGCGTGCGGGTGCACTCGTTTTGCCAAATCGATCAGGCCGTGCTGCTGCCCAACACCACCATCGGGCGCGGCTGCCGCATCAGCAAGGTGGTGGTGGACCGCGGTTGCACCCTGCCCGAGGGACTGGTGATCGGCGACGACCCCGAACTCGACGCCCGCCGCTTCGAGCGCACCAGCAACGGCGTGGTGCTGGTCACACGCAGCATGCTCAGCCGACTGGCCGGCGCACCGGCCTGAGGCCTTACCCCGACATGATGCGTATCCTGCAAGTCAGCGCCGAAATTTTTCCCCTGCTTAAAACCGGCGGGTTGGCCGATATTGCCGGCGCCTTACCGCAGGCCTTGGCCGGCGCCGGCTGCGAGGTGCGCGCCGTCTTGCCCGGTTTTCCGGCGGTCCGGCAGGCGCTGCTGGAATCGGTGGGGGTGGGCCAGTTCCGCACTCCCTGGGGCGAAACGGTGGGCGTGCGCCTCGGGCGCCTGGCGGGCGTGCCGGGCGGTGCTGGGCCACTGAGCGCTTATGTGCTGGAAGCCCCAGCCCTGTATGACAGGCCGGGCAACCCCTATGAAGACGCCCAGCGCCGGCCCTATGCCGACAACCACCGCCGCTTTGCAGCGCTGGGCTGGGCGGCAGCGCATCTGGCGCAGGGTCTGGATGGCGGCTGGGCACCGCAACTGGTGCACTGCCATGACTGGCATGCAGGGCTGGCGCCGGCCTGCCTCCAGCACTGGCCGGGTCCGGCCTCTGGCCGGGTACCCAGCGTCTACACCGTGCACAACCTGGCGTACCAGGGCGTCTTTGATGCCTCTGTGTTTGGCGAGCTTGGCCTGCCGCCATCTGCCTTTGCGGTCGATGGCCTCGAGTTTCACGGCCAGGTGTCGTTCATGAAAGCCGGCCTCTACTACGCCGACCACCTGAGCACCGTCAGCCCGAGCTACGCCCGCGAAATCCAGACCCCTGAGCAGGGCTGTGGCCTGGACGGTCTGCTGCGCGCGCGGCGCGACCACCTGAGTGGCATCCTCAATGCGGTGGACGAGGCGGTGTGGAACCCGTCCACCGACACCCTGATCAGCCACCGCTTCCGGCCCGAGCGGCTGGCCGGCAAGGCGCTTTGCAAGGCCGAGCTACAGCGCCGCAGCGGGCTGGCCGAGCAGGCTGATGCGCCGCTGTTTGCGATGGTCGGCCGCCTCACCGGGCAAAAGGGCCTGCCGCTGGTGCTGGCCGGGGTCGACGAGATCGTGGCGCAGGGTGGCCAGCTGCTGTTGCTCGGCAGCGGCGAGGCCGACCTGGAGCAGGCCCTGCAGCACCAGAGCCAGCGCCACCCGTCTCGTGTGGCGGTGCACTTGGGCTATGACGAAGCCCTGGCCCACCGCATTTTTGCCGGCAGCGATGTGACCCTGGTGCCCTCGCTGTTCGAGCCCTGCGGCCTGACCCAGATGTACGGCCTGAAATACGGCAGCCTGCCGCTGGTGCGCGGCGTGGGTGGCCTGGCCGACACCGTGACCGATGCCGACCTGGCCACGCTGGAAGACCACAGCGCCACCGGTTTTGTGTTTGGGCCCTTCACCGACGCCGCCTACCAGCACGCGCTGCGGCGCGCCTTTGCCCTGTACCGCAAGCCGGCGGCCTGGGCCCGCGTGCGCCAGACCGGCATGCGGCAGCTGCTGGGCTGGGCGTCGGCCGCGCAGGCCTATCGGACCCTGTACCAGCAACTCCTTTCCCATTGAACCATCCACATCCATGACTGTTTCCACGCTGCCACCCGCCGCACCGGCCTCCTTTGATGTCGATGTCCCCGCTCACGACGTGGCGGGCCTCAAGCGCGCCATTGCCAACAAGCTGTTGTTTACCGTTGGCAAAGACCCTGAGGCGGCCCAGCCCGTGGACTGGCTGCATGCCGCCGCCTATGCGGTACGAGACCAGTTGGTGCAACGCTGGGTCAGCACCACCCGCGCCAAGAGCGCGCAGGACGTGAAGCACGTCTATTACCTGTCGATGGAATTTTTGATGGGGCGCACCTTCAGCAACGCCCTGATTGCGCTGGAGCTGCACGCCACGGTGCGCCAGGCGCTGGCCGAGCTCGGTGTTGACATGGACGCTGTGGCCGAGCTCGAGCCCGATGCCGCTTTGGGCAACGGCGGTCTGGGCCGGCTGGCGGCCTGTTTCTTGGACTCCATGGCCACGCTCGGCATCCCCGGTTATGGCTACGGCATCCGCTACGACTACGGCATGTTCCGGCAGACCATTGTCGACGGCCGCCAGGTGGAGGTGCCCGACTACTGGCTCAACGCCACCCACCCCTGGGAATTCGCCCGGCCCGAGGTGAACTACCGCATCCAGTTTGGCGGCCACGTGGTGCGCCACGGCGACCGCCACGAGTGGGTGGACAGCCACGATGTGCGCGCTATGGCCTACGACACCATCATTCCGGGCTACGGCACCCAGGCCACCAACACGCTGCGCCTGTGGTCGGCCAAGGCCACCG
>JBAXEN010000394.1:0-3473 GCA_037140415.1 Betaproteobacteria bacterium | reverse complement strand
TTTGACATCGTGCTCAACAACCTGTGCGGCCTGGCCGCCACCACCGGCAAGATCGTGATGACCAGCGACGGCACCCCTTGGCGCCCCCTGGTGCATGTGCTTGACATTAGCGAGGCGATCGCCTGCGCCCTGGAGGCGCCCAAGACGGCCATCCACAACGAAATTTTCAACGTCGGCCACGATGCCGACAACCACCAGGTGCGCGACATCGCCCGCATCGTAGCCAGCGTCTATCCGGGCTGCGAGCTGCACCTGGGACAGGCCAGCGGAGACAACCGCAGCTACCGGGTGAGCTTTGCCAAAATCCACCGCCAGCTGCCCGGCTTTGAATGCCACTGGAACGCCCGTCAGGGCGCGCAGCAATTGCACGACGTCTTTGCCCGCATCGGCCTGGATACGGCCACCTTCAACGCCCGCCCCTTCACTCGCCTCAAACGCCTGAAAAACCTGAGCGAGACCGGCCAGATCGACGAGCATCTGGCGTGGGCGATGTAGGGCTGGGTCGCAAGCCCACCGGGCCGAGGGCGGCCCTCCCACACACATTGACAGCAGGCCTCAAAGCGGGGGGTGGGAGCTGCGCCCTCGCAGCGAGGCCGCGCTTGATCGAAAGCCCCCTTGTGCGCGCGGCTGAGCCACACAGGGTGTGGCGGCTCAAAAAAACGGCTATCCTGCCGGGCGTTCACGCTTTCACACAGGAGACCGTTTCATGCCAATCAAGAGCACAAGCCGCCGTCCATGGATGGCCGGCGTCCTGCTGACCTGCCTGGGCCTTATGGGTCTGTCCGACCAGGCCGCAGCACAGAGCGGCTACCCCAACAAGCCGATCCGCCTGATCGTGCCCTTCAGCCCCGGCGGGGTGACCGACACCAGCGGCCGACTTGTGGCCGAACAACTGTCCAAGCGGCTGGGCCAGCAGGTCGTGGTCGACAACAAGCCAGGCGCTTCGGGCAATATCGGCACCCAGCTGGTGGTCAGCGCCGAGCCCGACGGCTACACCCTGGCCCTGTGCTTTGACGGCAATATGGTGATCAACCCCCATGTGTTCGCCAAGATGCCTTTCGACACGGTGCGCGACCTCGCCCCAGTGGGCAAGATTGGCGACGCGGTGCTGATCCTGGTCACCCAGCCTGGCCTGGCTGCCAAGAGCCTGCGCGAGGTGATCGAACTTTCTAAAAAGCAAAGCGGTGGCCTGTCCTATGGCACCTCGGGCACCGGCAGCACGCCGCACATTGCCGGCGAACTGCTCAAAATGCGCACCGGCGCCAATCTGGTCCATATTCCCTACAAGGGCGGCGGCCAGGCCCTGATCGATGTGATCAGCGGCAACATCCCCTTGGTCTACACCGCCATCGCGGGCGCGGTGCAGCACGTCAAGAACGGCAAGCTGCATCCGGTGGCCGTCTCCAGCCTGCAGCGCTCGCGCGCCCTGCCCGACGTACCGACCTTCATCGAGTCTGGCGTGTCAGATTTCGACGTCAGCTCCTGGGTGGGCATTTTCGCGCCGCCCAAAACGCCGCGCGCCGTCATTGATAGGCTCAACGCCGAACTCAACATCGTTCTGGCCGACCCCGAGGTGCGCGAGCGTCTGGTGCAATTGGGCATATCCGCCACACCGAGCACACCTGAGAAATTCGGCGAAGAAATCCGGCGCGACCTCGCCCGCTACGGCCCGGTGGTCAAGGCCGCCGGCATCAAGGCCGAATAAAGCCGCCGGGGCAGAAACGATGCGCATCTGGATCGCCACCCTCGTGCTGGCTTGCGCCATCCCCGTGCAGGCGCAGCAGGTGTACGACGCCAGCGGCAGGCCCCTGGGCCGCGCCGACGGCGAGCGCTATTACGACGCCTCGGGCCGCCCCATCGGCCGCGTCGAAGCCGGCCGCGTCTACGACGCATCAGGCCGTCCCATCGGACGCATTGAAGGCGAGCGCGTCTATGACGCCTCCGGCCGCCCCATCGGCCGCTTCGAAGGTGACCGCCTCTACAGCGCCTCGGGCAGCCCCATGGGGCGCATCGAAGGTGACCGCATCTACGATGCCTCCGGCCGCCCCATCGGCCGCGCCGACGGCCTGCGGCGCATGCAGTTGATCATCTACTTTTTCTTCTTCATGTGAGCGGATCGGCGACGCCAGCGGCTCGTCGGAATTAATCGGTATCTGACCCCGATTAATGGACCCCGATTAGTCTGACCCCGATTAATTGCTCGGTAAAATTATTCGAATTCGTACAAACGCCTGCCGTGTGCCTGCAAATACTGCCGCGGTAGTGCGGTAGCCTGCCCGAATGCATTGATGCCTCGCTGTCCGGGCTTGAACGCTACCAGTCTCCTCATGACCAGTCGCCGCTCCCAACTGCAAGAAGACACCTATTTCCGGGTTCTGCGCATGCTGCAGGACAACCCGGACCTGACCCAGCGAGAAATTGCCCAAAACCTGGGCCTGAGCGCCAGCGGACTAAACTACTGCTTGAAAGCACTGATCGCCAAGGGTTGGGTCAAGGTGCAAAACTTCAGCCAATCCAAAAACAAGTTCGGCTACATCTATGTCATCACGCCCCAGGGCCTGAGTGAAAAGGCTGCCCTCATGACCCGATTTCTGGGACGCAAGATGCAGGAATACGAAGCGCTGAGGGCAGAGATAACAGCCCTGAAATCCGAGGCCGGCACTCTAAGCCGCACAGCCCCCCGAAAGGTCAAGACATGAAAATTGCCATCGCCGGCACCGGCTACGTCGGCCTGTCCAATGCCGTCCTGCTCGCCCAGCACAATGAGGTTGTCGCGCTAGACATCGTGGCTGAGAAGGTAGCGCTGCTCAATCAGAAAAAGTCGCCGATCGAAGACCCGGAAATTGAAGACTACCTGCGCAGCAAGCCGCTGAACCTGCGCGCCACCGTCGACAAGCACGAGGCCTACACCGATGCAGATTTTGTGGTCATCGCCACCCCGACCGACTACGATCCGCAGACCAACTACTTCAATACCCGCTCCATTGAAGCGGTGATCGCCGACGTGATGTCCATCAACCCACGGGCGGTGATGATCATCAAGTCCACCGTGCCGGTGGGATATACCGAAAAGACCCGCCAGGCCATGGGCACAGCCAACCTGATCTTCTCGCCGGAGTTCCTGCGCGAAGGCAAGGCGCTTTACGACAACCTGCATCCCAGCCGCATCGTGGTCGGCGAGCGGTCAGAACGTGCCAACAACTTTGCCGGCCTGCTCGCGCAAGGCGCAATCAAGCAGAACGTGCCCACGCTCTTGACCGAAAGCACCGAGGCAGAGGCCATTAAGCTGTTTGCCAACACCTATCTGGCAATGCGGGTGGCCTACTTCAACGAACTCGACTCCTACGCCGCCGCCCACGGCCTGGAGACTCGGCAAATCATTGACGGTGTGTGTCTGGACCCGCGCATCGGCAATCACTACAACAACCCCAGCTTTGGCTACGGCGGCTACTGCCTGCCCAAAGACACCAAGC
>JBAXEN010000393.1:0-3475 GCA_037140415.1 Betaproteobacteria bacterium | reverse complement strand
ACCGACTGCAAATCGGGGCAAGTGATCAGCACACGCCCATCGGGCTTGAGCACCCGCACAAACTCCGCCAATGCCAGCGGCACCTCGTGCGGGTACATGTGCTCCATGTTGTGGCTAGACACCACCGCATCCACCGAGCCCGTGGCCACCGCCGACATGTCGGTCATGGTGCCCAACACATCGGGCTCCACCGCTGGGTCAATGTCCAGGCGCAGCTCGGTCCAGCCCTGGTCGAACCCCGCAAACCCGTGCAGCCGCCCCCGTGGGCCGCAACCCACGTTCAAGACCGTTTTCAGCGGGCTGATCAAAGCACCGCCGACTCCGTCGACGGCCTGCTGGTCTTTGATCTTCAAAAATAATGCAACGCTGCCGCATAAATGACAGAGATGATCCCGAAAAACAGAAAGAGAGACGGGACGAGTGAGAGGCTTGTCATCTTGATCTGCATCTTAACGACAGGCACAGGATGCCTTTCTTGCCATCGCTGCGTGCAAGCCAAACTGGGATGATGATCACCCCCATGCCTTTCCTCAGGGGGTCGACGCTCATCCGGGCGATGGGGTACCTTCCACAAGAACCAAGGGTTTCACGAGCTTGTCATCTAAGTGTCATAAGCTCTGAAGTTCTTAGCCCGGGCCTTCTGCCAGGGCCTCATGCAAGCTCAGCCCCGAAAAAATCATGGCCCTTCAAGATCACACCGACTGCAACACAAGTACCAACGAGCACTTCCAGGATGTTCTTAAAACCGGTCTGGCCAGCCCGCAAAGGCGCATGATCTTGCGCGGTGGGCTGGGGCTGGCTGCAGCCAGTTCGCTGCCGATGATGGGGGGCTTGAGCAGCCCGGCTTACGCAGCCACGGCACCGGGTCTGCCCAGCTTGGGCGCCAGCCCGATCGCCCTGGGCTTTGCCGCCACCGGCAAGAGCCTGGCCGACGCCGTCACCGTGCCCAGCGGCTACACCGTCCGGGTGGTGCATGCCACCGGTGATCGCTTCGATGCCAGCGTCGCCGCCTATTCCAACACCGGCGCGGAAACCGACGACTGGTCCAAGCGCATTGGCGATCACCACGATGGCATGACCCTGTTCTATGTGGATGCCGCTGGCAAGTTTTCCGCGACGGCCACCAACCGGGCGGTGCTCGCGGTCAACCATGAGAGCTCGGCCGATTCCCACTTCTGGCATGCCAACGGTCAGACTTCGGGCGGCGTGAGCGGCAAGAAGTTCGACCAATTCGGCTCCTGGGATGTCAAAGTCCGCCCCGGCCTGGAGGTGCTCAAGGAAATCAACCACCACGGCGTCTCCGTTGTTGAACTCAGCGCAGATGCGCAAGGTATCTTCTCGACCGTCAAGGCCGGCAGCCCACTGAACCGCCGCATCACCGCGCAGACGGTGATGAAGGTGCAGGGACCTGCAACCCACATCAGCGACATCCAAGCCCTGCTCGTCACCGCTTTTGACACCACAGGCGCCACCTGCCGCGGCACGCTCAACAATTGCGCCAATGGCCGCACGCCCTGGGGCACCTACCTGACTTGCGAGGAAAACTGGAACGTCTACACCAACATACCCACGGGTGGTGTTGCTCCCCAGCCTAAGCTGGTGGCAGGCCGCAAGCGCTATGGCGTGGCCAGCACGCCGATTGGCGCCAGCGCCACCGTAGCCTCAGGCCAAGGCTGGTACACCCCCACCGACCTGCCAGATACCGACTTTCGCTTTAGCCGCTGGAACACCAGCGCCAGTGGCGCCACCGCTGCCAACGACTTCCGCAACGAGCCGCACACCTTCGGCTATGTGGTCGAGATCGACCCGCTGGCACCGAGCAGCGCACCGGCCAAACGGGTGGCTCTGGGCCGCTTTGCCCACGAAAACGCCGCCTGCAGCGTGCCGGTGGCCGGCAAGCCCCTGGCCATCTACATGGGCTGCGACTCGCGCAATGAGTACATCTACAAATTCGTCAGCCAGCGCAACTGGGACGCTGCCGACGTGGGTGGCGGCATGGCCGCGGGCGACAAATACCTCAACGAGGGCAAGCTGTATGTCGCCAAGTTCAATGCCGACGGCAGCGGTGAGTGGATAGAGCTGAGCATCAGCGACAGCCGCATCGCCAGCTACAACAAAGACGGATTCACCTTCAGCAACCAGGCTGAGGTGCTGGTGTTCTCGCGCCTGGCCGCCGATGCAGTCGGCGCCACCAAGATGGACCGGCCGGAATGGGCCGCGGTCAACCCGGTCAACGGCGAGGTGTATTTCACCCTGACCAACAACAGCGCCGCCAACCGCACGCCGGCGAGCACCGATGCCGCCAACCCGCGCTCTTACAACGACCCGGACGGCAAGAAGGGCAGCGGCAACCCCAACGGCCACATCATCCGCTTCAAAGAGAGCACGCCTGCGGCGACCGGCTTCAGCTGGGACATCTTCCTTTTTGGCGCGGAGCAAAACTCAGCCGCCTCGGTCAACATCAGCGGCCTGGGTGCGGGCAATGATTTCTCCAGCCCTGATGGCCTGTGGTTCAGCGAGGCCACACCCGGCCTGCTTTGGATACAGACCGACGACGGTGCCTACACCGATATGACCAACTGCATGCTGCTGGCGGCCACGCCCGGCACCGTAGGCGATGGCGGCAAATTCACCGTGGCCAACAGCCTGAGCGCCGGCGGCAACACCACCACTGGCAACCAAAACACCTTCGTCGGCGGCTTGCTGGGCGATGCCCGCCTGCGCCGCTTCCTGGTCGGCCCCAAAGGCGCAGAGATCACCGGCGTGGCCGAGTCGGCCGACGGCAAGGCGCTGTATGTGAACATCCAGCACCCGGGCGAAAACACCAAAGCCAGCGCCACCGATGGCTGGATCGCCGACGCCGCCAAGCTGGAAAGCCAGTGGCCGACCAACGGCGCCGGCCTGCCTGCAGCCTATGGCCCCGGCAAGCGCCCACGCTCAGCGACTATCGTGATCTCCCGCAACGATGGGGGCAAGGTGGGGGTTTGAGAATCGCCTCGACCTAAAGGGCGCCGCTCTTGCTCACACCGGAGCAGGAGCAGCGCCTTTACAAACTTCAAGGCTCTGATCGGCTAAAGTGCCGTTATGGCCCCCACCGTTCTCCGAGATGGCCCTTTCCGCTTGTTCTTCTTTTCGAGGGAAGAGCCGCGCATTCATGTGCATGTGGCCCATCCGGACGGTGAAGCTAAGTTTTGGCTGACGCCTCACATACACCCAGCGAACTGCACGGGGCTCAACCCACGCCAGTTGGCTCAGGCGCAGACGGTCGTGGAAGCTCACCTGAAGGAAATTCAAGATGCCTGGCACCATCACTTCGGCCATTGAGGTCACGAACATCTCGAAGCATGGTTTCTGGATCCTCCTTGGCGACGAGGAGTTGTTGCTGGCCTTCGAGCAATTTCCCTGGTTCAAAGCGGCAACGGTCGAGCAAATCACCACGGTCGAGCGCCCAACGCCGGATCATCTCTATTGGCCC
>JBAXEN010000392.1:0-3480 GCA_037140415.1 Betaproteobacteria bacterium | reverse complement strand
GCCAACCGGGTCAGGTGGGGAACCAAGCAGCCCTAACTGTGGAGTCAGTGCCGGGGTCAGGCTCGTCACCCTTTTCCTAATGCCATGACCGCGCTCTGCGAGCGCTAATGCGCCTTAGCCCAGCCGCAAGGCCATCACGCCGGCGACGATGCTCAGTGCGCCGGCCATGCGCCAGCGGGTCCAGGGTTCGCGCAGGAACCAGACCCCCATCACGACCGCAAACAGGACCGAGGTCTCACGCAAGGCTGCCACCAGGGCGATCGGCGCCACCGTCATGGCCCACAAGGCGATGGCATAGGAGCCCAGCGAGCCCAGCGCACCAACGCAGGCCACCGGCCAACGCTTTCGGCTGTAGTGCCAGACCTGGCCCCGGCGCTGGAAGTAAACCAACACGGCAAAGGGCCAGCCGTCCAGCACGAACAGCAGCGCCACATACTGGGCCACATTGCCGCTCAGGCGCGCGCCCTGGCCGTCGACCACGGTGTAGAGCGCAATCAGCACCGCGTTGCTTAGCGCAAAGGCCACAGCCTTGCGGTGCCTGAGCAGGCCGGCACTCATGCCCAGCATCAGCACGCCGCCCGAGACCAGGCACACACCCAGCCAGCCCAGCGGCGCAATTGACTCCGACAGCAGGGCCCAGGATCCCAGGGCTACCAGCAGCGGCGCGGTACCCCGCATCAAGGGATAGGCCAGCCCCAGATCACCGTGCTTGAGCGCACCGGCCAGCGCAAAGTAGTAGCCCACATGGATGACCAGCGAGGCCAGCACATAGGGCCAGACCCTCGGTGGCGGCAGCCCCAGCAACAAAAGCGCGGGCAGGGCCAGCAAGGAACACAGCACATGAATCAACGCGGTGTCGAGCAGCTTGTCACTGCTGGACTTGACCAGCGCATTCCAGCTCGCATGCATCAGCGCGCCGGCCATGACCAGCAGCAGCACCGACCAGGTGATCGTCATGTTTGAGGAAAAAGGGCCAAGTCCAAGCGCAGCAGTATCACCCAGACTCCTCAGCCCACAGTGCCTCGATGGCCACCTGGTCTGGCTCGCAAGCGCCCGGTTGACGGCACCGGCCTGTCCAGCCCATCCAAAGACCAGGCCGATCCGGCGCTGATGCGCCGGATCGGCCTGTCGCAGTTGGAGCACGGCTCAATGCAAGCCCCAGGCCGGGGCGCACATCGCGCCTGCCCAGCGCTAAGTGCGCACCGGCCCTGCCGCCAGCGCGGTCTTGACCTTGTCGGGCGTGAACGGCAAGGACCGCAGGCGAACACCCGTGGCATCAAAGACCGCATTGGCGATTGCACCAGGGATGGCACACGCCGTCGGCTCGCCGGCCCCCCAGGCGGGAGTACCCGGACGATCCAGCAAGGCAATTTCGACCTTCGGCATGTCGGGGAAGCGGGCAATCGGGTAGCTCGCCCAGTCCACGCTCGTCACCTTGCTGCGGTCCCAGGTCACGGTCTCCATCAGCGTGCGGCTGACGGTCTGCAACACACCGCCTTCGACCTGATTGGCCACCCCATCAGGGTTCACCATCTCGCCGCAGTCGTGGGCCAGGCAGATGCGCGTGACCTTGATCGCGCCGGTCGACTTGGTGACCTCCACCTCCGCGACCGCAGCCACATAGGTGATCGCGTTGTTGTAGCGCAGATAAGAAATGCCACGTCCCTTGACCACATCGCCAGCAGCTGCGCTCTGATTAGGGCCGGGCCTGGCTTGCCAATTGGCGAGCTTGGCGGCGGTTTGAATCGCCTCAATCGCGCGCGGGTCCTTCATATAGCGCAGCCGGTATTCCAGCGGATCAGCCTTGGCAGCCGCTGCCAGTTCGTCCATGAAGGACTCGTTGGCAAAACTGTTTTCAATACGCCCCGGGCTGCGCAGATGCGAGGACCGAAAGAAGGCCTCGGCCACGTGCTTGGTGTTGACCTTGATATTTGGAAAGCCATAGGGCTGCCCCGAGTTCTGGAACAGGAACCCGACCCAGTTTCCCGGCCGTGGAATGCCGGTTTCGGTGGCGGCCAACAAAGGGAAGTCGAGCGGCTTGAAAGCCGCCACATGGTTCAGTGCAATGTAGAAATCACCCGACCAAGCCACCACATTGCCTTGCGCGTCCAGGCCGGCTTCCATATCCATCACACGCGGCGGGCTCTTGGGCGAGCGAGCCGTCTCGTCGGCGCGCATCCATTGCACCCGCACCGGCTTGCCGATTTCCTGAGAGATCAAGGCCGCGTCGGCGGCTGCATCTTCGGTACCGTTGCGGCCATAGCAGCCAGCGCCCTCCAAGAAGACCAGACGAATGGCGTCCTGTGGCATCTTGGTGACGATGGACAACTCATGCACCATCGAGTGTGTGGCCTGTGATGAGGTCCAAACTGTGAGCTTGCCCCCTTTAAAGTCGGCAACGGCGCACGACGGTCCAATCGTGGCGTGCGTCTGCACGGCGAACTCATAGGAGGCCTTGACCCGTTTGGCCGCACCTTGCAGGGCCACCTGAACATCGCCCGCCGTTTGCGTCACCTCTTCCTTGGCGATCGGGCGATTGCGCCAGTGGGTGAACACCGTGGCCTGATCGGGCAGACCGGTGCCGGCTGACCAATTGACTTTCAAGGCGCGCGAAGCCTTGATCGCGCCCCATTCACTGCGCGCCACTACCGCAATGAAATCGCCCTTGCGTACCGTCTGCACAAAGCCGTTGACGCGCTTGGCGGCCGAATCGTCAAACGACACCAGCTTGGCACCGAGATCGTCAGGCCGCACCACGCGTGCATGCAACATGCCGGGCAGGCGCACATCGTGCACATACTCAAATTCACCCGTGACCTTGGCCGGAATATCAACGCGTGGGATGGACTTGCCGATGAGCTTGTACTGGCTCGACTTGCGCAGCTCGACCTTGGGGTCGACCTTCATTTGCAGGCCGCCGCCCAAGAGCTCGCTGTAAGCCACCGCGCGGCGCGGATTGGTCTTGACGCGAACCACGCCGTCTTCCACGATCAGATCACCGGCCGGCGCGCCCAGGCGCTGCGCAGCGCGCTCGACAAGAGCGCGGCGGGCACTGGCCGCAGCGCGGCGCAGTTCAGAGCCCCCCTGAAAGATGGTGAGGTTGCCAGCAGTCAGCCACTGATCGGGCGTCGTGGCGGTATCGCCCATGACCATGTCGATTTGGTCAAAGGAAACATCGAGCTCCTCTGCGGCCATCTGCGCCAGTGCGGTGCGGGCGCCGGTGCCGAGATCTACTTTTCCAGAGAAGACCGTGATGCGATTGTTCGGGCTGATCACAAGCCAGGAATCGATGGCCTCGTTGGTCACAGACTTCTGTGGACGCAGGGTCGTGGCCGGGTCGATGGCCGCATCGGCCACCCGTGCGCCCAGCATCGAGAAACCGACCGTCAGCGCGCCGGACGCCTTCAGAAAGGAACGGCGGTCAAATTTGGAGTCAAGTGCAGTCATCGTCAGCTCCCTAGGCGGTAGCTGCACGCTTGA
>JBAXEN010000391.1:0-3493 GCA_037140415.1 Betaproteobacteria bacterium | reverse complement strand
TCGACCACCGACACCGAGGTGCTGTGGTTTGTCAGCCTCCTGCACCGCGATGCCCAGGGCAAGGAAAGGGTGCTCACCCGCGGCTGGCTGCGCGGCTCGCAAAGAAAACTCGATGCAGCGCGCTCCAAGCCCTGGCAGCCGGTTCACACCCATGACGAGCGCCAGCCGCTGGTGCCCAATGAGATCTACGAATTCAACATCGAAATCCAGTCCATCGGCATCGAACTCAAGCCCGGCGAGCAAATCGGGCTGCGCATCAAGAGCGCCGACAACGACGTGCCTGCGACCATCAACGAAGACATCGGCTCGGGGGCCATCGCCCGGCCGATGGTGTCCATCGTCTCGGTGCATCACAACGACGACTGCCCTTCGCACCTGCTGCTGCCGGTGACGGCTGGCAACCGGGTCGGCACCTTCATCTCGGGCGGCAAGCAGCCCAGCTTTGCCAAATCCTGAAGCATTCAATCTTAGGAGTTCCCATGCCCGTCCAACGACGCTTCTTGCATGCTGCTGGCCTAGCCTGCGCCCTGGCCGCGCTGAGCCCGAGCGCAGTGCTGGCCGATCCAGCCTTCCCCGACAAGCCGATACGCATCATCGTGCCGTCGACTGCCGGCGGAGGCTTTGATGTGGTCTCACGGATTCTGGGTCAGTACCTCGGCGAAGTGCTCAAGCAGAACATCGTGATCGAAAACCGCACCGGCGCGGGAACCCTGGTGGGCACGCAGGTCGCCGCCAAAGCCGCCCCCGATGGCTACACCCTGCTGGCCGGTGGCCTGAGCAATATCGTCTGGAACATGCACCTCTACAGCAGCCCGGGCTACGACGGGCTGGCCGATTTTGTGCCGGTCGGCCTGGCCTACACCGTGCCCTATGTGGCGGTGGTGCGCAAAGATTTTCCGGCCAACAACCTCAAGGAAATGCTCGATGTGGCGCGCGCTCAGCCCGGCAAATTGAACATGGCCCATCTGGGCAGCGGTACCGGCGCCCACATCATGGGCAGCTATCTGATGAAGCAGACCGGCGTGCGTTTGACCGATGTGCCCTACAAGGGCTCGCAGGCGGCCTACCCTGACCTGATTGCCGGGCGTGCCGATGTGATGTTCGACACCGCCCCATCGGCCAGGCCGCATATCCAGGCGGGCAATATGAAGGCGCTGGCCATCGTCAGCCCGCGCCGCAGCAGCCTGTTTCCCAATGTACCGACCTCGGCCGAGGCGGGCGTGCCCGGCTGGGAGATCGAATCCTGGGTCGGCCTGTTCGCGCCGGCCAAGACGCCGGCACCGGTGCTGGACAAGCTGCGCAGCGCGCTCAATCAGGTGCTGAGCAACAAGGAATTGCGTCAGAAGTTTGAAACCACCGCCGGCGAAGTCTTCACCCTGAGCCCGCAGGAGACCGAGGCCTTCATCAAGGCTGAGGGGCGCAAATGGGCTGCCATCGTGCGCGACGCAGGGATCAAGCCGCAATAAGCCTAAGGAGCATCGGCGGCGGCCACCGACGGCCAGCATCGGCCTTGACGCACAGGCCCAGCCGCCTATGCTGGCCGAGCATAGGGCGATGAGATCTACCGTACTGCGAAGCCTGCAAGCCTTGGCTGCCGCCCTGGTCGCGGCCAGCCTGCTCGGCTGCCTGGACGGCAAATCACCAACGCCACCGCCCCGGGTGCCCAAGCCCAAGGTGGCGATGGACGTGGCCGCGCTGCCGGCCCCACTCAGCGCCCACTCAGCGCCCACTCAGCGCCCACTCAGCGCCCAGTCAGCCCCATGCTGCGCGCGACCACTTCCTTCATGATCTCGTTGGTGCCGCCATAGATGCGCTGCACCCGCGCATCGGCATAGGCGCGGGTGATCGGGTATTCCCACATATAGCCATAGCCGCCGAAGAGCTGCAAGCACTCATCCATCACCCGGCATTGCAAGTCGGTGGTCCAGTACTTGGCCATGCTGGCGGTGGCGGTGTCGAGCTGGCTTTTGAGCATGAGCTCGGTGCAACGGTCTACGAACACCCGCGCCACCTGTACCTGGGTCTGCAGCTCAGCCAGGGTATGGCGGGTGTTTTGAAAGCTGCCTAGGGTCTGCCCAAAGGCCTTGCGCTCCTGCACATACTCCAGCGTCCAGGCAATGGCCGCCTCGCTGGCGGCCACCGCGCCGATGGCAATTTGCAGCCGCTCCCAGGGCAACTGCTCCATCAGCGCGATGAAGCCGCGGTTTTCATGCGCCGGCCCACCCAGCAGGTTGGCAGCCGGCACCCGCACGTCCGAAAAAAACAGCTCGGAGGTGTCCTGCGCCTTCAAGCCCAGCTTCTGCAAACGCCGCCCCACGGTAAAGCCCGGCATGCCGCGCTCGACCAGAAACAAGCTGGTGCCCTTAGCGCCAGCAGACGGGTCGGTCTTGGCCACCACGATCACCAGGTCGGCATGCCAGCCGTTGGTGATGAAGGTCTTGCTGCCGTTGATCCGGTAATGGTCGCCCTCGCGCACGGCGGTGGTTTGTATGCCTTGCAGGTCACTGCCG
Organism: Betaproteobacteria bacterium; assembly: GCA_037140415.1. GTDB lineage: Bacteria > Pseudomonadota > Gammaproteobacteria > Burkholderiales > Burkholderiaceae_C > Polaromonas. The sequence continues at coordinate 983 of JBAXEN010000391.1, read as the reverse complement.
GCGGCCGGCTCGCTCATCGCGATGGCCCCCACCAGTTCGCCCGAGGCCAGGCGGGGCAGGTAGCGCTGCTGCTGCTCAGGCGTGCCGTAATGCGCCAGATAAGGCGCGACGATCTCGCTGTGCAGGCCAAAGCCGATGCCGGTAAAGCCGGCACGCGAGAGCTCTTCCATCTGCACCACCGAATAGAGCTTGTCGGCGCCCGTCCCGCCCAGCGCTTCGGGCAAGCTCATGCACAAGAAGCCATCGCGCCCGGCCTGATGCCAGACCTGACGGTCCACATAGCCTTGCTCCTCCCAAGCTGCATGAAAGGGCGCAATGTGTTGGTCCATGAAGCGGCGAAAGGCGTCGCGAAATTGCTCGTGTTCGGTGCTGAAAAGGGTGCGTTCAATCATGAAATAACGTGGCCAGATGCGGCTTGTGAAGCGGTCATGCAATCTTCCTATACTGCCGACGGGACGCCCATCCCCACAGACCCTGATCCACCTGAATCCTCTTCTCTACACCCAAGGCAAGCCGCTCATGACTGAAGCCCTGATCTTTGATGCCATCCGTACACCCCGTGGCAAGGGCAAGGCCGACGGCCGCCTGCATGAGGTCAAGCCGGTCGACCTGCTGGCCGGCGTGCTCACCGAGCTGCAGCGGCGCAACCGCTTTGACACCGCCGCCGTCGACGATGTGGTCATGGGCGTGGTCTCGCCGGTGGGCGAGCAGGGCTCGGTCATCGCCAAGGTGGCCGCGCTCAAGGCCGGCTGGGACTTTCGGGCCTCGGGCGTGCAGATCAACCGCTTTTGTGCCTCGGGGCTAGAGGCAGTCAACATGGCGGCACAGAAGGTCCGCTCAGGCTGGGAAGACCTGGTGGTGGCCGGCGGGGTGGAATCCATGAGCCGGGTGCCGATCGGCAGCGACGGCGGCGCCTGGGCGCAAGACCCGCAGACCCACAGCGCGACCTTGTTTGTGCCGCAGGGCATAGGCGCAGACCTGAT
>JBAXEN010000390.1:0-3496 GCA_037140415.1 Betaproteobacteria bacterium | reverse complement strand
TGTTGGCGCCGGTTTCGGCCAGCACCACGGTGAACTCGGTCTGCTCTTCGGCAGCTGCAGCTGCGCCACCGCCACCACCGGCAGCGGCCGGTGCGGCCATCGCGGCTGCGCTCACGCCAAACTTCTCTTCGATGGCCTTGACCAGGTCGTTGAGTTCGAGGACCGTCATGCCGTCAAGCGCGGTCAAAAATGCGTCTTTATCGAATGCCATTTTGATTTCCTAATTCCAGATCTTTGGGTTGGTACATGGGGCGGGCCAATCAGGCGGCCGCCGCCTCGCCTTTTTTGGCCGCCAGCGCGCCCAACACCACAGCGGTGCGGGAGATTGGCGACATCAGCAAGCCACACAGCTGGGCCAGCAGCACCTCTTTGGAGGGGATGTTGGCCAGTTGCTTGACGCCGTTGACATCGAGGGCCTTGCCAGCAAATGCTCCGCCACGGATGACCAGCTTGTCGTTGGTCTTGGCGAAGTCGCTGACCACCTTAGCGGCCGCGACCGCATCGGTGGAAAAGCCGTAGATGAGCGGGCCGGTCATCTGGTCGGACACGACTTCGAAAGCGCTGCCGGTGACCGCGCGGCGAGCCAGGGTGTTTTTCAACACGCTCAGGTTCACGCCTTTGTCGCGGGCTTGGCTGCGCAGCCGGGTCATGTCAGCGACCGTGATGCCACGGTATTCCGCCAGCACGAGCGTCTGAGCTTTTGCGGCGAGGGCCGTCACCTCATCGATGACTGCCTGCTTCTCACTGCGATTGAGACTCAAGGTCTACTCCTTCATATATATGCCCCCGGCTCTCGCACGCGGGACACGCCTTGCTTTGCAGCGACCAACTGTCTAGGATTTCCTTGTAAAAATCTTCAAGCAGCGGGACCGCCATCTGCGCTGGTTTTCTCGATTAAGCGCCGCCTTGCGAGCGGCACACCAGCGGTCTTGGATGACCTGTCAGCCTCAGGACTGACAGCCCACCACATCGAAGAGCCTCTTGCGAGCCTCTTCAGATCTCTTTAGCCCACCAAGGTTTGGGTATCGACGCGAACGCCTACGCCCATGGTGGAGGACACAGCCACTTTGCGCAGGTAGATGCCCTTGCTCGAGGCCGGCTTGGCCTTGTTGAGCGCATCGACCAAGGCAGCCAAGTTGCCCTGCAGCTTGTCGTTGTCAAACGAACGGCGGCCAATGGTGGAATGAATGATCCCGCCCTTGTCGACGCGAAATTGCACCTGACCAGCCTTGGCATTCTTCACGGCCGTGGCCACATCGGGAGTGACGGTACCCACCTTCGGGTTGGGCATCAGGCCGCGGGGGCCCAAGACTTGGCCGAGCGTGCCGACCACGCGCATGGCGTCGGGCGAGGCGATGACCACATCGAAGTCCATCTTGCCGCCCTTGATCTCAGCAGCCAGATCGTCCATGCCGACGATGTCGGCGCCAGCAGCCTTGGCCTCTTCAGCCTTGGCACCCTGCGCAAACACGGCCACGCGTTTGGTCTTGCCAGTGCCGTTGGGCAACACCACGGCGCCACGCACCACTTGGTCGGACTTCTTGGCATCAACACCGAGCTGCACGGCCACGTCGATGGATTCATCGAACTTGGCGGTGGCGCATTCTTTGACGATGACCAGCGCGTCAGCCAGGGGGTACAGCTTGTTGCTGTCGACCTTGCCCGCAACGGCTTTTTGTTTCTTGGTCAGCTTGGCCATTTACACGCCCTCCACAGTCACGCCCATCGAACGGGCCGAGCCGGCGATGGTGCGCACAGCGGCGTCCAGGTCGGCGGCAGTCATGTCTTTCATCTTGGTCTTGGCGATCTCTTCGAGCTGAGCCCGGGTGATCTTGCCGACCTTGGCGGTATGCGGCGTGGCCGAACCCTTGTCGAGCTTGATGGCCTTCTTGATCAAGGTGGTCGCCGGTGGCGTCTTGATGATGAAGGTAAAGCTCTTGTCCGCGAAAGCGGTGATCACCACCGGCAGCGGCAGACCGGGCTCAACACCTTGGGTCTGGGCATTGAACGCCTTGCAGAACTCCATGATGTTCAGGCCGCGCTGACCCAGAGCCGGGCCAATCGGGGGGGAGGGGTTGGCCTTACCAGCTGGAACTTGCAGCTTGATGAAGCCGACGATTTTCTTCGCCATTGCTTACTCCTTGCGGGTACATGCGCCAGCGACATGCGCTGGCTCCCCGGGGGGTTGTGCCACTCTGTTTATTGCGCGCCGAGTGGCATTGCGCGAAAACTGTTCGCTGAGGGGCTGGCCTCAAGTTTTCTCGATCTGACTGAATTCAAGCTCGACCGGCGTGGCCCGCCCGAAGATGGTGACCGATACACGCACCTTGTTCTTCTCGTAATTGACCTCTTCGACGGTGCCGTTGAAGTCGGTGAAGGGGCCATCCTTGACCCGGACATATTCGCCAGTCATGAATTCCACTTTGTGGCGCGGCTTGTCGCTGCCGACCTGCATTTGCTCAACAATCTTGCGCACTTCTTCTTCGGAGATCGGCGCCGGGCGATTCTTGGCGCCACCGACAAAGCCAGTCACCTTGTTGGTGTGCTTGACCAAATGCCAGGTCTCATCATCCATGACCATCTCAACGAGCACATAGCCCGGAAAGAAACGGCGCTCGGTCGTGCGCTTCTGACCATTCTTGATTTCCACCACTTCTTCAGTGGGCACCAAGAAGCGGCCGAACTTGCTTTGCATGCCCGCGCGGGTGATGCGCTCGACAATGTTGCGCTCGACCGCTTTTTCCATGCCGGAATAGGCGTGCACCACATACCACTGCATACCCGGTGCAGGCTGGTAGGCGTTGACGGCCGCGTTGTCGGCCTCAGTCTGGACATCAGTCATTATTTCTTCCATCCCAGGACCAGGTCATAGAGCAACCATTCCAGGGTCTTGTCGGTCATCCACAAAAACAGCGCCATGACCACCACGAAACCGAACACATAGAGCGTCATCTGGACCGCTTCTTTGCGCGTGGGCCAAACCACCTTCTTGACCTCGCGCACCGAATCGCGGCCAAAGGCCAGCAGCTGCTTGCCCGACTCGGACAGCGCAAACACCACCACCGCCGCAACCAGCCCGGCCACCAAGGTGAGCCATTGCACGACAGCGCCCTGCTTGCCGAGCAGATAAAAACCGGCCAGCGCCGCAATGAGCAGCACCACGGCCAAAGCAAGCTTGGCCTTATCGGCCGCAGTGCTGACGGTTTGGACTTCAGTAGAGGCCATGATCTGCCGCAATATCCTGTGTTTTTTCGCTGGCTGCTTCAGACACCGAAGCCCGCCAAAGCCTTGAGGACTTTCGGCGGGCTTGTTGCCACGCTGTTGGCTACCCGTTACCGGGTGGCAGGGGCAGTAGGAATCGAACCTACAACCTTCGGTTTTGGAGACCGACGCTCTGCCAATTGAGCTATACCCCTACTGGCTCTGCCCCGAAGGGCGTTGATCAAGCGTGGATCTTGGCCACGACGCCGGCGCCGACGGTACGGCCGCCTTCGCG
>JBAXEN010000389.1:0-3508 GCA_037140415.1 Betaproteobacteria bacterium | reverse complement strand
GAGCGGGCAGGGCACGGTGGAGCTGCCGCGTCGCCAGACCGCCTGAACAAGCCTTGACCCCATGAACTTCGCCCTTTTCCTGGACATGAAGGCCCGGGGCGACCCGCAAGGGCTGGCCGTGGCTGATCACCGCTTGCGCCTGAACTGGCGCGAGCTCGAATACCGCGCCTCGCAGTTGGCCAATCTGCTGCAGGCCCGCGGCCTGCGACGCGGCGACCGCATGGCCATCTACCTGCCCAACCGGGTCGAAGTGGTGATTGCCCTGCTCGGCTGCATGAAAAGCGGCGTGATCGCTGCCCCCTTGAACTGGCGCCTGGCGGGTCAGGAGCTGCACAAGGTGCTCGGCCATTGCGCACCGGCTTGCATCCTGACCACGCAGGAGAAGGTAGCGCTGCTCCAAGTTCCAGCAGGGGCAGGCGTGCTCACGGTGGACGAAAAGGCGGGCAGTGGCAGCTTTTGGCAGGCCTTACAGGACAGCCCCGGCGTCTTTGCCACCGTGGGCTGTCAGGCCGGTGATGTGGCCAGCTTGCTTTACACCTCGGGTACCACCTCGAGCCCCAAGGCAGCCATTCACACCCACGGCATGCGCGTGGCCGTGGCCGGCGCCATGGCCGACTGCTTCGAGCTGTCTAGCCGTGACGTGGCTCTGTGCCTTTCGCCGCTCTTTCATACCAGCGGCACCAGTGTGTTCGCCAATGCCTTGTTTGCGGGCTGCCCGCTGATCCTGCAAGAGAAGTGGAACCTGGACGACTTCGTGCGGCTGGTGGCCGAAGAAGGCGTGACTTTCATGCACTTGATTGGCACCTTGCTGGTGGACATTGCAGCAGCGCCTAAGTCGGTGTTCGAGCCACTGCGGGGGCGCTCGCGCATGCGCTTTACCTGGGGTGGCGGCCATGCGATCGCGGCTGAGAAATTCGAGGTGTTCGAGCGGCGCGTTGGCGGAGTCTTCCTGCTGGGCTATAGCCGTACCGAAGGCGGACTGACCTACAACCCGCTGGACCGTGCAGCGCGCAACTTCAGTGACAACGGGCTGCCCAATCGCAACAGCTCGGACATTGCCATCCTCGACCCGGTGACCCAGCAGGCCTGTGCGACAGGCGTGACGGGCGAGGTTTGCTTTCGCGGCGACGGCGTCTCGCCGGGCTACTGGGACGGCCCCTATCTGCGTGTGACCCCGCCCTATGAAGGCGGCTGGATGCCCACGGGCGACAGCGGCTTCATGGACGAGCACGGGCGTCTGCATTTCCTCGGGCGCGGCGACCACATGATCAAGACCGGCGGAGAAAACGTCTTCCCCGAGGAGGTCACTGCGGTGCTGCTCAAGCTGCCGGGTGTGGCCGACGCGGTGGTGGTGGGCGTGCCCGACGAACGCATGGGCCAGCGGGTGGGTGCGCTGATTGTGCGCAGCGACCCGGCACTGGCACCAGCGGCCATCGAGCAGGCCTGCCGCAGCGCCCTGGCCGGCTACAAGATTCCGCGCGTCATTGCCTTTACCGATGAGCTGCCCAAGCTGGGCAGCGGCAAGGCCGACATGAACGCCTGCCGGAGTTTGTTGCTGGAGCTGGCATGAAGCCGCAGACCGAGGACGTCTGGTTTATCACAGGCGCTACCTCCGGCCTGGGCGCGGCCTTGGCCGAGTGGGTGTTGCAGCAGGGTCACCGAGCCCTTGTGACCGCGCGTGATGTGCGCACCCTCGGCTCCTTGGTCGAGACGCATGGTGGGCGCTGTCTGGCCTTACCGCTCGATTTGCTGCAGGGCGCAGACATTGCCCCTGCGCTGCAGCAGGCGCGAGCGTACTTTGGTCGCCTGGACGTGCTGGTCAACAACGCTGGGCGCGGCTATATGACGGCCATCGAACACGCGCGGGATGAAGACATCCGCAGCATCTTCGAGCTCAATTTCTTCGCGATGGACGCCCTCACCCGCGCTGCGCTGCCTGGGCTGCGTGCGCAGCGGCGCGGCCACATCGTCAACATCTCCTCCACCGGCGGCTTGGTGGGGCGCGCCGGCTCGGGCTTTTACGCCGCCACCAAGTTCGCCATGGAGGGCTATTCCGAGGCTCTGGCGCAAGAACTTGCCCCGCACGGCGTGGGCGTGACCGTGGTCGAGCCGGGGTCTTTTCGTACCCGCTTTGCTGATGCGCTGCTGCAAGGCAGTGTCCGTGATTACGAAGAGACCGCAGGCGCGCGCCTGCAGGCCGTGCTCAGCAACACCGGGCTTCAGCCCGGCGATCCCGTGCGGGGGGCCCGCTTGATCTACCAGGCTGTCACCTGCCCCTCACCACCGCTGCACCTGCCTTTGGGGGCTGGCACGGTGGGCGTGTTTCGTGACAAGGCCAAGGCCCTGATGCGCGACTTTGAAACCTGGGAGGCAGGAGCTGCGGCGACCGAGCATCCCACCCATGAACCGCAAGGAAACAAGCCATGAATGCCGATATGCCCCCGCCCAGACCTGCTGCGCCGGCCGGCATGTCGCCCGACGAATGGGAGCTGCGGCTGGACCTGGCCGCTTGCTACAGGCTGTTCCACCATTTCCGCTTCACCGACCTGATCTACAACCACATCTCGGCCCGGGTGGGTGGCGAGGAAGAGCATTTCCTGATCAACCCCTACGGCCTGATGTACAACGAGGTGACGGCCAGCAGCCTGGTCAAGGTGGATGTGGACGGCCGAGTGATCGATGACCCCTTGGGCCTGGGCATCAACCCCGGCGGCTTTACCATCCACAGCGCGGTGCACCGCGCGCGCCCGGACGTGCTGTGTGTGATGCACACCCACACCGCAGCGAGCGTGGCGGTGGCCACCCTGGAGTGCGGCTTGCTGCCGCTGACCCAGCATGCGATGCGCTTTGCCGGGCGCATCGCCTATCACGACTATGAGGGCATTTACTTCACCGACGATGAGCGTCAGCGCCTGCAGGCCAATCTGGGTCAGCGCATGGTCATGCTGCTGCGCAACCACGGCACCCTGGTCTGTGGGCGCAGCATTGCCGATGCCTTTGACACCATGTACTACCTCGAGCGCGCCTGTCAGTTGCAAATGACGCTGCTGGCCAGCGGTCGCAAGCTGGTCGAGCCTGCGCCTGAGGTGGCCGAACAGGTGGCCTCGGTGTTCGAGTCGCCCACGCGCAAGGGCGCTCAAAAGACTTGGCCTGCCATGCTCAGGCTGCTCGCGCGCGAGCAGCCTGACTACCAGCAGTAGGTTCAGCCCTTTTTCGCCTTCTCTAGGCTGGCGATGTAGTCGACCACCTTGTAGCCGGTCATGCCCCAAGTGGTGACGCCGCATACATGCATCACCTGCATGCAGGCCTCGGCCAGCTCACCGGAGGTCATGCCGGCCTTGAAGCCCGCATGGCCGTGGTTCTTGGCGCCGTCGAGGTTGCCGGTCACCACGTCGAGTACCGTGTAGAGCAGCTCCTTGGTCTTGATGTCCAGGTGTGCGCCCTCGCTGGTTGAGCGGTACACCCCCTCGCGAAAGCGCAGATAGCCGACGAACTGGTCGGGGGCATG
>JBAXEN010000388.1:0-3518 GCA_037140415.1 Betaproteobacteria bacterium | reverse complement strand
CGCCAGTTTGGCAAGACCATTGAAAACTACCAGTCCATCCAGCACAAGCTGGCCGACATGAAAACCCAGTTGCACGGCGCCCGCCTGATGCTCTACCACGCCGCTTGGATGGCCAATGAGCGCATCGCCTGCGGCGTCGAAACGTCCATGGCCAAGCTGTTTGCCACCGAAGCGGCCAAGACCATCGCGCTGGAATGCCAGACCATTCACGGCGCATATGGCTATGTGAAGGACTTTGACGCTGAGCGCTATGTGCGCGATGCCTTGCTGCTGCCCATCATTGGTGGCTCCTCGGCGGTGCAGCGCAACAACATCTACAAGTGGTCCAGTTCCAAGGCAAAGGCTGGCGCATGAGCGACTCACAGGCATCTCCCTCCAGTTCGGGCAGCGCCAACCTGGCCGAGGCGATGAAGCGCTGGCATGAACAGACGCTCTCGCCGGTGCTTAAAAAATCGCCCGAACGCAAGGCCGAATTCATCTCCGAAGCCAACATTCCGATCAAGCGCTTGTACACACCGGCCGATCTGGCGGGCCGTGACTATGAGCGTGACCTCGGTTTTCCAGGCCAGGCGCCGTTCACCCGCGGCGTCTACCCCACCATGTACCGTGGCCGGCTCTGGACCATCCGACCCTACTCGGGCTTTGGCACCCCGCAGGAGACCAACCAGCGCTTCAAATACCTGCTCGGGCTCAATGAGAAGGCCTTGACCATCGCTTTTGATCTGCCCAGCCAAATTGGTTACGACTCCGACGCGCCGCAGGCCAAGGGCTCGGTCGGCAAGGTGGGGGTGGCGATTGACTCGATCGAAGACATGCATGCGCTGTTCGACGGCATCCCGGTGCAGGATGTGAGCGTGGCCATGACCATCAACTCGACGGCGCCCATCATCCTGGCGTTTTACCTGGCGATGGCGCAGGAGCGCGGCATCGATCTGGGGGTGCTGCAGGGCACGACGCAAAACGACATCCTCAAAGAGTATGTCGCGCGCGGCACCTACATTTTTCCGGTGCGTCCCTCGCTGCGCCTGACCACCGACCTGATCGAGCACTGCTTCCACCATGTGCCCAAGTGGAATACCCTGTCCATCACCGGGGTGCACATGCGTGAGGCCGGGGCGACGGCCGTGCAGGAGGTGGCTTTTGCCCTGGCCCATGCCATCGTCTACATTGAATCGGCGCTGGAGCGGGGCCTGGATGTCGATGAATTCGCGCCGCGTCTGTCGTATTCGCTGGGCTGCTACCGCGACCTGTTTGAAGAGGTGGCCAAGTTTCGGGCGGCACGGCGCCTGTTTACCCGTGTCATGCAAGAGCGCTTCCAGCCCAAGGACCCGCGCTCTTCGATGTTCCGCATCTACTGCGGAACGCTGGGCTCCACCCTGACCCGGCAGGAGCCTGAGAACAACATTGTTCGCATCGCCATGCACGCCCTGATTGGCGCGCTGGGCGGCGCCCAGGCCATTTTCACGGCAGGCCTGGATGAGGCCTTCGCGCTGCCGACCGAGCGCGCCGCCAAGATCGCGCTGCGCACCCAGCAGATGATGGTCGATGAATTTGGCATCACCAACACCATAGACCCGCTGGGCGGATCGTATTACGTCGAGTCGCTGACCAATGAGATTGAAGAGCGCGCCGCAGCCATCCTCCAGCAGATCGACGAGATGGGCGGCATGATTGCCGCGCACGAGAGCGGCTGGGTGCAGCAAGCCATTGAAGAGTCCAGCTACGCCTTCCAGCAGAAGGTCGAAAGCGCAGAGCATGTGTTCGTCGCGATGAACAAATACCTGCCAGAAGAAGGTCGTGAGGCCGACCCCATCGAGACCTTCCGTGTCGACGACAGCCTGGAAAAGGCCCAGTGCGAGCGCCTGGCCCAGTTGCGCCAGCAGCGTGACGCGGACCGCGCTGCCGCCTTGCTCGAGCGCATCGAGCAGGCTGCGCGCGGCAGCGACAACCTGATGCCCTTGTTCATAGAGGCCGCCAAGGCCCGCGTCACCCTGGGCGAGATCTGCGGCGTGCTGCGCCGCTGCTGGGGCGTGCACAACCCAATGCAGAGTTACTGATATGCAAGCCAAAGACGTTCAGGGCAAGATCCGCATCATTGCCGGCAAGCCCGGCCTTGACGGGCATGACCGCGGCATCAAGGTGGTGACCCGCGCGCTGCGTGACGCCGGCATGGAAGTGATCTATCTGGGCATGCGCCTGTCGGTCGACCAGATCGCCAGCGCCGCCGTCGATGAAGACGCCGATGTGGTGGCCATCAATTTCGCGGCCGCCGACCACCTGCAGCTCGGCCCCGACCTGATGCAGGCCCTGCGCTCGCGCGGCTCCCGGGAGGACCTGATGGTGGTGGCCGGGGGCATCATCCCCGATGAAGACATCCCGGCGCTCAAGGCGGCGGGCATGAGCGAAATCTTTTTGCCGGGCACGCCCATCGAAAAAATCATCGATTACATCGAGAAGAACGCGCCGCGCCGATCCGTCGGCGCTTGAGTCCCTGTGACTGAAACCCCTTGGAGCCTGCCATGAAGCCCAGCCCCTCGCGTCGTCTGTTTGTCGCCCTGAGCCTTGTTTTTTCTTGCGCTGGGGCGTTTGGACAAGCCGGCTTTCCGGACAAGCCGATCCGCATCGTCGTGCCCTTTGCGCCCGGCGGCGGCACCGATGTGCTGGCCCGCATCGTGGCTCAGCAGATGGCTGAAGACATGAAGGCGCAGATCGTGATTGACAACCGGCCCGGTGCCGGTGGCGGCCTGGGCGCGGCGCTGGTGGCCAAGGCCGCGCCCGACGGCTACACGCTCTACGTGGGCACCACCGCAACCTCGATGATGCCCTCGCTCAGCAAAAACCTGAGTTTTGATCCGATCGGCGACTTTGTACCCATCGCGCTGATCGGCAGCTCACCTTTCATCCTGATCACCAACAACAAGTTGCCGGTCAACAACCTCGGTGATTTGCTGGCGCTGGCCAGGGCCAAGCCGGGCAGCTTGTCCTATGGCTCGGCGGGCAACGGCTCGATCAATCACGTGGGCATGGAGCTGTTCAAGTCCATGGCACAGGTTGATATCCTGCACGTGCCCTACAAGGGCAGCTCTGCTGCGCTGGCCGATGTGCTGGGCGGACAGCTGAGCATGATGATGGACACGGTGGTGTCTTCCTCGCAGCATGTCAAGAGCGGGGCGGTCAAGGCCGTGGCGGTCACCAGCCTTGAAAAGGCCAGCCTCACGCCGACCATACCGACGATTTCCGAGCAGGGCGTCAAGGGATTTGATGTCACCGCCTGGTACGGTTTTGTGGCCCCCAAAGGCACGCCGCTGGCCGTGCTGCAGCGCCTGAACACCGAGGTCAATAAAGCCCTGGCCAATCCGGCGGTGCGGGCCCGCTATGAGAAGCTGGGCGCCGAGCCTGTGCCCAGCACGCTCGAGGGCTTTGGCAAGATGTGGATCGCCGAAGAGAAGAAGTGGACCAGCGTGGTTCGCAGCGCCAACATCCGTTCGGAATAAGGAGCCCATCATGAGCCACAGCAC
>JBAXEN010000387.1:0-3532 GCA_037140415.1 Betaproteobacteria bacterium | reverse complement strand
TCGCTTTGTCGATGGTGGCAGGCAATGTGTTCATCCCCCGTCTGTCCAGAGTGTTAGGCGACTTAGCGGCACATGGGCGGGTGGTGCAGCAATTGAAGCGCACCTACATTGGCTTGGCTGTCGTCTCGGGCGCGCTGGTGTGGGGCTTGGGATGGCTGTTGATGCGCTATGGCTACGGACCGGCATTCTTCGAGCTGACCAGCTTGTGGCCCTGGTTAGCCTTGCTGATCGTGGTGCGTGTGGTGGCGGCCAAGTATGGGGTGCAGCTCACGGCGTTGGGGCAACAGACAGTGCGGTCGGTGGTCAACATGTTCTCGTTGACGGCAACGGTCCTGTTGATCCTTTGCGCCGCAACCATGGATTTGGGTCTGTCGGGCGTGATTGGGGCTTTGGTGGTGTCGTCGATGGTGGTGCTTCTGGCCTATCGATACAAGCTGAAGTCGGTGGAGAAGTTCGCGTGAAGGCCACCCGTGTCTGGAGCCCAGGAGCCCAGCGCGGCCCTCATTTCGGCTCGGCGCAAATGGCGCTGCTGCTTGACGCCTACGTTGCCCGCGGTTGGACCTTACCTCGTGTGTGCTGGCGCCAACCAGCGACGGCAGCCGCGGCAGCGGGCTGCTTTGTTTCGGTTCCATGGCCAGCCTTGGTGTGATGAACATCGCCAAGTCATTGACGGATCGGGTGGTTCTCCATGGGCTGTGTGCTGGCTGTGGCCTGTGCGCGAGCGTGGCTGGCCCGGCCGTTGTGCAGATGCGCATGGCCACTTCCGGGCACATGCGGCCAGTTGCTACAGGGTCACTTCCAGTTGAGCATGAAGCCGTTTTGCGCGATGCCTGCCCAGGGTTGCGCTTGCAATCTCACGTAGACGAGCCCGCCGCCCCCGTCCATCCCATCTGGGGCCCCTGGCTGTGCAGCCGCACGGCGCATGCCGCAGATGAACAAGTCCGCCAGGCTGGGTCATCTGGTGGCGTGCTTTCTGCAATAGCTGTGTGGTTGCTGCAAACCGGTGCGGTGCGCTATGTGGCCCAGGTTGCGGTGTCGGCGGACGACCCCTTGCGCAATGATCTGCAGATCAGTACCACCCGAGAGCAAGTGCTGCATGCTGCTGGCTCCCGGTATGCGCCCTCGGCACCGTTGGCTGGCCTGGCCAAGCTACTGGATCGTGGTGAGCGTTTTGCCTTTGTGGGCAAGCCTTGCGACGTGGCTGCGCTGCGCCGCTATGCCAGGCATGACCCGCGAGTGAACCAGCAGGTGGTGGTGATGTTGTCCTTCATGTGTGCCGGTGTACCCAGCCTGGCTGGCACGCACGAACTCATCCGAAGCCTGGGAGGCCAGCCCGACCAGGTGCGGCAATTCCGGTATCGCGGCGATGGCTGGCCGGGCATGGCCCGCGCCGTGCTGGCAAATGGGCAGGTGCTTGAAACCGACTACAACCGATCATGGGGCCAAGTGTTGAACCGCCACCTGCAGTTTCGCTGCAAGATTTGCCCGGATGGCACTGGTGAATCTGCAGACATCGTTTGCGCAGACGCCTGGTATGGCCAAGACGGATACCCTGACTTTGCAGAGCGCCCAGGCCGCAGCCTGTTGCTTACCCGCACTGTACGGGGTGAGGCGCTGGTGGCCCAGGCGATGGCGGCACATGCGCTGGCCGCGCAAGACCTGCCGGTGGCTGACATCGCCCGTATGCAGCCTTATCAGGTGCTGCGCAAGCAAGTGGTGCTGGGCCGTTGGTTGGCCACGTGGGTGGCGCTCCGCTTTGCGCCCCGCTACCGTCATCTGGGCCTGCTTCGGGCCAGCCTGCAGTCCAACAAGATCGAGTGGCTGCGCAACGCATGGGGCACCTTGCGCCGCGCCCACGTAGAAGAGCTGTGAAAGTCGACAACACCATCACCATCGGCCTGCTGTGGCATTCGCTGTCATCCGACAACCTCGGTGTTGGCGCGCTCACGGTGTCCCAGATGTTGCTGTGTCAGCAAGCGGCGGTTCGACTTGGTCGCCCCTTGAAGTTTGTGGTGTTTGGCACGGAGGGACAACTGTCTTATCCCCCAGCCGGCGTGGCCTCGACGCAAGGCGCTCACTTCTCGTTGCGACGCTGGCTTCTGGGTGATCGTTCGTTCGAGCGCGCCATTGAGGCATGCGACGTGGTTTTGGATATTGGTGAAGGCGACAGCTTTACCGACATCTACGGCTTCAGGCGGTTGATGTTTCTGCTGGCCACCAAGTGGGCGGTGCTGCGCGTGGGTCGGCCGTTGGTGCTCAGCCCGCAAACCATCGGACCTTTCCACAATGCGCTGGCCCGAGTGACATCACGCGCCGTGATGCGACGCTGCGCCCGAGTTTTTGCTCGCGATGCGCAGTCGCGCGCTGTATTGCGGGCCATGGGTCTGGACGCGGTGAGCGACGAAACCATAGACGTTGCATTCGCGCTGCCCTGGCAGCCGCCGCAGGCACGTCAGCCGGGTGGGCCTGTCCTCATCGGGCTCAATGTGTCCGGGCTGTTGTTCTCGGGTGGCTACTCGCGCAACAACCAGTTCGGGCTGGCGCTGGACTACCCTGAACTGATTCGAAGCCTGCTTAGGCATTGGCTTGCCCAAGCTGGTGTGGAGGTTTGGCTGCTGCCGCATGTGCTGGCCAGCAGCCTGCCTGTCGACGATGACCGAGTGGCCATCCGCGCGCTTGCCACCGAGTTCCCAAGCGTCAAGCTTGCCCCGGAGTTTAAGTCGCCCTCCGAGGCAAAGTCCTTCATCGCCGGCATGGACTTCGTCACGGGTGCCCGAATGCATGCGTGCATCGCGGCCTTGTCGGCGGGGGTTGCGACGGGCATCACCTTTCATCCCACCGATGCGGCTTCGTTCAGCGTCGCACTTCGCCAGCTTTTGGCGCTTTATGCCGACAAGGCGGTCTGGGCCAAGGTGCAAAAAAAGGCCATGGCGCAGGATGTCAGCTGGACGGCTTCTGCCGCGAAATACGCCGCCCTTTACGAAGGTCTGCGTGGGTGACGCTGCGGTCGGAGGCCTTGGCCGGTGCTGTGGCGGGTCTTTGTGTGCATCTGGGTCGGGCCTGGCCGATGGGGGCCACGGTGGATGGGGCAGGGGTGAATTTTGCCGTCTTTTCCGCCCATGCCGAGGGCGTTGATCTGTGCCTGTTCAGCGCCGATGGCTTGCGCGAAACCGCGCGCATTGCTGTCAGCGAACGCGACGGCGATATCTGGCACATCGTGGTGAAAGGGCTCAAGGCGGGCGAACTTTACGGCTTTCGCGTGCATGGGCCTTATAATCCCGCGCAAGGCCAGCGCTTCAACCCCAACAAATTTCTGCTAGATCCATATGCCAAAGCATGGTCGGGCCGTTTGCTTTGGAGCGATGAGGTCTTGGGCTATCAGGCCACATCCTTTGACCTTGACCTGTCGTTTGACACGCGTGACAGCGCCTTTGCCGTGCCAAAATCGGTGGTGGTTGATGATAGCGATCTGCCCGCGCTACCCGCAGGCCCGCGCCGCAGACTGGCGGCTCGTCGAGGCCGGCATCCGCGT
>JBAXEN010000386.1:0-3538 GCA_037140415.1 Betaproteobacteria bacterium | reverse complement strand
CACCTCCAGGCCCAAGGGCGCCATCATCAGTCACCGCGCCTCGCTGATTCAGGGTATCGCCGTCGGTCAGGCCTTGGGCATGGTGCCGCAGGACCGGGCCTGCGTGGTGTTGCCGCTGTTTCATGTCAATGGACAATATGTCAGCGTGGTGCCGACCCTGACGGTCGGTGGCACCATTGTTTTGCTCGAAGCCTACAGCGCCACCCGTTACTGGGAGCAGGTGCGCCGTCATGCGTGCACCTTGATCAGCATCGTCCCAATGCAGCTGCGCACGATGCTGGCCCAGCCGCCGCAGCCCGATGATGCGCAGCACCATGTGCGGCTGTCGTTCTATGCCCTGCCCACCACCGATGAGGAATGGGATACCTTTGAAAAGCGTTTTGGGGTTCGGCTGATCGAAGGCTATGGGCTGTCCGAGACCCTGGGCATTTGCACCTGCAACCCGGTGCATGGCCGCATCAAGCGGCACTGTATCGGCCTGCCCGTGTTGGGCCGGCAGGTTCGGGTGGTCGATGACGCGGGCATCGATTGTCCGACCGGGCAGGTCGGGCGCATCTGGATTCAGGGCGAGCCCATGTTCTCGGGGTATTACCGAAACGAAGAAGCGACTGCCGCCTGCATGAATGGTGACTGGTTCGACAGTGGCGATAACGGCTCGCTCGACGAGGACGGCTATGTCCACTTTTTTGATCGCTCCAAAGATGTGATCAAGCGGGCTGGCGAGAACATCGCAGCCACCGAAGTCGAGCGGGTGCTCAACGAGCATCCGGCGATTGCCGAATCGGCGGTCATTGCTGTGCCCGACCCTCTGCGCGACGAAGCGGTCAAAGCCTTTGTGGTTCTGCGCCCGGGTCATACCTTGAGTGAGCAAGAAGTACAGGGCTGGTGTGCCAGCCGGCTCGCGCGCTTCAAGGTCCCGTCCTTCGTGAGCTTTATTGACGAACTGCCCAAGACCAGCATAGGCAAGATCATGAAATATGTACTCAAACAGGGGGGCAGTCATGGCACGCAAGAAGCAAGTCGCCCTTAATTCCTTGGGCCTGGAAGCAGAGCAGGCGTTGAAGATCTATGCCAAGCTGGTGGAGATCCGCCAGTGCGAGCAGCAGCTCAATACCGCATTCGCCAAAAATCTCTTCCCAGGCTATATCCACTCCTACCAGGGGCAGGAGGCCTGCGCGGTCGGTGTGTGTTCGACCTTGCGCGACGATGATTGCATCGTCAGCACCCACCGGGGCCGGGGTCACTACCTGGCCAAGGGCATGGCGCTCGAGCCCATGGTGTGTGAAATGTTCGGCAAGGCCAACGGCATTTGCGGCGGCCGCGGCGGCGAGATGCATGCGGCCGATCCGGCGGTAGGCATACTTGGGGGCAATGGCATCGTCGGCGGGGGCATCCCCTACGCCACTGGCGCTGCCTATTCGGCTGTGCTCGACGGCAGTGATCGGGTTTGCGTGGTGTTTTTTGGCGAAGGCGCCAGCAACCAAGGCTCTTTTCATGAGTCGCTCAATTTGGCAGCCGCCTGGAATCTGCCGCTGATCTTTGTTTGCGAGAACAACCTTTACGCCGAGATGACCCCGTTTCGAGACACCTCGCGCCAGACCGACGTGGCCGAGCGAGCCCATGGCTACGGCATCCCCGGCCACAGCGTCGACGGCAACGATGTGCTGGCGGTACGTGCGGCCAGCCTGGCTGCGGTCGCGCAAGCCCGTGCTGGCAAGGGCCCGACCCTGCTTGAGCTCAAAACCTATCGGCATGGCGGTCACTTTCAGGGCGATCCCTGTCATTACCGAAGCCGCGAAGAAGAGCAACTCTGGCTGGAGCGCGATCCGGTGCAGCGTTTTCGTGCCGTCGTCTTGCAGCAAGGCTGGCAGAGCGCGGATCAGCTGGCGGCATTGGAGGCAAAAATCGAGGCGCAGGTCAGCGCTGCGGTCGAACTGGCCCTGCGCAGCCCCGACCCTGAACCCTCTGAGGCCTTGCGTCATGTCTATGCCAACTGAATCCCTGGAGTGAGCACGATGACGAGCAAGACTTACTGCTGGGCCATCATCGACGCGATGCGCGAAGAGATGGAGCGCGACCCAAATGTGTTTCTGGTTGGCGAGGATGTGGGACCTGCCGGCGGCGCCTTTGGCGCCTCGCGTGGCCTGCACAAGGCCTTTGGATCTTTGCGGGTGCGCGACACACCGATCAGCGAAGAAGTCATCGTCGGCTTGGCGGTGGGCGCGGCCATGACCGGCAAGCGGCCGATTGTGGAAGTCATGTTCATGGACTTTTTCGGCCTGTGTCTGGACCAGATCGCCAACCAGGCGGCCAAGATGCACTACCTCTACCAGGGCATGTTCAAAATGCCCTTGGTGATACGCACCAATGTGGCGGTCGAGATGGGCATAGGCCCGCACCACTCGCAGAGCCTGGAGGCCTGGGTCGGCCATGTGCCGGGTCTGAAAGTGCTCATGCCCAGCACGCCGCGCGATGCCAAGGGTCTGCTCAAGTCGGCCATCCGCGACAACAACCCGGTGATCTTCATTGAACACCTGGCCCTGCACCGCATGAAGGAAGACATCGACGACAGCGAAGAACTTCTGATTCCGATTGGCAAGGCCGATGTCAAGCGTGTCGGCCGCGACATCACAGTGGTGGCCACCGGCCTGATGGTCCACAAGGCTCTGCAGGCTGCGAAGGTGCTGGCCGGCGAGGGCATAGAAATTGAGGTGATCGACCCGCGCACCATCAGCCCGCTGGACATGGACACCATCGTGGAATCAGTCCAAAAAACCAACCGCGCCATGGTGGTCAGCTCTGCCCACAAGCCTTTCGGATTTGGCTCGGAGGTCGCCGCCGAGTTGATGGAGCGAGCCTTCTTTCACCTGGACGCGCCGGTGATGCGGGTGACGCCGCCGTTCACCCCCCAGCCCTTTGGCAAGGGCTTTGAAAAGTTTCTCCATCCCGATGCCGACCGCATTGTGGCGGCGGCGCGGGATTTGATGCGATGAGCCAGGGCGTCCACATTCCCAAGCTGGGCCTGACCATGGAGGAGGCCACCTTGCTGCAGTGGCACGTCCCCAGCGACGGTCGGGTTGACAAAGGCGCGGTCCTGCTGACCATCGAGACGGACAAGATCACCTTTGATGTGGAGGCTGAAGCTTCGGGTTTTCTTGAGCAGGTGGCCGCCGTCGGAGATCGGCTGAAGATTGGCGAGTTGGTCGGTCATCTGCATGAGCGTGCCGGCCAGCGCAGCGGCGCAGGTTCAAGCGCAGCCAGCGGTGCACCCGCACCCGCTCCCGCACCATCTTCATCTGCTGCGCCTGCGCTCCATGGCGCTCACCCGGCTTCGATGACGGTGGCATCCGCCGCAGGAGGGCGTCAACTGGTCTCGCCCGTGGCGCGGCGCCTGGCAAAGGAGCATGGGCTGGCGCTGCCTCAACTCATTGGCAGCGGCCCTGGCGGGGCTGTTCTGCGCCGCGACGTTCTGGCCGCAGCCGCTGCTCAGGCGAGCGTACCTGCGCAAGCCCTCGCAGCGCCTGCCCCGCAGAGTCCA
>JBAXEN010000385.1:0-3539 GCA_037140415.1 Betaproteobacteria bacterium | reverse complement strand
AGAAGACCAAGTCCAAGAGCCCCGCGATGCAAAACTCGCCGCAGCGCCGCGGCGTTTGCACGCGTGTCTACACCACGACACCTAAAAAGCCTAACTCGGCCTTGCGTAAGGTTGCCAAGGTGCGCCTGACCAACGGTTTTGAAATCATCTCCTACATCGGCGGTGAAGGACACAACCTGCAGGAGCACTCGGTGGTGCTCGTGCGCGGCGGCCGGGTTAAGGACCTGCCGGGTGTTCGCTATCACATCGTGCGCGGTTCGCTTGACTTGCAAGGGGTCAAGGACCGCAAGCAGTCCCGCTCCAAGTACGGCGCCAAGAAGCCCAAGGCCAAGTAAGCCGGGTCGGGCGGCGGCGCAGCCATGCGCCCGCCCTGCGCTGTATCGGTGCTTCGTGGCCCTGGCAGGGCCTGAGAAGCGTAGTGACCCAAGCGCCCATGGTGGGCGACGGTCGAGTAAGTGAGGGTCATCTGGCCCTCGCGGCTACACCAGCAGGTGCTGCCAACTGAAGCAAAAAGGAAATCAAATGCCACGTCGTCGCGAAGTCCCCAAACGTGAAATCTTGCCCGATCCGAAATTTGGCAATATTGAGCTCGCCAAATTCATGAACGTCATCATGCAAGGCGGCAAGAAAGCAGTCGCAGAGCGCATCGTCTATGGCGCCCTGGACTTCATCGAGAAAAAGAATCCTGGCAAAGACCCGCTGGAGGCCTTTACCGTTGCCATCAACAACGTCAAGCCCATGGTTGAAGTCAAGTCCCGCCGGGTCGGTGGCGCCAACTACCAAGTTCCGGTTGAGGTGCGTCCGATCCGCCGTTTGGCTCTGTCCATGCGCTGGATCAAAGAGGCATCGAAGAAGCGCGGCGAAAAATCCATGTCTCTGCGCCTGGCCAACGAGTTGATGGAGGCCACTGAAGGCCGTGGTGGCGCCATGAAAAAGCGCGACGAAGTGCACCGCATGGCTGAGGCCAACAAAGCGTTCTCACACTTCCGCTTCTAAGTCCTGCCGGGCGGCCCCTGGTCTTGCCGGGCGGCGCGATGTGCACCTTGCACATGCGTGCTGCAGCATTCAAAGCCGGGGACGCCCTGCCGCGCCAATCGACGGGCGCGGCTTTTTTGTTATTTGACTTTCCTAATTCCTGAGGTTCATCATGGCTCGCAAGACCCCCATCGAGCGTTATCGCAACATCGGCATTTCGGCGCACATCGACGCCGGCAAGACCACCACGACCGAGCGCATCCTGTTCTACACAGGTGTCAATCACAAGATCGGTGAGGTGCATGACGGCGCGGCCACCATGGACTGGATGGAGCAGGAGCAAGAGCGCGGCATCACCATCACCTCTGCGGCCACCACCTGCTTCTGGAAGGGCATGGACAGGTCCTTCCCCGAGCACCGCATCAATATCATTGACACCCCCGGCCACGTGGACTTCACCATTGAAGTCGAGCGTTCCATGCGCGTGCTCGATGGTGCCTGCATGGTGTATTGCGCGGTCGGCGGCGTGCAGCCGCAGTCCGAGACGGTCTGGCGTCAGGCCAACAAATACCGCGTGCCGCGTCTGGCTTTCGTCAACAAGATGGACCGCACCGGCGCCAACTTCTTCAAAGTCTACGACCAGATGAAGCTGCGCTTGAAGGCCAATCCCGTGCCCATCGTGATCCCGATTGGCGCCGAAGAAAACTTCAAGGGCGTGGTCGATCTGCGCAAGATGAAAGCCATCATCTGGGACGAGGCCTCGCAGGGCATGAAGTTCACCTTCGAGGACATCCCGGCTGAGCTGGTGGCCGATGCCAAGAAATGGCGCGAGTCCATGGTTGAGGCCGCCGCCGAGGCCAACGAAGAGCTGATGAACAAGTACCTGGAAGAGGGCGATCTGACCGAAGAGGAAATCACCTTCGGCCTGCGCACGCGCACCATCGCTGGCGAAATCCAGCCCATGCTGTGCGGCACTGCCTTCAAAAACAAAGGCGTGCAGCGCATGCTGGACGCGGTGATTGAGCTCATGCCTTCGCCGCTGGATGTGCCTCCAGTTCCCGGCTTTGACGAAGACGAAAAAGAAGTCACCCGCAAGGCCGACGACAAGGAAAAGTTTTCCGCCTTGGCTTTTAAACTGATGACCGACCCCTTTGTCGGCCAACTCACTTTTGTGCGTGTGTACTCCGGCGTGCTCACCAAAGGCGACACGGTGTACAACTCGGTCAAGGGCAAGAAAGAGCGCATTGGCCGTATCGTTCAGATGCACGCCAACAACCGCGAAGAAATCGACGAAATTGTCGCCGGTGACATCGCTGCTTGCGTCGGCCTCAAAGACGTTACCACCGGCGAAACGCTGTGCGACCCTAGCGCCATCGTGACGCTCGAGCGCATGGTCTTCCCGGAGCCGGTGATCGCTCAAGCGGTTGAGCCCAAGACCAAAGCCGACCAGGAAAAAATGGGCATTGCCCTGCAGCGCCTGGCTTCTGAAGATCCATCCTTCCGCGTCAAGACTGACGAAGAGTCGGGCCAGACCATCATCTCGGGCATGGGCGAGTTGCACCTGGAGATCATCGTCGACCGCATGAAGCGCGAGTTTGGCGTGGAAGCCAATGTGGGCAAGCCGCAAGTGGCCTACCGCGAGACGATCCGCAAAACCGTCGAGGACGCCGAAGGCAAGTTTGTGCGTCAGTCCGGCGGTAAGGGCCAGTACGGCCACGTGGTGCTCAAGATTGAGCCCAACGAGGCTGGCAAGGGCATTGAGTTTGTCGACGCCATCAAAGGGGGTGTGGTTCCACGCGAGTTCATTCCTGCGGTGGAAAAAGGCATCACCGAGGCGGTCACCTCTGGCGTGCTCGCTGGCTACCCAGTGGTCGATGTCAAGGTCACCTTGCACTTCGGTTCATACCACGATGTGGACTCCAATGAACTGGCCTTCAAGATGGCTGCGATCTTTGGTTTCAAAGAAGGCTGCAGGAAAGCCAGCCCCGTCATCCTCGAGCCGATGATGGCCGTGGAAGTGGAGACCCCTGAAGACTACGCCGGCAACGTGATGGGCGACCTGTCATCGCGTCGTGGCATGGTGCAGGGCATGGAAGACATGGTCGGTGGCGGCAAGGCCATCAAGGCCGAGGTGCCGCTGTCCGAGATGTTCGGTTACTCCACCACCCTGCGTTCGATGTCGCAGGGCCGGGCGACCTACACCATGGAGTTCAAGCATTACTCGGAAGCCCCGCGCAATGTGTCTGAGGCCATCATGGCTTCGAGGTCCAAATAATGTTCAGGGGTCAGTCCCAGATTTGCGGAGCAACTTTGCTCTGACCCCTCAAGTCAGAGCGGGACAGACCGACGGACGGGCCAAGCCCCCGCCGCTCTGCCCTCAAACTGATCAGTTCTCGCATTTAAATCCGACGGTCTGCGATGCCGTGCCCCCCGTTGCCCGTGGCGGAGGAAGCAGCAACAGCATGCAGACCTTAAACCTGTGACACGCGGCATGTTCTTTATGGAGTCAAGAAATGGGAAAAGAGAAATTCACGCGGACTAAACCGCACGTCAACGTGGGCACG
>JBAXEN010000384.1:0-3543 GCA_037140415.1 Betaproteobacteria bacterium | reverse complement strand
GGTGAGTTGCGCCGCATTGCCGCCACCATCGTGGTCGAGAGCGACAACCACAAGGGCATGGTGATCGGCGAGAAGGGCGAAAAGCTCAAGCGCATCGGTACCGAAGCCCGGCAGGAACTCGAATCGTTGACGGGCCATAAAGTCTTCCTCGAAATCTGGGTCAAGGTGCGCTCGGGCTGGGCGGACGACGACGCCCGGGTGCGCTCCTTCGGCTACGAATAGCATGCGTCTGAGCCCGCCCGCCCCGCCGTTTTGCCGCTGGGTCCTCGACGCTTTGACCTGCACGGTCAGGGCGCGCAGGTGATCAAGATTTCGGCATCGCCCGATGCTCCCCCAAGCCGCAAGCGGTCGGCGGCCGCCTCCAGGATCAGTGATGAGCCGGGTTTTGTGCTGCACCGATACGACTGGAGCGAGTCCAGTCTGATCCTGGAGGTCTTCACCCGCCACCATGGACGCTTGGCGCTGGTGGCGCGTGGCGCCAAGAAGCCCAGTTCAGGCTTCAGACCGGTGCTGCTGCCCTTGCAGGGCCTGAGTCTGGCTTTTGGCGGCGATGCTGAGATCCGCAACCTCAAGAGCGCCGAATGGCAGGGCGGCCACATCATGCCCACCGGCGAGGCGCTGCTGGCGGGCTATTACCTCAATGAGTTGCTGATGCGCTTGTTGGCCCGCGACGACCCGCACCCCCGGCTGTTTGACGCCTATGCTGCCGCGGTGCGCTTGCTGGCCACCCCCCAGGCCGATGCCTTGCAGTGGGCCTTGCGCACCTTCGAGCTGTGGCTGCTGCGCGATATCGGCTTGCTGCCGGCGCTCGACCGCGAGTCGGCCAGCCTCCTGCCCTTGGTGCCGCAGGCCGCCTATGTGCTGGTGCCTGAGGCGGGTCTGCGGCCTGCCCATGCCGATGACCGCGTCCGCCTCAGCGGCAGCCATTGGCAGGCTTTGCAGCTGAGCTTGCAGGAGGGCGCCAGTTTCTCCAGCACCTTGCAAGCGGTGGCCGAGGTGGCTTCGCCACTCAAG
The DNA here is from genome assembly GCA_037140415.1 of Betaproteobacteria bacterium. Lineage (GTDB taxonomy): Bacteria > Pseudomonadota > Gammaproteobacteria > Burkholderiales > Burkholderiaceae_C > Polaromonas. Next base: position 2,529 of record JBAXEN010000384.1, on the reverse strand, counting down.
ATTCAGCTGCGCGCGCTGCTGCACTACCATTGCGGGGTGAAGATGCTCAAGACGCGCCAGATGCTGCACGATCTGCAGGCGCTGACTGGTCTGGAGCGCCTGTGATTCGGGCCTGCCCGCCTTTACCCCCGCCCCCCCATGTCCTCCCAGTCCCCTGATTTGCGCACCGCGCTGTCGGTCAATGTCAACAAGGTGGCTCTGCTGCGCAACAGCCGTCACCTCGAAATTCCCAGCCCGGTGCTGGCGGCGCGGCTGTGCCTTCGGGCCGGTGCAGCCGGCATCACCATCCATCCGCGGCCGGACCAGCGTCATATCCGCACGCAAGATGCCCATGACATTGCTGACCTGATGAAGCAGTGGCCTGAGCGTGAGTTCAACATCGAGGGCAATCCCTTTCATAACCTGATGGACCTGGTGCGCCAGCTGCGCCCGCATCAGTGCACCCTGGTGCCTGATCGCCAGGACCAGTTCACCAGCGACCACGGTTGGAGCCTGCCGCAGGACGCCGAGCGGCTCAAGCCGGTGATCGAGGAGCTCCATGCCCTGGGGGTGCGGGTGAGCGTGTTCATGGACCCCCTGCCGCAGGCCATGGCGGCCGCCCGTGCGCTGGGCGCTGACCGGGTTGAGCTCTATACCGAAGGCTATGCCAGAGCCTGGGGCCAGCCCGAGCAGGACCAGGTGCTCGATGCCTATGTCGAGGCCGCCCGGGCTGCTCGCGCCGCCGGGCTGGGCATCAATGCCGGCCATGACCTCAACCGTGACAACCTCGGCGCCTTTTTGCGCGCCGTGCCGGGCGTGCAGGAGGTCTCGATAGGCCACGCTCTGATCGCCGATGCGCTCGAGCTGGGCTATGCCGCCACGGTGCGCGCCTATCTGGCGGTCATCGGCGAGGCTTTTGACAGCCCATGAACCCGGCCTTGAACGCCCGCATCTACGGCATAGGCACCGACGTCTGCGACATCCGGCGCATCCGTGCCAGCCTCGAGCGCCATGGTGATCGTTTTGCGGGCAAGATTCTGGGCCCCACCGAAATGGCCACCTGGCGCCAGCGCAGCCAGCGCTGGCCCGAGCGCGGTGTGCGCTACCTGGCCACCCGGTTTTCGGCCAAAGAAGCTTTTTCCAAGGCCATTGGGCTGGGCATGCGCATGCCCATGACCTGGCGCCTGTGCGAGGTGGCCAAGGCCAGCAGCGGCCAGCCCTTCATTGTTTTGCACGGCCCGCTCAAGCTCTGGTTTGAGGAGCGTGGTCTGAGTGCCCATGTCAGTGTCAGTGATGAAACCGATTACGCGACCAGCTTCGTTATCGTGGAACAAAACAACCTATGAGCGCCACCGTTTTCCCGCACAGCCCCTTGATCATCGACCTGGCCGGGCTCCAGGTCACGGCCACCGACCGCCGCCGCCTCAAGCACCCGCTGGTCGGCGGCGTGATTTTGTTTGCCCGCAACTGGCAGGACAGGGCGCAGCTGGCCGCCCTGTGCCGGCATATCAAAGCGGTGCGCAGCGACCTTTTGATTCTGGTGGACCATGAAGGCGGCCGGGTGCAGCGCTTTAAGACCGATGGCTTTACCCATCTGCCGCCGATGCGCAAGCTCGGCCAGATGTGGATGCAGCCCGACACCGGACGGGTCGGTGCCCAGGCCCTGGCTGCCTGCAACGCGGCGACGGCTTGCGGCTATGTGCTGGGCGCAGAGCTGCGTGCTTGCGGCGTCGACATGAGCTTTACCCCGGTGCTGGACCTCGATTACGGCAGCAGTGGTGTGATCGGCGACCGCGCCTTTGAGCGTGATCCGCGCATCGTCACCGCCCTGGCCAAAAGCTTCATGCACGGCCTGCTGCAGGCGGGTATGGCCAACTGCGGCAAGCATTTCCCCGGCCACGGCTTCGTCAAGGCCGACTCGCATGTGGACATTCCGGTGGACCGGCGCAGCCTCAAGGCCATCCTCGCCGATGATGCCGTGCCCTATGAATGGCTGAACACGGTGCTCAGCAGCGTGATGCCGGCCCATGTGATTTATCCGAAAGTCGACGCCCGGCCGGCCGGGTTTTCAGCGCGCTGGCTGGGGCCGATTCTGCGCGGTCAGCTCGGTTTCGGTGGCGCGGTGTTCAGCGATGACCTGAGCATGGCCGGCGCCCGCTTGATCGACGGGCGGCAGGTCAGTTACACCGAAGCGGCGGTGGTGGCGCTCAATGCCGGCTGCGACATGGTGCTCTTGTGCAATCAAAGCCTGGACGGCGGCGCGGCGGTCGACGAGTTGCTCGCCGGCATGAGCGAGGCCCAGCTCAAGGGCCAGTGGCAGCCGCTGGAGGCCAGCGAGCTGCGCCGCCAGGCTTTGCTGCCGGTGCGGCCTGCGCTGGTCTGGGACGATCTGATGCTAGAGCCTGCGTATTTGCATGCGCTGGGTTTGATGCCCTGAGTTTGTTGCGCCGCCGGGGCCGGCGTGGCTGATCTGGCTGGGCTGGGGGTGACCGGGGTGGCGAGGCTGGGGGGTGTCCGGCCGGCTCATGCTGTGGGTACACAGAAATCGCC
>JBAXEN010000383.1:0-3581 GCA_037140415.1 Betaproteobacteria bacterium | reverse complement strand
CGCAGGGCTTTGGTGGCCAGGTCTATGCCCAGCACCTCAGCGCCGCGGCGGGCCATGGCATCGGCCAGGATGCCGCCACCGCAGCCCACATCGAGCACCCTCTTGCCGGCGATGGGGACGATGTCTGTGATCCAGTCCAGGCGCAGCGGGTTGATCTGGTGCAGGGGCCGAAATTCGCTCTCGGTGTCCCACCAGCGGTGGGCTAGGTCGGAGAACTTGGCCAGTTCGGCGGGATCAACGTTGTCGGTGGTGTGCATGCAGGCGATTATCGGGGGGAGTGGATGGCCCTGCTGATTGATCGAAGGCTGCATCGCGCCGGGGGCGGCGCTCCTACCAGGGGCAACGAAGTACGACCGGGTGCAGTGAAATCTCCCATCAGAGGCAGCGAGGCCTGGGGCAATGCAAAGCAGGCATAAAAAAACCGGCCACGAGGGCCGGTTTATTAGAAGGGTGATCTTGCGATCAGTTGGGACGGGTGCCCACCACTTCGATTTCCACGCGGCGGTTCTTGGCGCGGCCTTCGGCGGTCTTGTTGTCGGCCACAGGCGACTTCTCGCCTTTGCCTTCGGTGTAGACGCGGTTTTTCTCGACGCCTTTGCTCACCAGATAAGCCTTGACGGCCTCGGCGCGACGCACCGAGAGTTTCTGGTTGTAGCCATCAGCGCCCACCGAGTCAGCGTGGCCGACAGCGATGATCACTTCGAGGTTGATGCCTTTGACTTTGCTCACCAGATCATCCAGCTTGGCGCGGCCCTCAGGCTTGACCATGGACTTGTCGAAGTCAAAGAAGGCGTCTGCTGCGTAGGTCACCTTAGTGGCTGCCACAGCGGGAGCTGCAGGGGCTGGAGCTGGAGCAGGGGCCGGAGCTGGAACCGGTACGGGCACCACCACAGGAGCCGGTGCAGGCGCAGGAGCCGGCTCGGGTGCAGGCGCAGGAGCCGGCTCGGGTGCAGGCGCAGGAGCTGGGGCGGGCGCTGGGGCCGGGGCCGGTGCGGGCGCTGGGGCCGGTGCAGGTGCAGGTGCTGGCGGCTGGGCCACGATGGCGCCGTCGCAGCCTTTGGCAGCGGTGGCAGGGGTCCAGAATGCATCACGCCAGCACAGCTCATTGGTGCCGTTTTTCCAAACCAACTCGCCGGTGCCGTTCCTCCAGTTGTCTACGGTTTGCGCGCCGGCAGTGCCTGCCAGGGCCACCGAGGCGAACAACATTGCCACTTTATTGAGTTTCTTCATGGTCGTCCTCTAGAGAGTCGCAGCCGGGCTGCGCAAATTTTCCACACACCCAAAATGACCGTCACTTCGAGCATGTAACCATTGTGCCACAGCGGTTTTGGCAAACATCTTGTCCCAAGCCATCGAAACGCCAATTAACACTAAAGAATTGTCGCCATGACGCCACAAATTTCGCACTCATCAGCCGCACCGAGACTGTTGGCAGGGGCTTTAGAATGGCCTGTTTTGTGCTTCGGACCTCCCCGTTAGTGCCATCGCCGGTGCCCTCCGGCAAGCAGGCGTGATCGGGAACTGGGTCCGGCGGCGCTTTCGCGTTATCGACCCCCAGGCCGCCCCATGACCCAATTTGCCAAAGAAACACTTCCGATCAGCCTGGAAGAAGAGATGCGGCGCAGTTACCTCGACTACGCGATGAGCGTGATCGTCGGCCGCGCCCTGCCCGATGCCCGGGACGGTCTCAAGCCGGTTCACCGCCGGGTGCTCTATGCGATGCATGAGCTCAATAATGACTGGAACCGGCCCTACAAGAAGTCGGCGCGTATCGTCGGTGACGTTATCGGTAAATACCACCCCCACGGCGACCAATCGGTTTACGACACGATTGTGCGGATGGCGCAGGATTTTTCGATGCGCCATATGCTGGTCGACGGCCAGGGCAATTTCGGCTCGGTCGACGGCGACAACGCGGCGGCAATGCGTTACACCGAGATTCGCCTGGCCAAGATCGCGCATGAGCTGCTCGCCGACCTCGACAAAGAGACGGTGGACTTCGGCCCCAACTACGACGGGTCGGAAAAAGAGCCGCTGGTGCTGCCCACACGCATGCCCAATTTGCTGGTCAACGGCTCGGGCGGCATTGCTGTGGGCATGGCCACCAACATTCCGCCACACAACCTCAATGAAGTCGTAGACGCCTGCCTGCATTTGCTGGCGAACCCGCAAGCCACGGTGGAAGACCTGATGGAGATCGTGCCGGCGCCCGACTTCCCGACCGCCGGCATTATTTACGGCATGAGCGGGGTCAAAGAGGGCTACCGCACCGGCCGGGGCCGCATTGTCATGCGCGCCAAATGCCATTTTGAAGACATCGACAAGGGCCAGCGCCAGGCCATCATCGTCGACGAGCTGCCCTACCAGGTCAACAAGAAGACGCTGCAGGAGCGGATGGCCGAGCTGGTGCACGAAAAGAAGATCGAGGGCATCAGCCACATCCAGGACGAGTCTGACAAGTCGGGCATGCGCCTGGTGATTGAACTCAAACGCGGCGAAGTGCCCGAGGTGGTGCTCAACAATCTGTACAAGCAGACGCAGCTGCAAGACACCTTCGGCATGAACATGGTGGCGCTGGTCAACGGCCAGCCCAAGCTGTGCAACCTCAAGGACCTGATTGCGGTCTTCCTCTCGCACCGGCGCGAGGTGGTCACCCGCCGCACGGTGTTCAACCTGCGCAAGGCCAGAGAGCGCGGCCATGTGCTCGAAGGCCTGGCGGTGGCGCTGGCCAATATTGACGAGTTCATCCGCATCATCCGCGAGTCGCCCACCCCGCCGGTGGCCAAAGCCGAGCTGATGGCCAGGGCCTGGGACAGCCAGCTGGTGCGGCAGATGCTCACCCGCTCTCGCGCCGACGGCGGTGTGATCAACGCCGACGATTACCGGCCCGACGGCTTGGCGCGTGAGTACGGCATGGGCGACGATGGCCTGTACAAGCTCTCCGACACCCAGGCGCAGGAAATCTTGCAGATGCGCCTGCAGCGCCTGACCGGGCTGGAGCAAGACAAGATCGTGGCCGAATACAAAGAGGTGATGGCCGAGATCGACGATCTGCTCGACATCTTGGCCAAGCCCGAGCGGGTCTCTGTCATCATCAGTGACGAGCTCAAGCTGATTCGCCAGGAGTTCGGTCAGTCCAAGCTGGGGCTGCGCCGCAGCCTGATCGAGCACAGCTCGTTTGACCTGTCGACTGAAGACCTGATCACGCCCACCGACATGGTGGTCACGCTCTCGCACCAGGGCTACATCAAGAGCCAGCCCCTGGGCGAGTACCGCGCCCAAAAACGCGGCGGGCGCGGCAAGCAGGCCACGGCCACCAAGGAAGACGATTGGGTCGACCAGCTTTTCATTGCCAATACGCACGACTACATCTTGTGCTTTTCCAACCGGGGCCGGCTGTACTGGCTCAAGGTCTGGGAGGTGCCGGCCGGCTCGCGCGGCTCGCGCGGGCGGCCCATCGTCAATATGTTCCCGCTGAGTGAAGGCGAGAAGGTGACCGTGGTGCTGCCGCTGACGGGCGCCTCCCGCAGCTTCCCGGCCGATCAGTTCATCTTCATGGGCACCTCGATGGGCACGGTCAA
>JBAXEN010000382.1:0-3584 GCA_037140415.1 Betaproteobacteria bacterium | reverse complement strand
TCGGCCTATCACATGAGCCATTCGCTGGGCACACAAATGGCCGACATGGCGTTTGGCGTGGCCGAGTTTCGCGCCCTGCCGCAGGGCATACGCCAAGCCCTGCGGGCGGCGTCCTTGAACACCGCCGTTTTTACCGTGTGCAAATACCGCACCTTGCAGGACGCGCAGGACATGCTGGCCGCCGGCCATGCCGACCTGGTGGGCATGGCGCGCGCCCATGTGGCCGACCCGGCCTTGGTCAACAAATACGCGCAGGGCCGGGCCGACGAGGTGCGTCACTGCCTGGGCTGCAACCAGGGCTGCTCCCAGCGTCTGGAGCGCAACATTGCCATTACCTGTTTGATCAACCCCCGCGCCGGCCAGGAGGCCCGCTGGCCCGAGGCCGAGCAGGACCCAGCCGCGCGCGCCAAGAAGGTGCTGGTCATTGGCGGCGGGCCGGCTGGCTGCGAGGCGGCCTGGGTGGCGGCGGCGCGCGGTCACAGCGTCACGCTGTGGGAGCGCGGCCAGCAACTGGGCGGGCAACTTCTGTGGACACAGCAGATGCCTTTGCGGCAGGATTTCTCTCACCTGTTCAATCACCAGCAGCAGATGCTCAAGCGCCATGGGGTGAAGGTGGAGCTGGGCCGCCAGGCCACACCGCAGGCGGTGCTGGAGGCCGGCTTTGACGAAGTGATTGTGGCCACCGGCGCCCGGGCCCATGCCGTCACGCCGCCGCAAGGGCAGGCCTTGGTGACCCAGGAGCAGGCGCTGGCCGATCCGCAGGCCCTGGGCCAGCGGGTGGCGTTTTACGACCTCACCGGCGAATGGACCGCCCTGTCGGTGATCGAGCACCTGGCCGATCTGGGCAAGCAAGTCACCGTCTACACCCCGGTGGCCGGCTTTGCCTGGCGCGCCACGATTTATTCCACCCTGTCCAACCGCAAGCGGCTGCGCGACAAGGGCGTGCGCCTGGTGCTGCTGCGCCAGTTGCTCGCCTATGACGGTCAGACCTTGACGCTGGAGGATGTCTCCACCGGCGAGGTGCTGCTTGAAAAGGGTTTTGACAGCGTGGTTGGCGCCCAGTACGGGCGCAGCGAGCAGGACCTGGAGCTGGGCCTGAAGGCCTTGGCCGCGCAGGGCCAGCGGGTGAACTGGCAGCTGGCCGGCGACTGCATCAGCCCGCGCACCGCGCTCGAAGCCGTCTATGAGGGCCACGCGCTGGCCCGTGCGCTGTGAGCACCGGTGCAATGGCGCAGCCGGATGTGTTTGCCGTCACCGGCGGCAGCGGCTTTATCGGCCTGAGCCTGATCGAGCGCCTGCTGGGCGCCGGCCATACCGTGCTGGCGCATTCGATGGACCCGCTGCCGCCGCTGGCGCTGGCCGAGTTTGCCAAGTTGCCAGGACAGCTCACGACGGTGCAAGGCGACATTCGCGATGCACGCTTGCAGCAGTGCCTGGGCGACCACCGCGCGACGCATCTGTTTCACGGCGCGGTGATCACCGCCGCGCAGGCGCGCGAGAAGGTGGCCACGCGCGAGATCCTCGACGTCAACTTGATGGGCACCGTCAATGCACTCGACGCTTGCGTACGCATTGGTGTGCGCCGGGTGGTGCTGGCCAGTTCTTCGGCGGTCTACGGCGCCGCGATTTTTGACGGCCATGACCTGGATGAGGCGCAGCCGACCTCGCCCGCCAATTTGTACGGCATCGGCAAGGTGGCGATTGAAGGCATAGGCCGGCGCTACGAAGAGCTGCATGGCCTGCGGGTGGCGCTGGCGCGCATCACCGCCGCCTATGGCCCTTGGGAGCGCGACACCGGCTTGCGCGACACCTTGTCGCCGCTGTGGCAGATTGCGCGGCGTTGGGCGCAGGGCCAGCCGGTGCGGCTGGCGCCGCAGGGCCAGCGCGACTGGGTGCATTCGGCGCAGGTCGCACAGGCCCTGGCGGGCATGTTGCAGGCAGGCGCCTTGGCCCACCGCATCTACAACCTCTCACCGGGCCGGGTGTGGCACCCCTCGGTGTTTTGCCAGGCCCTGCAGTCGCTGGACGCCGGCTTTGATTGGGCCCTGGCCGACGGCGCCGAGCCGCCCACGATTGATTTGTTTGACGACCTCAGCCGCCAGCGCAGCGCCTTGCGCTGCGAGCGGGCCCAGGCCGAGGGCTGGGACCCGCAGGCCGATGTGGCGCTGCAGGCCGGCCATTACGCACAGTGGGTACTGGGCCACAAGGCCTGGTTCAGCTGAACCAGGCCTTGTGCCTTAGTTGCCGTACATCACCGAGGGCAGGTAGGTGGCGATGCCTGGGAACACCCACAGCAGCCAGCAGGCCAGCACCAGCGCCAGGAAGGACGGAATCGCTCCCTTGGAGATGTAGACGATGTCCCGTTTGGACAGGCCCTGCAGCACAAAGAGGTTAAAGCCCACCGGCGGCGTGATGGTGGCGATCTCCACCACCAGCACGATGTAAATGCCAAACCAGATCGGATCGATGCCGGCGGCATTGATCATGGGCATGACCACCGACAAGGTCAGCACAATCATCGAGACACCGTCGAGGAAACAGCCCAAGATCACATAGAGCACGGTCAGGGTGGCGATCAGCATGGCCGGCGTCAGCTGCCATTCGATGATCAACTCGGCCAGCGCCTTGGGGATGCCGGTAAAGCCCATGGCCACCGTGGTGAAGGCCGCCCCGGCAATGATGAAGGCCAGCATGCAGGAGGTTTCGGTGGCTTGCATCAGGCTGTCGCGAAAGCTCTTCCAGCTCAAGGTGCCGGTCAGCGCCGCCAGAATCAGCGCACCCATCACGCCCACGCCGGCCGCTTCAGTGGCCGTTGCAAAGCCGGCGTAGATCGAACCGATCACCAGCACGATCAGCGTGATGATGGGGAACAGGCGGCGCGAGGCATGGAGCTTTTGCGCGAAGGTGGTGGGCGGGTCGGCCGGCGGGATGGCCTGGGGGTTGGTCCAGGCGTGCAGCATGATGCAGCCCATGAACAGCAGCACCAGCAAGAGGCCCGGCAGGATGCCGGCGATGAACAGCCGTGCAATCGACACATTGGCCGCCACGCCGTAGACGATCATGATGATCGAGGGCGGGATCATGATGCCCAAGGTGCCGGCGCCCGCCAGCGAGCCGAGCACCACCTGCTCGTTGTAGCCGCGCTTGAGCAATTCGGGCACGGTCATGCGGCCGATGGTCACTGCTGTGGCGGTCGAGGATCCAGAGACGGCGGCAAAAATGCCCGAGCCGATCACATTGACGTGCAGCAGGCGCCCCGGCAGCCGGCGCACCCAGGGGGCCAGGCCGGTGAACATGTCTTCTGACAGGCGCGTTCGAAATAAGACCTCGCCCATCCAGATGAACAGAGGCAAGGCGGTCATGGCCCATTCAGAGCTTTGGCCCCACACGGTGGTGGCCAGCAGTTTGCCAACAGGAGCGTTGGAGAAAAACGCGATCCCGATCACGCCTACTGTGATGAGGGACAGGGCGATCCACAGACCGCCACCGAGCAAAATGAAGATCGCGGCCAGCAAGACGCCGACGGCTACGGTTTGTTCCATGGTGTTTACTCGTGCGCCGCGTGGCGATCTTCAGGGTTGTCG
>JBAXEN010000381.1:0-3643 GCA_037140415.1 Betaproteobacteria bacterium | reverse complement strand
GGTGTAGTTGCGCACATGGCCCATGTGCAGCTTGCCGCTGGGGTAGGGCAGCATGGAGCAAGCGTAGTACTTGCCCAGCGGCTTGTCGCTGCGCTCGCCGACGCGGTAGGCGTCTTGCGCGCGCCAGGCGGCCTGGGCGGCGCCCTCGATTTTTTGGGGGTTGTAGGTGGTGTCTTGCATGGGGCGGGCGGGCGGCCGGATGGGCCTTTGGATTCAAGCCTTCGGGGGTCCACCTGGAGCAGGCGGGCCAAGCGGCCAAAGCCGTGATTTTAGGCGCCGCAGCGGCTGCGGCACGGGCGCGGGCTCAGGGCCGGCGCGCGGGCGCCGGCGGCTCGGTCACAAAGCCCACCCGCACGATACCGGCCTGGTGTGCCAAAGCCAGCACCTGCACCACCCGGCCATAGGGTACCGAGCGATCGGCACGCAGCTGCAGCTCGGCCTCACTGCGGCTGACGGCCACCGCGGCCAGTCGCTGCGCCAAGGCCTCATCGGCCAGCTTTTCACCATTGAGAACAACCTGGCCACTGCGGTCGAGCTCGAGCATCAGTGCCTGGCTGGCCTGAGGTGCCGGCATGCTCACCGCCGCGCGCGGCAATTGCAAGGGGATGGAACTGGCCAGAAAGGGCGCAGTGAGGATGAAGATGACCAGCAGCACCAGCATCACGTCGACCAGCGGCGTGACGTTGATCTGGCTCAGTGGCTCCTGAGCCGGGCGAGGCTCAAGACGACCAAAGCTCATGGCGCTGGCACAGCGGGCTGCAGCAACAGCTCGCGCAGGTCGTGGGCAAAGCCCTCGAGCTCGGCCTCCAAGCGGACGATACGCCGGCCCATGATGTTGTAGGCCAGCACCGCCGGGATCGCCACCGCCAGGCCGGCAGCGGTCATGATCAAGGCCTCACCCACCGGGCCAGCCACCAGATCGATGGTGAGCTGGCCACTGCTGGCCATGCCACTGAGCGCATGGTAGATGCCCCAGACCGTGCCCAGCAGGCCCACAAAGGGCGCGGTGGTACCGACGGTGGCCAACAGCACCTGGCCATATTGCAGACGCGCGCTGCTGGCCTGCAGGCCATCGCGCAAGACGCGGGTCAGGCGGGCCCGTGCATCGCCCGCACCGGCCAGCGTGCCGGCCAGGGGGGCCTGAGCTGCTTGCAGCAGCGGCGCCAGCAAAGCCTGCGGGTCCAAGGCGGGTACCCGCTGCAGCGCCTGCGCCAGCGAGGGCGCCTGCCAGAAGGCGGCAATGCTGCGCGGCAAGGCCGGCCCCAGGCGGGCCAAAAGCCAGGTTTTCCAGAGGATGATCACCCAGCTGGCCACCGACATCAGCAAAAGCGCTACAGCCACACCGCGGCTGACCACATCGCCTTCGCTGAGCATCATGGGGGAGCCCCGCCTAGCGCAGGCCGAGCACGTCGAACATGTCGTACAGGCCGCTCTGGCGACCGGCCAGAAAACGGGCGGCGCGCAAACTGCCTTGCGCATAGGTGGCGCGGCTGGCCGACTTGTGGGTGATCTCTATGCGCTCGCCGGTGCCGGCAAACAGCACCGTATGGTCGCCAACGATGTCGCCGCCGCGGATGGTAGAAAAGCCGATGGTCGAGGGGTCGCGCTCACCCGTGTGGCCATAACGCTCGTACACCGCACAGTCCTTGAGGTCACGGCCTATGGCCTGGGCGATCACCTCGCCCATCTTGAGCGCAGTGCCCGAAGGCGCATCCACCTTGTGGCGGTGGTGCGCCTCGATGATCTCGATGTCGTAGCCGGTGGACAGGGCCTTGGCCGCCATCTCCAGCAGCTTGAGCGTGACGTTGACGCCCACGCTCATATTGGGCGCCATGACAATGGCCGTATCGCGGGCGGCGTCGGCGATCTGCTGCTTTTGCGCCTCGGTAAAGCCGGTGGTGCCGATGACCAGTTTGACGCCGAGCTCGCGGCACAGCGCCAGATGGGCCATGGTGCCTTCAGGGCGGGTGAAGTCGATCATCACCTGACCGCCTTGCAGGCCCTGGCGCAGTTCGCTGGTGATGACCACACCGCAGGCCGGCCGGCCCAGGCCTTGCGCCGCATCCAGCCCGAGCTGCGCGCTGCCGGCCACATCAAGCGCGCCGCTCAGGCGCAGGTCATCAGCGTCCAGCACCGCCTGCACCAGCATCTGGCCCATGCGACCGCTGGCACCAGCGACCACCACCTTCACAGCCGCGTCGGCGGCAAGCTGGGCGCTCATGGCTTGTCGCTTTCCAGGGGCGGGTAGGAGGTCGACTGCGCCGCAACCGGGGCAGGGGCGGCGGCGGTGACCGGCTGCGCCGCCTTGGCCGGCTGGGCGGCCTGCAGCTGCTCTGCCGTGGCCTGCAGTTGCGGCACCGGCCCCAATTTGCGGCGCACATCGAGTTGCGCAATGAATTCAGACTCGCTGGGCATGGCGTCGCCCTCGAAGCGCGTCAGCGCATCACCCTGGAAGTACACGGTATAACGGTACAGCTTGGGCTGGCCGACACCGCGCTTGAAGCTAAAAACGTAATCCCAGCGGTCGGCATGAAACAGGCTGGAGACCAAGGGGGTGCCCAGGAGACTGCGCACCTGCAAGCGCGGCATGCCGACTTTGAGCTGGCCGACCTGCTCGCTGGCGATGAAATTGCCCTGCACCACATCGCTGCGGTAGGGGGTGAGCCACTGCGCAGGCTGGCTCAGCACGCTGGCGCCGGAGCTGCAGCCGACCAAGCCGGCCGACAGCGCTGCCAGCAAGGCGGTCGGCAGGAGAAAGCGTTGACGCACAGGCATGGAGTGACAGGGAAAGATATGATCAGTTCATTGTAGCGACCCGGCCCCTGCGCGGGGCTCTCGCGGCTCAGGCCGCCGCTTGCCGGTGCCCACCATGAACAATATTGACGAACTCAAAAGCACTGGCCTGAAAGCCACCTTGCCGCGGCTGAAGATTCTGGAGATCTTTCAAAAGGGTCGCCAGCGTCACATGACGGCCGAAGATGTCTTCAGGGTACTGCTCGAAGACCGCTCAGACATCGGGCTGGCCACGGTGTACCGGGTGCTGACCCAGTTCGAGCAGGCCGGTCTGCTCAAGCGCAGCAACTTCGAGTCGGGCAAAGCGGTCTACGAGATCGACGAAGGCAAGCACCACGACCATCTGGTCTGTCTGGACTGCGGTCGGGTGGAGGAGTTCTACGACGCCGAAATCGAACAACGCCAGCAGGCGGTGGCGCAGGCCAAGGGCTTTGAAATTGCCGATCATGCCCTGGCCATCTACGCCAGCTGCACCAAGCCACAGTGTCCTCACCGCCCCTTGCCGCCCAAGCAGGCAGCCGCCCTGTCGAGCTGAGGGCGCAGGGCCCAAGCCTCAGTCGCCGCTTTCCATGGCGCGGCGGTGACGCTCGACGAATTCTTCGTAGGTGTTGATGCCGCGCAGCTGCAAGATCGCATTGCGCACAGCCGCCTCCACCAGCACCGCGATATTGCGGCCGGCTTCGACTTGGATCACCACCTTGCGCACCGCAATGCCCAGAATGTCCTGCATCAGGGGCTCGTAAGGAATGCGGTCATAGTCGCGCTCGAGCGTCTCGCGGCGCACCAGGTGCACGATGAGCTTGAGCCGCATCTTGCGGCGCACCGCCGTCTCGCCAAAGATGGCCTTGAT
>JBAXEN010000380.1:0-3656 GCA_037140415.1 Betaproteobacteria bacterium | reverse complement strand
GTGGCCATGCAGTACCTGATCCCCGGCTGGAAGTTCAACAACAAGATGCCCTGCATGGTGCGCTGAGCGCCCGCCCCCATTCCAACAAGGACGACACCCATGCCTGAGCTCACCCGTCGCCTGCTCGTATCCCTGGGCCTTTGCCTCTTTGCAGCGCCTGCGGCCTGGGCCCAGAACAGCTTCCCCAGCAAACCGATCAAGATCGTCGTGCCCTTCCCGGCCGGCGGCACCTCCGACGTGCTCGCGCGCATCCTGGGCCAGAAGATGAGCGAGAACTGGGGCCAGCCGGTGGTGGTGGAAAACCGCCCCGGCTCCAGCGGCAACCTCGGCGCCGAGCAGGTGACCAAGTCCGCGGCCGACGGCTACACCCTGGTGCTGATGGACGTGGGCAACCTGGCGATCGCGCCCTCGCTGTACAAGCTGCCCTTCAATCCCTTGACCGACTTCGAGCCGGTGGCCATGGTGGGCTACTCGCCCCACCTGCTGGTGGTCAGCAGCCAGGTGCCGGCCAGCAACATGGCCGAGCTGGTGGCTTGGGCCAAGTCACGCAAGGGCAGGGTCAACTACGCGGCCGCCGCCGGCATGGGCAGCGCCACGCACCTGGCTGGCGTGGTGTTTGCGCAGCGCGCAGGCATTGACTGGGGCTATGTGCCCTACAAGGGCGGCGCGCAGGCCATGAGCGACCTGATCGGCGGCCAGGTGGACCTCACCTTCAACGGCATGGTGGCCACGCTGCCGCACGTCAAGAGCGGCAAGATCCAGCTGATCGCGGTCTCCAGCGCCAAGCGCAACCCGGTGCTCGGTGCGAACGTTCCCACGGTGGGCGAAAGCCTGCCCGGCTTTCTCACCGGCAGCTGGCAAGGGCTGCTGGCACCGGCCGGCACGCCCAAGGCGGTGGTGGACAAGCTGCATGCCGAGGTGATGCGAATCAGCGCCCTGCCCGAGGTGCGCGAGCGCCTGAACACCCTGGGCGCCGATCCGGTGGCCATGACCCCAGGCGACTTTGGCCAATGGCTCAAGGCCGAGGTGGCTGCCATGGGCAAGATCGTGAAAGACGAAAAAATCACGGCCGAATGACGGCCCTCTGCCTTCCCTTTCTTTGGAGCACGACATTATGAAACTCGGATTCATTGGTTTGGGCATCATGGGCGCGCCCATGGCCGGCCACCTGCTGGCCGCCGGCCACGAACTGATTGCGCAATCGCGCAGCGGCGTGCCGCAGGCCCTGCTCGATGCCGGTGCTAAGGCCTGCAAGACGGCCAGCGAAGTGGCGCAGCAGGCCGACATCATCTTCACCATGGTGCCCGACACACCGCATGTGGAGGCGGTGCTGTTTGGTGAGCACGGCGTGGCCCAGGGCCTCAGCCCGGGCAAAACGGTGGTCGACATGAGCTCGATCTCGCCGATCGCCACCAAGCAATTTGCCGCGCAGATTCAGGCCCTGGGCTGCGACTACCTCGATGCGCCGGTCTCCGGCGGCGAGGTCGGCGCCAAGGCGGCGAGTCTGACCATCATGGTCGGCGCCACCGAGGCCTCGTTTGCGCGCGTCAAACCCCTGTTTGAGCTGATGGGCAAAAACATCACCTTGGTCGGCGGCGTGGGCGACGGCCAGACCTGCAAGGTGGCCAACCAGATCATCGTCGCGCTCAACATCGAAGCGGTGGGCGAAGCCCTGCTGTTCGCCGCCAAGGCCGGGGCCGATCCGGCCAAGGTGCGCCAGGCGCTGATGGGCGGCTTTGCCGCCAGCCGCATCCTGGAGGTGCATGGCGAGCGCATGATCAAGCGCACCTTCAACCCCGGCTTTCGCATCGAGCTGCACCAAAAGGACCTCAAGCTCGCGCTCGAAGGCGCCAATGCCCTGGGCTTGTCGCTGCCACACACCGCCAGCGCCCTGCAAATGATGAACAGCTGCGCGGCCAACGGCGGCGCCCAACTCGACCATTCCAGCCTGGTGCGCGCGCTGGAGATTGCCGGCAACTTTCAGGTCGCTCAAGGCTGAAACGAGCGGTGCGCTGTGCTGCCCTCACACACTCCGCTGGCCTGGCAACGGTCCGCATCACCCCCATGTGGGAGCGCCGCCCTGTGGGAGCGCCGCCCTCGGCGCGATGCGGCCTCCAGCAGCCGACCGTGCTTGTTCAAGCGCCCCATCGCCGCGGGGGCGCAGCTCCCACAGGGGTCAGGGCCCTTGCGCTGAGAAAGTGAGCCTGCTTTGACACCTCGCCAACTGCTGCGCGCCATGTTCGATGCGGCCATCGCCTCGGCACAGCCGGCCGTGGCCGTGCCGCCGCACCTGCCCGACCTGGCCTCGGTCAAGGGCCGGCTGGTGGTGATTGGCGCGGGCAAGGCTTCGGCGGCGATGGCCCGTGCGGTGGAGCAGCATTGGCAGGGTCCTTTGAGGGGTCTGGTGGTCACCCGCTACGGCTATAGCGTGCCTTGCGAGCGCATCGAGATCATCGAAGCCGCGCACCCGGTGCCCGACGAGGCCGGTTTGCGCGCAGCCGAGCGCATTGCGCAGTTTGTGCAGGGACTCTCGGAAGACGACCTGGTGCTGTGCCTGATCTCCGGCGGCGGCTCGGCCCTGCTGCCGGCGCCGGCGGCTGGCCTCACGCTGGCCGACAAGCAAGACATCAATGCCCAACTGCTCAAGAGCGGCGCCAGCATCGGCGAGATGAACTGCGTGCGGCGACACCTCTCGACGCTCAAGGGCGGCCGGCTGGCTGCCCTGTGCCAGCCGGCGCGGGTGCTGACGCTGCTGATCTCCGATGTGCCCGGCGACCAGTTGCCCGACATCGCGTCGGGCCCCACGGTGGCCGACCCCACGAGCTGCGCCGACGCGCTGGCGATTTTGGAGCGCTACCGCATCGAGGTACCTGATGCCGCCCGCACACTGCTCGAAAGCGGCGCGGGCGAGACGCTCAAGCCTGGCGATGCACGCCTGGCCCGCTGCGAGACCCGCTTGATCAGTTCGCCGCAGATCGGCCTGGAGGCGGCCGCCCGGGTGGCGCGCGAGGCCGGCCATGGTGTTTGCATCCTGGGCGACAGCATCGAAGGCGAGGCGCGCGAGGTCGGCCGGGTGATGGCCGGCATCGCGCTGCAGGTGGCCACGCACAGTCAACCGCTACCTGCACCCTGCGTGCTGCTCTCGGGCGGCGAAACCACGGTGACGGTGTGCGGCACCGGCCGGGGTGGGCGCAATGTGGAGTTTTTGCTCGCGCTGGGTGTGGCTCTTAAGGGCCAGGCCGGCGTGTGGGCGCTGGCCGGCGACACCGACGGTGTCGACGGCATTGAGGAAATTGCTGGCGCGCTGCTCACGCCCGACACCCTGACGCGCGCGCGCTCTCTTGGCATCAAGGCCACTGAGCGCCTGGACCACAACGACGGCCACGGTTTCTTTGGCGCTTTAAGCGATGCCATCGTCACTGGCCCGACCCTGACCAATATCAACGACTTTCGGGCGATCCTGATTCAAGGCGCCTGAACACCCAAGGAGAAAACATGGACCTGCCCATCAATCACTTTAAGCGCGCCCTCAAAGCGGGCAAGCTACAAGTCGGCCTGTGGTCGCACCTGTGCAGCCCCATCAGCACCGAAATCCTGGGCCAGTGCGGCTTTGACTGGATGGTGCTGGACATGGAGCACTCGCCCAATGAGCTGCC
>JBAXEN010000379.1:0-3681 GCA_037140415.1 Betaproteobacteria bacterium | reverse complement strand
CCGCGCCTGGGCCGACAAGTACAGCAAGGTGATGAACGGCCGCAAGCCCAACTCCAACCATGCCGCTGTCTACTCCTCGACCATGCACTACCTCAAGGCGGTGCAGGCCGCTGGCACGGATGACACCGCAGCGGTGATGGCCAAGATGCGGGCTACCCCGATCAACGACATGTTCGCCAAGGGCGGCACGTTGCGCGCCGACGGCCGCATGGTGCACGACATGTACCTGTTCCAGGTCAAAACGCCGGCTGAATCCAAAGGCGCTTGGGATTACTTCAAGCTCAAGGGCACCGTCAGCGGCGCTGAAGCCTTCCGTCCGCTGGCCCAGAGCACCTGCGCCGCCTTGAAAAAGTAAGCCTGGCCTGAACCCGGCTCTAACCTGCCGACCGGACGGACCGCTTGCGGTCCGTCCCTTTTGATTGCACCACCATGACTGAAATCTTTGGCATACCCACGGCGGCCCTGCTCGGGCAGCTGCTGTTGGGGCTGGTCAACGGATCGTTTTATGCGATCTTGTCACTGGGTCTGGCCGTGATTTTCGGCATGCTCAATATCGTCAATTTCGCGCATGGCGCGCTCTACATGACCGGCGCCTTCTTTGCGTGGATGCTGCTGAACTACGCCGGCATCAATTACTGGTACGCCCTGATCTTGGCGCCCGCAGCGGTGGGCCTGATCGGCGTGTTGATTGAAAAAACCATGTTGCGCTGGTTGCACCAGCTCGACCATCTTTACGGCTTGCTGCTGACCTTCGGCCTGGCTCTCTTGCTCGAAGGCGTGTTTCGCGAGTTCTACGGCTCCTCGGGCATGCCCTATGAGCTGCCCGCGGTGTTTCGCGGCGCCTTTGATGTGGGCTTCATGATGCTGCCCAAGTACCGCGCCTGGGTGGTGCTGGTCTCGCTGGTGCTGTGCCTGTTCACCTGGTATGTGATCGAGAAAACCCGGCTCGGCGCCTACCTGCGCGCTGGCACCGAAAACCCAAATCTGGTCAAGGCCTTCGGCATCAATGTGCCGCTGATGGTCACCCTGACCTATGCTTTTGGTGTGGGCCTGGCGGGCTTGGCTGGTGTGATGGCCGCGCCCATCTACCAAGTCAGCCCCCTGATGGGATCGAACATCATCATTGTGGTGTTTGCGGTGGTGGTGATCGGCGGCATGGGCTCGATTTTGGGCTCCATCCTCACCGGCATCGCTCTGGGCCTGATCGAGGGCCTGACCAAAGTGTTTTACGCCGAGATCTCCAGCACCGTGGTCTTCATCATCATGGCCATCGTGCTGCTGGTGCGCCCGGCCGGTCTGTTTGGGCGGGAGAAATGATGAAAGCAAGCCGCGCCCTTTATCTGGCCTTGCTGGCACTGTTGCTGCTTGCGCCCTTCATCGGCTACCCCATCTTCTTGATGAAGGTGCTGTGCTTTGCCTTGTTTGCCTGCGCCTTCAACCTGCTGATCGGTTTTACCGGCCTGCTGTCCTTCGGCCACGCCATGTTTTTTGGCTTCGCCGCCTATGTCTCTGGCCACGCGGCCAAGGTCTGGGGCTGGACCCCCGAGCTGGCCATCCTCAGCGGCACGGTCTGCGCGGGCGGCATTGGCCTGCTCACCGGCTGGCTGGCGGTGCGCCGCCAGGGCATCTACTTTGCGATGGTGACGCTGGCGCTGGCCCAGATGATTTTCTTCATCTGCGTGCAAGCGCCCTTCACCTATGCCGAAGACGGCATCCAAAGCATTCCGCGCGGCAAGCTGCTCGGTCTGCTGGACCTGAAGGACGACACCACCATGTACTACCTGGTGATGGCCATCTTCATTGCCGCTTTTGCGCTGATCTACCGCATCATCCATTCGCCCTTTGGCCAGGTGCTCAAGTCCATCCGCGAGAACGAGGCGCGGGCGCTGTCGCTGGGCTATAACGTGGACCGCTACAAGCTGCTGGCCTTTGTGCTCTCTGGCACGCTGGCGGGCCTGGCTGGCGCCACCAAGGCGATTGCCTTCGGTCTGGCCACGCTGACCGATGTGGGCTGGCAGATGTCGGGCGAGGTGGTCTTGATGACCCTGCTCGGCGGCATGGGCACCTTGCTCGGCCCGGTGCTGGGCGCGGCCGTCATCGTGACCCTGCAGAACTACCTGGCCAATCTGGGCTCGCTGGTGTCCATCGTGATGGGCGCCACCTTCGTCGTCTGCGTGCTGCTGTTTCGCCGCGGCATCGTTGGCGAAATCGCCCACCGCTGGGGCAAGAAGGCCTGAGCCGGCGATCTTCGAAAGTCATCACCGCTGCTGCTGGTGAGGTGTGGCAGCAGCGCCCACTGTTTGGTCGTTCGGTGATGAAGTGGGAACTGCGCTCTCACTGTTCAGCTGGTCAGAGATGAAGTGGGAGCCGCGCCCTCGCGGCGATGCGGCGCTTGATCGGTCGCCGCCTTGTTCAGGGCGCTCATGAGAGGGGCGCACGGATGGGCACTGCGCCGCTCGTGTCCTCCGTCGGCTGGCGCCTCCTCCCCCTTAACCTCGCTTCGCAGCGCCCACCCGCACGCCCTTGGTTTGATCGAGTGCTGCGATCCTCACGGCGCTCAAGCCTGCCATTCTTCACACTTAAGTTCACCTGCCCACCTGCTCTGAGGGTGAGCCGTGCTTGACGGCTCGGTGGGGGCAGCTTACAAACCGGGCTTGTCTCCTTTTCAACTCTACCTTCACCATGACCTCCAAAGCCACCGTCTCCTACCTCGAATCCAACGAGATGCAAAAGTCGCGCGCCTTTTCGCCGGCCGTCATCACTGAAGGCGGTCGCACCGTCTGGTTGGCTGGGCAGACCACCACCACCGATTTGGAGGGCAATGACATCTCCGGTCAGTTTGAGGCCCAGTGCCGTGCTTGCTTCGCCATGATCGACAAGACCTTGCACCGGGTGGGCGGCTCGCTGGCCAACCTGGTGACCATGACGGTGTTTCTCAACGATCCACGGCACGGCGACGCCTTCATCAAAATCCGCAGCACCATGTTCGAGCCGGGCCGCTACCCGGCCAGTGCCTTGATCACCGTCTCGCATTTCGCCCGCCCCGGCATCGTGCTGGAGATTCAGGGCGTGGCGGTGCTCTGAGCGTCAACCCCAAAGAGGAACTCACCATGTCGTCGTGGAAAAAAATCGTTCTGGCCCTGGCCTGCGCAGCCCTGCCCTTGGCGGGCCTGGCCCAAGCCTATCCGAGCAAGCCGGTCAAGCTGCTGGTGACCATTGGGCCGGGCTCGTCGGCCGACATTCTGGCGCGCATCGTCGCCGAGGAGTTGCAGCGCCGGCTGGGTCAGCCGGTGGTGGTGGAAAACAAGCCTGGCGCTGGCGGCAATATTGCTGCTGACGCGGTGGCCAAATCTGCGCCCGACGGCTACACCTTGCTGATGTCGACCATCAGCACCCATGCGATCAATGCCGCTATGTACCCGAGCATGCCCTTTGATCCGGTGAAAGATTTTGCACACATCGCTTTGCTGGCGGCCAACCCGAATGCGCTGGTGGTGCAGCCCAACGCGCCGGTGCAGTCGCTCAAAGACGTGCTCGAGCTGGCCGCCAAAAAGCCGGGCGAGGTCAGTTACTCCTCGGGGGGCAGTGGAACGTCCCAGCACCTGGCCGGCGAGCTGATGGGCAGCCTGGCCAAGGTCAAGCTCACCCATATTCCCTACAAGAGCACCCCAGAGAGC
This sequence comes from Betaproteobacteria bacterium, assembly GCA_037140415.1. GTDB lineage: Bacteria > Pseudomonadota > Gammaproteobacteria > Burkholderiales > Burkholderiaceae_C > Polaromonas. The sequence continues at coordinate 4 of JBAXEN010000379.1, read as the reverse complement.
ATGA
>JBAXEN010000378.1:0-3702 GCA_037140415.1 Betaproteobacteria bacterium | reverse complement strand
TGGGCTCAAACAGCACAAAAGCCACCAGCACCGCGCCGTAGACCACGGCTTTGAGGCCCGGTGCGCCGCCGATGGCCTCGGGCAGGAAGTCCTTGACCACCGCGATGGCCTGCGGCAGCCCGATCAGGAAGATCGCACCGAGGAAGACGCCGTGGATAAAGCCCAGGCCACCGATGACCACCATCAGCAGCAGGTCGATGGACTGGACGATGTTGAACTGGTCGGGCGTGAGAAAGCGGATTTGGTGCGCATACAGCGCCCCACCTATGCCGGCCAGCGCGGCCGAAAACGCAAAGCTCAGGGTTTTGTAATAGGCCAGGTGTATGCCCATGCTCTGGGCCGAGATTTCGGAGTCGCGGATGGCCACAAAGGCGCGGCCCGTGGGCGAGCGCAACAGGTTCAGGCAGGCCAGGGTCGCCAGGACGGTCACCCCCAGGCAGACAAAATAAAACGAGCTGCCGGTGTCGGCCGCCCAGCCGAACATCTGCGGCGCGGCCACCGTCTTGCCGGTGTTGCCGCCGGTCACGCTGTCCCAACGGGCAAACACCTCTTCAACGATGAAGCCAAACGACAAGGTGGCAATGCCCAGGTAGATGCCCTTGACCCGCAGAGCCGGCAGCCCCACCACCACGCCCACAGCCGCTGACAGCAGGCCTGCCGCTGCCATGGCCAGCGGGAAGGGCCAGCCCATGGCGGTGAGCACCGCCTGGGTGTAGGCGCCTACGCCCAGGAAGGCCGCATGACCGATGGAAAACAGGCCGGTAAAGCCGGCCAGCATCATCAAGCCCAGGCCCACCACCGAATAGATGAGGATGAAGGTCAGCTGCGCCAGCAGGTATTCCGACAGCAGCCAGGGCGCGCCCAACAGCGCCAGACCCAGCAGGCCATACCAGAAGCGATGGCCCTCGTGCTTGGCCAGGCGCAGGTCCTGCTCGTAGCTGGTCTTGAAGATAAAGCGCATGGATCAGCTTGTCTCAAACAGTGCTTTGTGGCTCATACCTTCTTGCTCAGGCGTTCGCCAAACAAGCCATTGGGTTTGACCATCAGCATGACCAGCACCACCACGTAGGCGGCGATGTCCTTGAAGCCTTCGGGCAGGTAAAAGCCGGCCAGCGACTCGACCACCCCGATGATCATGCCCCCCACCAGAGCCCCAGGCAGGCTGGTAAAGCCGCCGACGACTGCCGCAGGAAAAGCCTTGAGCCCGATAAAGCCCATATTGGCATGCACGAAGGTGATGGGCGCCAGCAACAGCCCTGCAATGGCGGCCACCACCGCAGCCAAGGCCCACACCAAGCCGTTGAGCCGCTGCACCGGTATGCCCATGTAGTAGGCTGCCAGCTGATTTTGCGAGGAAGCTTGCATCGCAATGCCCAGCTTGGTGTAGCGAAACAGGGCAAACAGCAGTGCGCTGAGCAGCGCCGTCAGCAGCATCACCACCAACTGTTCCATGGGGACAATCAGGCCGCCGGCTTGCAGCAATTGATCTTTGTAAGGCACCGGCAGCACATGGGTGTCGGTGCCCAAGCCGGGCAGCATGGTGATCAGGCCGCGCACCACATAGCCCACGCCAATGGTGAGCATCACGATGGAAAACGCCGGCTGCCCCAGGATGGGCCGGATCAGCGCGCGCTCGAGCAGCAGGCCGAACAAGGCCATGCCGGCCATGGCGGCCAGCACCGCCAGCCAGAAGGGAAAGCCCAGCAGCTTCATGCACACCAGGCCGCCGAAAGCGCCCAGCATCATGAGCTCGCCTTGGGCGAAGCTCACCGTTTCGGTGGCCTTGTAGATGAGCACAAAGCCCAGGGCGATCAGCCCGTAGATGCAGCCCAGGGCGATACCGCTGATGACCAGCTGCACGAATTGCACGAATCAAATCTCCGACAAAGGGCGTTTTATAGCCTTGACGATAAGGCTTTGTCTTTAGGGGTTCATCCGATCAGGGTAGACCCCCGCAGTGCGCAATCGGGCGCACTGCGGCTGCTGAGTCACTCTGAGAGCGAGCCAGTCGGCCCGCCTTTTGCTCAGAACTCGAGGTTGTCGATCAGCCGTGTCGTGCCCAGGCGAGCTGCCCCCAGGGCCACCAGCTCCTGGCCAGCCAGGGCGCCCTCAGGCGCCAGCAGGTCGCTGCGGCGGCGCACCGTCAGGTAGTCGCTGCGCCAGCCGCGAGCATCCAGGTCCTGCAGTGCTCGTGCCTCCAGCCCCGGCAGCGCGCTGGCTTGCGCCTGGCCGGCTGCCCCGGCCAATTGCTGCAGCGCGCGCGACAGGGCCACCGCTTCGCTGCGCTGCTGCGCACTCAGGTAACCATTGCGCGAAGACAGGGCCAGGCCGTCGCTGGCCCTTTGGGTGGGGGCGCTGACGATGTCGATCGGCAGGGCAAACTGGCGCACCATCTGCCGGATCACCAATTGTTGTTGGTAGTCCTTCATGCCAAACAGCGCCACCCCCGCGGCCTTGCCGGCAAACACCGCTTGGAACAACTTCATCACCACGGTGCAGACCCCGGTGAAAAAGCCGGGCCGGAAATGCCCTTCCAAAATATCGGCCAAAGCCGGGCCGGGCAGCACCCGAAAAGTTTGTGGCTGCGGGTAGAGCTGGGCTTCGGCGGGCGCGAACAGCACCTGACAGCCCGTGGCCTCAAGCTGAGCCGCGTCGTCGGCCAGGGTGCGTGGGTAGCTGTCAAAGTCTTCGTGCGGTGCAAATTGCAGGCGGTTGACGAAGATGCTGGCCACGGTCATGTCGCCCAGCGCCCTGGCGCGCTGAACCAGATCGAGGTGACCCTGGTGCAAATTGCCCATGGTGGCCACAAAGGCCGGCTTATGGCTGCTCCCCAGCGCGGCGCGCAAATCGGCAATGGTGTGAACAATCAACATGTCTGTGGCTGCTGTGAGGGGCCTTCCATGGACCCCGGCCCTTGGGTGCATGGGGTGCACTGTGCGAGGGCGAGGGCCAGACTGTAACTTGCGCCGCGGGCCTTACCAGCCGTGGGTGTCATCTACGGGAAAGCTGCCGTCCTTGACCGCTCTGACATAAGCCTGCATGGCGTCGCGCACGTTGCCGGCACCGTCCATGAAGTTGCGCACGAATTTCGGGTTCTTGCCCAGGTTGATGCCCAACATATCGTGCATCACCAGAACCTGGCCGGAGGTGCCCTTGCCCGCGCCTATACCGATGGTGGCGCAGCGCTGGAGTTCGCCCGTGAGCTCGGCCGACAGGCGGGCCGGCACCATCTCGAGCACCAGCATGGCCGCGCCCGCGTCCTGCAACTCATGCGCATGGCGCTTGAGCGTGGCGGCCGCATCGTCGCCCTTGCCCTGCACACGGTAGCCGCCCAGCGCATGCACCGTCTGCGGCGTCAGGCCCAGATGGGCGCAGACCGGAATGCCGCGCTCAACCAAAAACCGCACCGTCTCAGCGGTCCAGCCGCCGCCTTCGAGCTTGACCATGTGCGCGCCGGCCTGCATCAGCACGGTGGCACTGCGCAAGGCCTGCTCGCGCGACTCTTGGTAGGTGCCAAAAGGCAAGTCGCCAATCACCCAGGCCGTACCCTGCACCCGGCGCAGGCCGCGCACCACGCTTTCGGTGTGGTAACGCATGGTCTCCAGCGTCACGCCCACGGTGCTGCTCAGGCCCTGGCAGACCATGCCAAGAGAGTCGCCCACCAAGATGGTTTCGACCCCAGCGGCGTCGGCCACCGCTGCA
>JBAXEN010000377.1:0-3719 GCA_037140415.1 Betaproteobacteria bacterium | reverse complement strand
CGCGGCAAGAACAACCCGGTGCTGGTGTCCGTGGTGGCGGTGGCAGGTGCCGAAGTGCCAGCCGCTGATGCCGCTGCTGCGGCAGCGCCCGCCGCCAAGGCTGCAGGCAAACCGGCGGCCAAGACAGCACCTGCTGCCAAAGCGCCCGCAGCCAAGACAGCGGCCAAGAAGTAAGCGCACAGGGTGCGCCCACCGGCGCGGCCATCCAAGGCCGCGCCCAGGACTCACAGCCCACCTCGCGTGGGCTGTTTTACTTGCGCAGCGCAGTCTGCTCTGGAGACAAAGAACGAAGGAATTCGATCAAGGCAACGCGGTCAGAAGCACTGTCTATGCCAGAGAAAGGCATCCGGTTTCCTGGAATATCCTTTTGCGGGTCTGCCAAGAAGGCATTCAAACCGTCGCTGTCCCAGGTGCGCTCACTACGCTTGAGCGCGTTGGAAAAACGAAACCCAGCAGTCGTCCCTGCCTTGCGCCCCCAAATGCCAGCCAGGCTCGGGCCGACGTTGTGGTCATCAGGTTTGCGACTGTGGCAGGCCGTACAGGCTTCAAACAGTAACTCGCCCCGGGCCGTATCCCCAGCGTAGGCCCATGGCGTCAGACAGGACGCAAGGACTAAGGCGACCCACCATCGGCGCAACCCGCCGATACCGACACTTCTGGTCATCCTCATCGTGAATCAATGCGTTAAGCTGAGACCAAAGGACCCGGTGACTTCAGGTAGGCTGTTCGGATGATGTCGCTGGCCCAATAAGCCAAGGCGCCCACCGGGCCAGTCGGGTTATAGGCCGAATTGTGATTAAACAAAGAGGCGCCCATGATGAACAGGTTGTGTGCGTCCCAAGACTGGCAATACTTGTTGACCACGCTGTTCGAAGGATTGGTACCCATCACCGTCCCACCAGTGTTATGCGTGCTCTGATAGGGCACCACGGACCAAGGCGCGGTACGTGGCGCTGGCGGCGTCATGATCGTCGGGTTCAGGGATTTGCCGATACGGTCCACCACCCCGGCCGCGAAGGTTGAGATTTTGTGCTCGTTGGGCTTGTAGTCAAAGGTCATTCGCATCAGCGGTTGGCCAAAGATGTTCTTGTAGGTCGGGTCCAAATCCAGGTAGTTGAAACGGTTGGCCATGACGCTGCCACTCGACCCAATGTTCATGGAGTGGTTGTACCACTTGGCCATGGACTCCTTCCAAGCCTTACCCCAGCGCGGGGTTCCCGGTGGCACCGGGCGATATTCGATCGGCCGGCCATTGGTATTGCCGCCCGAGATGGTCGCCCCGCCTACAAAGCCATGAGGACTACGATCGAAGTTCCAGTTCGCATGGAAATCATCCACCATATTCAACAAGCCGCCTGTCGACATGAAATTGTTGAATTGCTTGTCGTCGAAAAACAGCGTTGCTCCTGCACCGGTCTGGTACGCATAATTTTTGCCCACGACGCCCTGCTGGGTCTGCGGGTCGTAGGGTTTACCGATACCAGAGGTCAGCATCAGATGCACGTTATTCAAACCATAAGCGGCCAAAATGACGATGCGGGCCGGTTGAAAGCACTCCTCCCCGGTTCGAAGGTTGACGTAGGTAACGCCGGTCGCAATCTTCTTGTCCGTGTCAGTATGCACACGCGTCACCCAGGCATGGGTTCTGAGTTCGAACGTGGGCTGCTTCATGGCAAACGGAATCACCGTGATGAGGGGGCTACCCTTGGCGTTTGATTCGCAGCCATAGCGCTCGCAAAATCCGCAGTATTGGCACTGCCCGAGCTTGGCGCCATCCGGGTTGGTGTACGGACGTGACGCATTGGCGGTGGGCATTGGGAACGGGGTGTACCCCTGCTGCCGCGCCGCCGTCGCAAACAAGTCACAGCTCAGGCTGGGCTCCAGCGGTGGCAGCGGGTATTCGGCTGACCGTGGCGACTCAAATGGGTTCCCACCAGCTTGAACCTTGCCCCCAATGTTGCCGGCCTTGGCGGAGATCCCTGCGGTTCGCTCAAATTTATCGTAAAAAGGCTCCAACTCCTCGTAGCTGATACCCCAATCCTGAATGGTCATGTCTGCTGGAATGTAGGACTTACCGTAACGCTCCTCGTACATGGAGCGAACCTTGAACTCCATGTCACCCCAACGCCAGGTGTGACCGTTCCAGTGCACGCCAGCGCCGCCCAAGCCCTCGCCCAACAGGAAAGACCCGAGCTTTCGCATTGGCAGCGCCGTCTGTTGCACGTTGTTACGTACCGTTAGGGTGTCGCGTTTGGTGTCTTGCATCAGACCAGAACGGACGGTGAATTCAAGCTCATTGCGGATGCGCGGAACGGAGAAGTCCTCCTCCGCCGACCGCGGAGCGCCCCGCTCCAAAGCAACGACCTTCAGGCCGTGCTCGGACAGTTCTTTAGAAAGGATACCGCCGGTCCACCCCATGCCGACGATCACGACGTCCACTTCAGGAAGATTTTTAGCCATGGTTTCCCCTAGGTTTAGCTTACGTCAGCCAAGCCCATAGGCTTGGCTGAATAGGTCTTGTTTTTGTAGGTCACGATGTTGCGCGAGTGGGTCGCAATCACCCCGGGAAATCCGATCATTTTCCAACCCGCCTTATCGACGTTGCCGCCGTAGATCGGGTCAGCGAACATGCCCTCAACGACCGTCTGGTAAAACATGTCGAAAAAAGTCTTCGATGACAAGTCGCCGGCGAAGACCACTTTGTTATTCGCCAAGGCGTTGAGAACTTCGTCTTTTTGAACTGCATTGAGCTGCTCAAAACCCTTACCGTAGGTCTTTTTGCAATGGGTCAGCGTCGCAGCGAACCCCTCCCGACAAAGCTGGGCTGGGCTCAAGGGGCACTGGTAACCCTGGCTGGGCACGCCAACGGCCCAAGGCCCTTGCATGTAAAGTCGGTCTCCCTTGCCCCAGGCACCCTCAAGTGCGCGGTCGATGTACACCGCGATACCGAGGTCGGTGCCCTTGGGGCTGAGCGCGTCCGCCGGCACCATGTGGTCAACAGCCGCCTCGACCAAGGTAGCTTCAGCCGGCGTGAAATAAACATACCCGCCAGCTGGCCCGCCTGATGAAGCCAAGGGCACGGTGGCAGCAATCGCCACCTTACCGGCCGAGCCCATACTCACTGCGGCCGCACCGCCAAGAAGAGCACCCTTTAAGAGCTGTCGACGGGCACTGGGGTCAATGGGAGGTTTTTTCATTGCGTTGGGTCCTTTTTGAAAGCCATGCTGCACTGAACACCCTGCTCAAGGGCTGAGCAGAAACCGTTCGGGCAGATACCCTCAGGTTCACATAGCCGAATCTACGCCATTGCCCGGACAAATAATCAGTATTTACCCTAAGTCACGAGGTTTGTAGCGCTTGGCAACAGCCCGTTTCCCAACATCGACTCAGCCATCTACCGCCAAGTTCCTCTGATAATCACCTCATGATTAGCTTGATGGTGGGCTTGGGCAACCCCGGCCCGGCTTATGAACAGACCCGGCATAACGCCGGCTTCTGGTTTGTCGACGCTTTGGCGCTGCAGCTCAAGGCTTCCTGGGCCTTTGACAAGAACTACCAGGCCCTGGTGGCGCGCACCAGCGTTGGGGACCGGTCGCTGTGGCTGCTCAAGCCGCAGGCCTTCATGAACCTGAGTGGACGCTCCGTCGCGGCCCTAGCCCGCTTTTACAAGATTGCGCCCGCCGACATTCTGGTGGCGCATGACGAGCTGGACGTGGCCC
>JBAXEN010000376.1:0-3730 GCA_037140415.1 Betaproteobacteria bacterium | reverse complement strand
CCTCGTCGTCATAGCGCGCGCCGCGTTCGGCCCCGGGGGCATAGAAGTTCGACACCTGGTAGCTCACCGCCACATCGTCAGTCAGGCTCACAAAGCCATGGGCAAAGCCACGTGGCACCAGCAGCATGCGGCCGTTGGCTGCGCTCAACTCGACCCCCAGCCATTGGCAGTAGGTGGGTGAGTCGGGACGCAGATCGACGATGGCGTCCCAGATCGCGCCTTGCTCGCAGCGCACCAGCTTGTCTTCGCCGTGGGGCGCCAGCTGGTAGTGCATGCCCCGCAGGGTGCCTGCGCGGCGGGTGATGGAGCGGTTGGTCTGCACCATGCGACTGGGCAGACCGTTGGCGGCGAACTCGCGCTCGCAGTAAACGCGGGCGAAGCTGCCGCGCTCGTCGGCCCGCGCCTCGGGCTCGATCAGGACTGCGCCGGGCAGCGAAGTGGTTTGGAAGTGCATGGTTTCTCCTTGTGGGTCTGGTGGTGGGCCGGGGGTGGTCGCAGTGGGCTTACCAGCTGCGCCAGGGGGCGCGGCCGGCTGTCCAGAGGGACTCGAGGGACTGCTTGTCGCGCAGCGTGTCCATCGGCTGCCAAAAGCCTTCGTGGCGAAAGGCGGCCAGCTGCCCTTGCTCGGCCAGTCGCTCCATCGGCTCGCGTTCCCAAACGGTGTCGTCGCCGTCGATCAGGTCGATCACCTCGGGCTCGAGCACAAAGAAGCCACCGTTGATCCAGGCGCCATCGCCATTGGGTTTTTCCTTGAAGCTGGGCACCCGCGGGCTTTGTGAAGACAGGGTGAAGGCGCCAAAGCGTCCGGGCGGCTGCACCGCGGTCACTGTGGCCAGCGTGCCCTGCGTGCGATGAAATTCGATGAGGGCGCCAATGTCCACATCGCTGACCCCGTCTCCATAGGTGCAGCAGAAGGCTTGATCGTTCAGATAGGGAGCGGCCCGTTTGAGGCGCCCGCCGGTCATGGTCTCGAGACCGGTTTCGACCAGAGTCACCCGCCAGGGCTCGCTGCGCGCGCGCAGCACGGTGGTTTGGTCTTCGCGCATGTCAAATCGAATATCGGCGCCGTCAAGCGCGTAGTCCCGGAAGAACTGCTTGATGACATGCCCCTTGTAGCCGCAGCAGATCACGAAGTCGTGCAGGCCATGGGCCAGATAGCTCTTCATGATGTGCCACAGGATCGGCCGTCCGCCGATCTCCACCATGGGTTTTGGGCGCACGCTGCTTTCTTCGCTGATGCGTGTGCCCAGTCCGCCGGCCAAAATGACCACTTGCATGCCTGATCCTTCGATGGGTTGTTGTTGGAGTTTGGGTGACGGGGTCAAGGGCGCTGGTTTTTCTTGGGGGGCCAGGGCCTCGTAGGTGGGGTCTCGCATGCGTGAACTCAGGCCACCGAGCGCAAGGCTGCGCTGGGCTCGCCGACCAATTGATCGATCACCAGTTGGCGCACTGGTGCTTGCGGGTCATCCGGGAATTTGCGGGCGAACCAAGCGGGCGAGCGGCCCAGGCTCAGGACCTGATCGCTGTCCCACACCCCTGGGTGGGCGCCGTCGAAGCGGGCGATCAGGTGGTTCATCGCCGCACGCCTGGGCCGCAGGTGCATCAGCAGGCTGGGCATCAAAAATTCTTCGGCAATGTGCATGCGTGCAAAGCGCTCACGCAATCCGGGCTGACGATAGGCTTGAACCAGCCCGTCGATGATGTGCCGGCGCGCGCCAAACCACACGCTGCCGTAATACAGAGGCAAGCGAGGGCCCGCCCAGCGACCCGTTTGCGCGCTGCCCGCCAGCGCTTGCAGGGGCCAGCCGGCCAATGCGGCCCAGGCGGAGTTGGAGCGCCCGGTGCGCAGCCAGACGCCGGCCTCATCGCGCCGACCGGCGCTGTCGCCGTAGTAGATGTTGACCAGCCGCCGCGCGATGCGGTGGCTCAGACTGCCTTCGGCGGTGAAGGCCCGGTAGCCCACCGACAGGCGCGCATCGGCATCGCGGCTCAGGTCGATTGCATCAAAGTGCGCGTCATGCGTGCCGTTGATGTGGCGCTCGAAGTCAGCCAGCGGCTTGATCGGCAGGCAGGTGGGACTGAGCAGTTGCAGGTAGTCGAAGTCCATCTGCTCGAGCGCATGTTCGAGGCTGTGAAAGATGGCATCGACGAAGCCGAACTGGGCCCAACCCGTGCGCACGGGATTGGGCACGAACCGGACCTGCGGCGTTTGCAGTTCAAACTGCGATTGCTGGCTGAAGTCATGGTGCACCAGCACCGGATGGGGCCTCAGCGACCGCGCAAGCTGATCAACGGTAGCGGCCTTCGCCACCGCCGACATCACCACAAAGACAATGCGTGCTGGGCGGCGCTGTGCGGGCTGGTTTTGCCGGGACTGTAGAGAATGGCGGCGACGCGCTGCCATGGCCGTGCTGTTGCCCTGCATCATGAGGTGGTCGATCAAGCGGTAAGTGGCGATGACTTGATTCTGGACAGTCTTCTCGTTGGGCTCAATGCCCCTGTCAAGCACTTGCGGCTGGCGCCGACGAGCCGATGGCGTGTAGGCTGACGCCCTGCTGTAGGACGAGGCCGGGATTGATGACTCTCGAAGGCCGCATCGGGCCGAGGGCGGCCCTCCCACAGGATCTGGTCACAGCGACAGAGGGGGTGTGGGAGCTGCGCCCTCGCGGCGATGGGGCGCTCCTACCCTCATCGGCCCATCGCGCCCAGGGCGATACGCCCACTGAGCGCATCACCGGCTCGGGCCGGGTGGTGGAGCTTGGTCATCAGCGATTGCTCCCATTGCCAGGCGTGGCTCATGATGGTGTGCAGGTCACTTAGCCGGGGCTGCCAGCCTAGCTTTTGCCGGGCCAGGCGGGCGTCAGCGACCAGGCGGGCGGGATCGCCCGCGCGGCGCGGGCCTTGCAAGACCGGCACGCTGCGGCCGGTGATGTGTTCAGCAGCGGCGATCACCTGCCGAACCGAATAGCCCTGACCATGGCCCAGGTTGTAAGCCTGCGAAGGCCCACCGGCGAGCAGGCTCTGCAGGGCCAGCCAGTGCGCCTCGCACAGGTCGCTCACATGCACATAGTCGCGGATACAGGTGCCGTCGGGGGTGTCATAGTCCTGGCCATGGACGGTGATGTGGGCGCGCCTTCCGCTGGCCGCCTGGAGCACCAGCGGAATCAGGTGGGTCTCCGGCTGGTGGCACTCGCCCAGTTCGCCCTCGGGGTCGGCGCCGGCCGCGTTGAAGTAGCGCAGGCATACCGAGCGCAGGCCGTGGGCTTTGTCGCAGTCGGCCAGCACCTGCTCGACCATCCATTTGCTGCGTCCATAGGGGTTGATCGGCTGCTGTGGATGCTTCTCGTCGATCGGGCTGTAGTGCGGCTGGCCAAATGTGGCGGCGGTCGACGAGAACACCAGGGCCCGCACATCATGGGCTCGCATGGCTTGCAGCAAGGTCAGGGTATGCGCCAGGTTGTTCTGGTAGTAGGCCAAGGGTTGGCTCACCGATGCGCCCACTTCGATGAAGGAGGCGAAGTGCATCACCGCGCTGAAGCGGTGGCGCGAGAACAGACGCTCAAGCAGCGCGGCGTCGCCGACATGGCCTTCAACCAGCGTCCCCCAGCGCACCGCCTCGGCATAGCCGCCTGAGAGGTCGTCGAGCGTGGTCAGTTGGCAGCCGGCCTGGGCCAGGCGCTTGAGCATGTGCGAGCCGATGTAGCCGGCGCCGCCGACAACGAGGATATGG
>JBAXEN010000375.1:0-3760 GCA_037140415.1 Betaproteobacteria bacterium | reverse complement strand
ATCTTCCTTAAGGTTCTCTGCGAGCAAGGCTTTGTGCAGGCAGTAGAGGGGGGTGTTTACCGTCTCGGGCCCGCAGTGGCGCGCCTAGCCCGCAGGGCGCCGCCTGCGGCCGACCTGCTGACCGTGGCACGGCCTGTCATGGAGCGTCTGGCCGCCGAGCTCAGGGAGACGGTCAAACTTGTGGTGCGTGACGGCTTGGAGGTTGTGACCTTGGCGGTGGCCGACGCCCAACTCGAAGCTCGGGTGACCTCAATTGTGGGCACCCGGGTCCCGCTCAACGTTGGTGCCTCGCAGCGGCTGCTGCTCGCGCATGCGCCTGCTGAGGTTCAGCGCCGGGTGCTGGCCGGACCACTGGAGAAGCGCACGGCACGCACCTTCTGTGAGGCTCGGCTATTGCTTTCCAATCTCCAGCGTTTGCGCATGGGCGAATCGGTGCAGGGGCATGGCGAGGGTATTGAGGGTGTCGGGGCCGCATCAACGCTTGTTCGCGGCGCGAACGATGCCGTGTTGGGCGCGTTGGCGGCAGTCTACATTCACCCCGGCAAAGGCACGACACGGTTGCGTGCCATTGCCGACATGGTCGAGCGTGCGGCGCAGGAAATCTCGTCTTGGGAAGTTGTCGCCGAAGAGGTGACCTGACGGGCTCAGTGGACTGCGGCGCAACCGGAGGGGGCAAGCGGGTAACGACAAAAGTCTCATATATTGAGATAATATTTCAAATATTGACACAAAAAAAATCTCGCAATACATTTTCCCCCTAACGCAACCGGGGTTGGAAAGTGGAACAAAGCGCGGAAGGCAAGTCGCATCAGCAGACCGCAGGCATCCAGACGATGCTTCGCGGCTTTGCCTTGATCGAATTCGTGGCGGGCAAGGTTCGCACGGTGAGCCAGATCTCCGAGCATTTGGGCACCCCGCGCAGCACGACGCATCGACTCCTGCGCGGGCTCGTTCTCGAAGGCTATCTTCGCCATGTTCGACCCGACGGGTATCTCCTGGGCCCTAAGCTGATCGGCCTGGGGGCGGCGGCCTTGGAGCAAATGTCCCTGACCACCATTGCCCGCCCGCATCTGCAGCGCCTGGCCGATCAGACCTGCGACACCGTTCATTTTGGGGTGTTGGTGGGTCAAGAAGTCATGTACCTGGACAAGATTTCTGGTACGCGTGGACTCGAGATGCGCTCACGGGTTGGACACCGGATGCCGCTGGCAACCACCGGCATAGGCAAGGCGCTGACACTGGCCTTGCCGCGTGAGGACTGGGCCGGGCTGTACCGCGCGGCTCGGCAAATGCATGAGCGCTCTCAATTGCCACCGCCAAACGCATTGAGCCTACAACAGTACGAGAGTGCTGTTCTGGAAGGAAAGACACGGGGTTATGTGTTTGACTTGGAGGAAAACGAGCATGGCATCCGATGCGTTGCTTCATCTGTTCATGATGCTGCCGGTGGCGTGATCGCGGCTTTGAGCGTGGCCAGCACTCTGCCCTATATGCCCCTGGAGCGGCTTGATCAACTCGGTCCTGTGGTGCGTGCGACGGCGGATGCGATTTCCCGAGAACTGGGATGGACGGGAACGCCATGACATCGAAGGCAGAGCTCTGTGTAGAGGTGAAACACCCGGCCTTGATCGCTCTGGATTGGGGAACCACCAGTCTCAGAGCATTTCTTCTGGACGATCGGGGGGCGATCGCGATGCAGCGCGAGGCCCCATGGGGGATTCAACAACTACCTGGCGCTTCTTTGGTTGAAGGATTCAATCAGGCTTTCGAGTCCATGGTCGGCGATTGGCTGGCCCGCTGGCCGGGACTGCCTGTGATTGCCAGCGGAATGGTCGGAAGCGCACATGGCTGGCGTGAAGCCCCGTACCTGGCATGCCCGGTCTATATCGCCAGTTTTCATCAGCACCTGACCGCCGTCACCAGCCTATCGGGCACTCGAATCCACATTGCTCCTGGGCTCGTTTTGCCTTCGCAAGTCACACGAGGTGGCGGCACAGTCGTCGCCGACGTGATGCGTGGCGAAGAGATTCAGGTTCTCGGCGCCTTGTCCATCAGACCCGAATGGCAGGACGAATGCTGCATCGTGCTTCCGGGCACGCATTCAAAGTGGGTCTGGGTCAAGGCCGGCCAGGTCGCGCAGTTCATGACCAGCATGGCTGGCGAGTTGTTTGCCGTGCTGCGCCAACACTCCATACTCGGCCGGCTCATGCCAGTTTCGATGCCTGACTTGACGCAATGGGAGGCTTTTGAAAAGGGTGTGAGTCTGGCCTATGCTGCAGCCCCGGGTATGCTGATCTCACTGATGTTCAGCGCCCGCTCCAGGGTGCTGACGGGAGAGCTGGCTTCCTCTGAGTCACCGGACTATCTGTCGGGGCTCCTGATTGGCAGCGAGCTGGCCGCTGCGCTGAAACAGCACCATGGCAAGCCAGTGACGACGTTGGGGCTCGTTGGATCGCCTGAGCTTTGCAGTCGCTATGAACGTGCGCTTGCCTTGGTCGGCCATCGCCCTAGCGCCGTGTTGGGCAACACGGCGCCGCAGGGGCTCTGGAAAGTCGCTGTCGCAGCCGGTTTGGCAGCGCCTTTGGGGGCAGTTCATGTGGCATGAGTTGTTCCTGGAAAGTCTGCGGCATGCACCGCTGATCGCGATCTTGCGCGGTGTAGTTCCCGCCGAAGTCCTTGAACAGGGCCAAGTCATCGTGGACAGCGGCATTCGTGTCATTGAGGTTCCCCTCAATTCTCCTGAGCCCTTCGACAGCATCGCGCGGCTGCGTCAACAATTTTCCTCAGACTGTATCGTCGGTGCCGGTACCGTGACATCGCTGGCCGAGGTGCGGGAGGTGGCCAAAGCGGGCGGGCAGCTCATCGTGTCGCCGCATTGCGATCCCGAAATCATTCGAGCCGCTCGAGACAGCGGTTTGATTTGCGTGCCGGGTGTGGCGACGCCCACTGAGGCCTTTGTGGCCCTCAGAGCCGGTGCAAGCGCCCTCAAGCTTTTTCCGGCTGAACTGATCGGTGTTTCAGCCCTGGCCGCTTTTCGGCAGGTGGTACCGCCAGCCACGCTGATGTTCCCGGTTGGAGGTATCACCCCCGAGAGCATGCTTGCCTATGCCCAAGCGGGCGCCAATGGCTTTGGCCTCGGGTCGGCCTTGTACCGTCCCGGCCAAGCGGTTGGCGAGACCGCCGCCAAGGCCGCCCGTTTCGTCAAGACTTGGCGATCGCTTGCCGCGTCTCTTCACTAAATGAGTCTCCATTTGACTTGAAGACCTATGACAACCTCATCCGACAAGAAATTGCGCAGCCAAGCCTGGTTTGGCAAGATGAACAAGGACGGTTTCATTCATCGCAGCTGGATGAAAAACCAAGGCTTGCCGCATCATCTTTTTGATGGACGACCTGTGATTGGGATCTGTAACACCTGGTCTGAGCTGACGCCTTGCAACGCACACTTTCGTGAGTTGGCTGAATATGTCAAGAAAGGGGTGTACGAGGCTGGCGGCTTCCCCGTCGAGTTTCCTGTGATGTCACTGGGTGAATCCAACCTGCGTCCGACCGCGATGCTGTTTCGTAACTTGGCCTCAATGGATGTCGAAGAGTCTATCCGCGCCAACCCAATCGATGGCGTGGTTTTGCTGATGGGCTGCGACAAAACCACACCCGCGCTCATGATGGGCGCCGCCAGTTGCAACCTGCCAACCATCGGCGTCTCTGGCGGTCCTATGCTCAATGGGCGCTACAAGGGCAGGAGCATCGGCTCGGGTAC
>JBAXEN010000374.1:0-3783 GCA_037140415.1 Betaproteobacteria bacterium | reverse complement strand
ACTTGTAGCGCAAACCGTCCGGCAGGACGGCGGTCTTGGTTTCAGTTCTTGCCACTGGCTTTGCCTTCTCACGATGCGCGCTGAGCGCGTTCAATCAGCTCAACAGGCCGCCGCGGACTGGGCCTGCCTGCTCCTTGCACTTGAGGAGCAGGCGACTCGGCACTTTGGCAGCCTGATGGGTCTTAGAACCTGGTGCCCTGCCCCAAAAGGCATGGCGTGGATTCTTCGAAACCAGCTATTTTACGCTGATCGTCAAAGCCCCTGAGACAAAGCTGCGCAAAGCCTTACAGAAGATTGAGCACCTGGCAGGCCTGTGACTACTTCATCGCCTCGGCAGGCCGGCGCGCCTTGACATAGGCATCGCCGGGCAGATATCGCTTGCCGTCGGCATACCGCCAGTCCACCATGGTGCCGCGATTGCCCCGCAGGTCGAGCTTGCCGACAAAAGCGCCCATGGTCGATTGCTGGTCGATGGCGCGAAACTCTGCTGGCCCAAAAGGCGTGCTGAAAGGCAGACCACGCATGGCCAGCACCAGCTTTTCGTTGTCCACTGATTTGGCCTTGTTGATGGCCGCAAAAATCGCCTGCATGGTGGCATAACCCACCACCGAGCCCAGTTTGGGATTTTCGCCAAATCGGCGCATGTAATTGGCTGCAAAGCTCGCATGCTCGCGTGCGTCAATCTGGTCCCAGGGGTAGCCGGTGACGATCCAGCCGCGCGGCGTCTCGTCCTTGAGCACGTCCAGGTACTCAGGCTCGCCCGAGAGCAGCGAGACCACCGGAGTCTTCGGAAAGATGCCGCGCTGATTGCCCTCGCGCACCAGACGGGCCAAGTCAGGCCCGAAGGTCACATTGAAGATGGCATCGGGCCGAGCCGCCATGGTGGCCTGCAAAGTGGTGCCGGCTTCAAGCTTGCCCTGCGCAGGCCACTGCTCGCTGACAAACTCCACATCCGGGCGCCGGGCTTTGAGCAACTCCTTGAAGCTGGCCACCGCGCTCTGCCCGTACTCATAGTTGGGCGCAATCGTGGCCCAGCGCTTGGCCGGCAGTTTGACCGCCTCCTCCACCAACATGGCCGACTGCATATAGGTGCTGGCGCGCAGGCGGAAGGTGTAGCGATTGCCCTTTTCCCAGACGATGGCGTCGGTCAAAGGCTCGCTGGCCACAAACAAGCGCTTGTTCTTGAGCGCATGATCGGCCAGCGCCAGCCCCACATTCGAGAGGAAACCGCCGGCCAGCACATCAACCTTTTCCTTGGCAGTGAGCTCGACCGCGTGGCGCAAAGCCTCTTCCGGCCGGCCGCCATCGTCGCGGGCGATGACCTCCACCGGACGGCCGAGCAGCCCGCCGGCCTGGTTGATTTCCTCAACCGCCAACTGCCAGCCCTGGCGGTAGGGCTGGGTGAACTGCGGTATGGCCGAATAGCTGTTGATCTCGCCGATGCGGATGGGCGTCTTGCCGGGCGCCGGCTGCGCGGCAAAAGCCAGGGGCGCGCTCATGCCCAAGACCGCCAGGGCCAAAGCAATTCGCTTACGGGGGTTCATGCTCGGTTCTTTCTAACGAGGGAGATTCATCAGCGCAGGCCCACAGGCGCGCAGCGGACCACAAACTGTACCAGCGCTCGCTTGCCATATCGAGCACGTCTGTCACCCTGGACCCTTCAAAGTGGGAATATGCATATGCGCATAAGCGTCCTACAAAACAGTTGTTTGCGCATCGGTGCCTGGCCGCTACAGTGCAGCTCGCCGAGCTTGGCGCAGCAGACCTTGGGCCCGCACGTCGGCTGAAAGTACCTCGATCCACCCAGCTCGCCGCAGGGTTCTAGACACATGTACCAATACACTGAATTCGACCGCCAATTCGTCCGCGCCCGCGCGGCCCAGTACCGCGACCAACTCGAGCGCTGGCAAATCGGGCAATTGTCTGAGGAAGAATTTCGGCCTCTGCGCCTGCAAAACGGCTGGTATGTGCAGCGCCACGCCCCCATGCTGCGGGTGGCCGTGCCCTATGGCGAGCTGTCGACGGCGCAAGTGCGGGTGCTGGCCCAAATTGCCCAGGACTACGACCAGCCCACGCCCGAGCTGCTGCAGCAGGCCCAGGCCCAGCAGGACCTGCTGGGCGCGGCCCCCTCGCGCTTGAGCGCCGGCTATGCGCACTTCACCACGCGGCAAAACGTACAGTTCAACTGGATCCCGCTGGACAAGTCGGCCGATGTGATGGACCTGTTGGCCAGCGTGAACCTGCATGGGATACAGACCAGCGGCAACTGCATCCGCAACATCACCAGCGACGAGCTCGCAGGCATCGCGGCCGACGAGATCGCCGACCCCCGTCCGTTTGGCGAAATATTGCGGCAGTGGAGCACCCTGCACCCCGAGTTTGCGTTCCTGCCGCGCAAATTCAAGATTGCGATTTCGGGCGCGCAGGAAGACCGCGCTGCCACCGCTTGGCATGACGTGGGCCTGTACCTCTTGCGCAATACCGCTGGCGAACTCGGCTTCAAGGTGCTGGTCGGCGGCGGCATGGGTCGCACGCCGGTGATCGGCACCGTGATCCGCGAATTCCTGCACTGGCAGCAGATCCTCAACTATCTGGAAGCCGTGGTGCGTGTCTACAACCGCTGGGGAAGACGCGACAACATCTACAAGGCCCGCATCAAGATCCTGGTCAAGGCCGAAGGCCAGCGCTACATCGATGAAGTGGAAAGTGAATACCGCCAGATCCTCGAGCGCGACGGCGGCCAGCACACCCTGACGCAAGCAGAACTGGACCGGGTCAGCGCCAGCTTCGTGCCCCCAGCGCCTGGCTGTGACCGCGTCACGGCCGACGCCAAGATTTCGGCCATCTTGCGTGCCGCCGCCGAGGACGATGTGGAATTTGGCCGCTGGCTCAAGCAGAACGTGGCTGCCCACAAAAACCCGGACCTGCGCGCCGTGACGCTTTCGTTCAAACGCCTGGGCCAGGCCCCGGGCGATGCCACGGCCAAGCAGCTGTCGGCGGTGGCCGATCTGGCGGACCGCTTCAGCAGTGGCGAGGTGCGGGTGACGCACGACCAGAACCTGCTGCTGCCTTGGGTCAGCTGCCAGGACTTGCCCGAACTCTGGCGCGCCGCCAGAAAGCTCGGTCTGGCCAAGCCCAACATCCGCCTGCTGACCGACATGATCGCCTGCCCCGGGGGTGACTACTGCGCCCTGGCCAATGCGCGCTCCATTCCGGTGGCCGAGATGATCACTGAGCGCTTTCAGGACCTGGAAGAACTGCACGACCTGGGCGAGATCGACCTGCACATCAGCGGCTGCATCAACTCCTGCGGCCACCACCACAGCGGCCACATCGGCATCCTGGGCGTCGATAAAGACGGCAAGGAGTGGTACCAGGTCTCGCTGGGCGGGGCAGACGGCTCGCACCTGAGCGGCACCGCCGTGGCCGGCAAGATCGTCGGCCCGTCCTTTGCCGCCACCGAAGTAGCCGACGTGGTTGAAGCCATCCTCGAGGTCTACCGACAAGAGCGCCAGGCCGGCGAGACCTTCATCCAGAGCCTGCGCCGCCTGGGCCACGAGCCTTTCAAGATCGCCGCCAACGCCGCCCGGCAGGTCACCGCGCGCGCCGAGGCCTGAGGAAGACACCGCCATGAAACTCTTGAGCCCTGACCAATACCAAACAAGCGCCTCGACGCTACAGCTGCCCAACGATGTAGACCCCGCCACCGCCTCGCTCGAAGGCGTGAACCGCATCGAGCTGAACTTTCCCAAGTTCTCCGACGGCCGCGCCTTCAGCCAGGCC
>JBAXEN010000373.1:0-3800 GCA_037140415.1 Betaproteobacteria bacterium | reverse complement strand
GCCTGCATCTTGTCCAGGGTGTCGGTCTCGCCGCGCTGGCCGTTGACCTGGGCCCAGCCGGTGATGCCGGGCTTGACCTTGTGACGCACCATGTAGCCCTTGATCAGCTTGCGATAGAGCTCGTTGTGGGCCACCGCATGCGGGCGCGGCCCGACAACGCTCATGCGCCCTTGCAGCACATTGATGAACTGCGGCAGCTCGTCGAGCGAGGTACGGCGCAAAACGGCGCCCAGGCGGGTGACGCGCTGATCGCCTTGCCGGGCCTGCGCGATGTGCTCACCGTCTTCCGTCACCGTCATCGAGCGAAACTTGTAGACGCGAATTTCCTGCCCGTCGAGGTCATAGCGGCGCTGGCTGAAAATCACCAGTCCGGGCGAATCCAGCCGCACCAGCACCGCGATGACCAACAGCAAGGGCGCGATCAGCAGCAAGATCATGCTGGCCAGCAACAGATCGCTGCCCCGCTTGAGCCAGCCGGTCCGGCCGCGAAAAGGGGTGTCGCACACCGAGATCACCGTCACACCGCAAACTCGGTCGCTGCGCGCCTGGATCAGGTCGGTGATAAACATATCGGGCACAAAGTAAATCGAAGCCGTGGTGTCCTTGAGCGCGTCGAGGACCTGCAAGATGCGCGGGCTCGATGACATCGGCAGCGAGAGATAGATCAGCTGCACCCGATGGCGCCGCACGAAATCGGGCAGATCGGCCAGCGCGCCCGCCAGCGGCTGCACGATGCCGTCGCGGCCCGGGCTGCGGTCGTCAAAAACACCGAGCAGGCCGATGCCCTCATAGGGCGAATCGGCAATGCGTTCGGCCAGCATGGCGCCTTGCGCGTTGCTGCCCACCACCACCGCCGGCCTGGCAGGGCCCTGCAGGCGCGACAAGCCGGGCTCTCCCAAACGCATCAAGAGATGGGCAGCCCACTGGGTGCTCGGCGCCAGCCACAGCCAATGCAGCAACAAGCCTTGATCAAACACCGCGATATAGCCGGTAGCCAGCCCGATGGCGGCCAACAAGCCGGCCTGCCAGACCCAGCGCAAAAGCAGGTGCAAGGCCAACATCGGCAAGGCCGCGGGGCGCGGTCCGCTGCCCGGGTAGGCCAATAAGAAGGCGAGCAAGCCCAGCACCACCAGGGGCGCACGGATGTGCCCCTCCCAGAACCAGGCCAGCACCGCCAGACTGAGCACAAGGACCAGCGGGTCGAGCGCGGCGTCCAGGGCCACCAGCACCGGGTTGCCGCCGGCCCTGCTCGGCCGACCTTCAGGCGGGGGTGGCCAGGCGCCCGCCGAGGGAACAGGCGCCGACTCAGCCACAGACCACCCCCCCAACCAGCGCAGCTCGGGCGCATGCGACTATCGGCTGAACTTCGAAGCCATCGAAACACACGGGCATGGCGGTAAGGACTGGATGACTTTGCACAGGTTCATTGTTCGGTCGAGCCTCTCAGGCGCCTGTAGGACAAGATCGGCTGTGATCGACAGGCCAGTGCCATGCAGCGCAGCCATGGGCTCAGCCACGAAGGGGCCAAGCGCACGGGGGGCATGGGCTAGAATCGCCGCCGTCAGGAGAGCGTCTTGCCCGACAAGACCGCCGAAGGCGCACAGTGCAACCGCAGGCAGCGGCAGCGCATCGAACGCTCAGGCACCCAGGACTGACAAGCGCTGTGCCCGGTGGCACGGCGATCCCGTCTGGAGAGAGGCCCGCCAGCGAGCAGGCCCACCGAAGGAGCAAACCCGCATCGCCGGGCGAATCTCTCAGGTAAAGCGGACAGAAGGGGCAAGTCCATGATGCGTCATGGCCCTCGCCCTGCCCTGGAGCCCTTTTTGTCCAACGACCCTGCCAGCTCAAAGCCCACGCTCAAGACCACCGCGCTGCACGCCCTGCACCTGGAGCTCGGCGCCCGCCTGGTGCCCTACGCCGGCTATGCGCTGCCGGTGCAATACCCGGCCGGCCTGGTGGCCGAGCACCAGCACACCCGCCAGGCCGCCGGCCTGTTCGACGTATCGCACATGGGCCAGCTGCGCCTGTGGGGTGCAGGTGCTGCCGCCGCCCTCGAGACGCTGATGCCGGTCGATGTGATCGGCCTGGGCCTGCACAAGCAGCGCTACGGCCTGCTGCTCAATGATGAGGGCGGCATCATCGACGACCTGATGGTCGTCAACCGTGGCGAAGACTATTTTGTGGTGGTCAACGGCGCCTGCAAGGACGCCGACCTGGCCCATCTGCAAGCGCGCATCGGCAGCCGATGCAGCATCGAGCCACAGCACGACCACGCCCTGCTCGCGCTGCAAGGCCCGCAGGCGGTGACGGTACTGAGCCGGCTGCTGCCGGGTGTCGAGCGGCTCGTCTTCATGACCGGCATGGCCTGCGACTGGCAGGGCGAAGCCCTCTACATCACCCGCAGCGGCTATACCGGCGAAGACGGATTTGAAATTTCCCTGCCGGCTGCCGTTGCCGAACCCTTCGCCCGCACACTTCTGACCCACAGCGAGGTCAAGCCCATCGGCCTGGGCGCGCGCAACAGCCTGCGCTTGGAGGCGGGGCTGTGCCTGTATGGGCAAGACATCGAGGCCAGCACCACCCCGGTCGAGGCCGGCCTGAGCTGGGCGCTGCAAAAGGTGCGGCGCAGCGGCGGCGAACGCGCCGGTGGCTACGCTGGCGCAGACAAAGTGCTGGCCCAGCTCGACGGACGGCTGGCACTTGAGCGCCAGCGCGTGGGCCTGCTCGCCCTCGAACGGGTGCCGGTGCGCGAACACAGCGAGCTGCAGGACCAGGACGGCCAGCACCTGGGCGAAGTCACCAGCGGCCTGCTCTCGCCGAGCGTGGGCCAACCCATCGCCATGGGCTATGTGACGCCACGCTGCGCCGCCGTCGGCACCCGACTGCAGGCCTTGGTGCGCGGCAAGCCCGTGCCCATGCAAGTGTGCGCCCTGCCCTTTCATCCGACCCGTTACTACCGCGGCTGAACGCGGCTTTTCATTCACTCCAACTTAAAGAGGCTCCCATGATCAAGTACACCGAAGACCACGAATGGCTGCGCATTGAAGGTCATACCGCCACCGTCGGCATCACCGCACATGCGCAAGACGCGCTGGGCGATGTGGTGTTCGTCGACCTGCCCGAAGTCGGCACCACGCTGGCCAGCGGCGAGACGGCCGGCGTGGTTGAGTCGGTCAAAGCCGCCGCCGATGTCTACATGCCGGTCAGCGGCAAAATTGTGGAAGTTAACGAGGCGCTGCGCGCCGACCCCTCGCTGGCCAACAGCGACCCGATGGGCGCCGGCTGGTTCTTCAAGGTCGAGCTGTCCGATCCGGCCCAGATCGAAGGCTTGCTCGATGAAGGGGCCTACGCCCGCCTGGCCGGCTGACCGACTGGCCAAGCCGTCTGCCGCCGCCATGATTGCATCGCCCTCTGCCGGAGCCCTGCCATGCTGATGTCTGCCACCCAGCCGCTGCGCGAGCTGGAAAATTCCCAGGAATTCATCGCCCGCCACATTGGCATCACGCCCGCCGACGAGGCCCTGATGCTCAGCGCCATCGCTCAGGCTTCGCGCCGCGCGCTCATTGAAGCGGTGGTGCCGCGCTCCATTGCGCGCAGCACCCATATGGCCATTGAGCCAGGCATCCCCGAGGCGCAGGCGCTGGCCGAGCTCAAGGCGCTGGCCGGTCGCAACCAGATCTTCAAAAGCTTTATCGGCCAGGGCTATCACGGCACCTACACGCCGACGGTGATTCTGCGCAACATCTTGGAGAACCCCGCCTGGTACACCGCCTACACGCCCTACCAGGCCGAGATCTCGC
>JBAXEN010000372.1:0-3830 GCA_037140415.1 Betaproteobacteria bacterium | reverse complement strand
CTTCCGCATCCACCGTCTTGCGGCGGGTGGTGATCTTTGTGTGCACCGTCAAAGCGCCGCTTTGCAGCGCCTGCTCGATCTCACCCATATCGCCAATTCGCGGCGCAGCCGCATCATCGGCGGCGCGATAATCCGCCGTCTCTAGCGAGAGGTAGTAGATGCCGAGCACAATGTCCTGGCTCGGAACGATGATCGGCTTGCCATTTGCCGGGCTGAGGATGTTGTTGGTCGACATCATCAGCACGCGTGCTTCCAACTGGGCCTCCAGCGAGAGCGGCACGTGGACGGCCATCTGGTCACCGTCGAAATCAGCATTGAAGGCGGTGCAGACCAGGGGATGCAGCTGGATGGCCTTGCCCTCAACCAGCACGGGCTCGAAGGCCTGGATGCCCAGGCGGTGCAGCGTCGGCGCGCGGTTGAGCATCACCGGGTGTTCGCGGATCACCTCTTCGAGGATGTCCCACACCTCGGGGCGCTCCTTTTCCACCATCCGCTTGGCGGCCTTGATGGTGGTGGCATGACCGTATTTTTCCAGCTTCGAGTAGATGAAGGGCTTGAACAGCTCCAAGGCCATCTTCTTCGGCAAGCCGCACTGGTGCAGCTTCAATTCCGGGCCCACCACAATGACCGAACGGCCGGAGTAATCGACCCGCTTGCCCAGCAGGTTCTGCCGGAAGCGGCCCTGCTTGCCCTTTAACATATCGGAGAGCGACTTCAGCGGGCGCTTATTGGCCCCCGTGATTGCACGGCCGCGGCGGCCATTGTCGAACAGCGCATCGACCGATTCCTGCAGCATGCGCTTTTCGTTGCGCACGATGATATCCGGCGCGCGCAGCTCGATCAGCCGCTTCAGGCGGTTGTTGCGGTTGATGACGCGACGATAAAGATCGTTCAGGTCGGACGTGGCGAAACGGCCACCATCCAGCGGCACAAGCGGACGCAACTCGGGCGGGATGACCGGCACGACGTCCAGGATCATCCACTCCGGCCGGGCGCGGCTTTCGTTGAAGGCATCGACCAGCTTAAGTCGCTTGACCAGCTTCTTGCGCTTGGCCTCGCTGCTCGTCTCGCGAAGGTCGGTGCGCAGGCGCACGCTCTCCTTCGCCAGATCGATACCGGCCAAAATCAGCTTCACAGCCTCAGCGCCAATGCCGACCGAGAAGGCATCATCGCCAAACTCGTCCAGCTTGGACTGGTACTGGTCCTCATTGAGTAGCTGGTGCAGCTTGAGGTCAGTCAGCCCGGGCTCGAGCACCACATAGCTCTCAAAATAGAGAACCTTCTCAAGATCCTTCAGCGTCATGTCGACCATAAGGCCGACGCGGCTGGGAAGGCTCTTCATGAACCAGATATGGGCGACGGGGCTGGCCAACTCGATATGGCCCATGCGCTCGCGCCGAACCTTGGCCAGCGTGACTTCCACGCCGCACTTCTCGCAGACAATACCGCGGAATTTCATCCGCTTGTACTTGCCGCAAAGGCATTCGTAATCCTTGATCGGGCCAAAGATCCGGGCGCAGAACAGCCCATCCCGCTCCGGCTTGAACGTGCGGTAGTTGATCGTTTCGGGCTTCTTGATCTCGCCATAGGACCAGGAGCGAATCTGCTCCGGCGACGCCATGGTGATCTTGATCTGGTCGAAAGTGACGGCCTGGCCGGTTTGGCCCAGGATCTTCATCAGCTCATTCATGCGACCCAATTCTCCATTCTGCACGCCCGGGAGGATGCCCCCCGGGCGGTGAAAGACACGTTTGACGCCAGTCGTGGTGGCGAAATCACTCCGCCGCGTTTTCCAGATCGACGTTCAGGCCCAGGCTCTTGAGTTCCTTCACCAGCACGTTGAAGGATTCAGGGATACCTGCCTCGAAGCTGTCCTGATCGCGCACGATGGCCTCATACACTTTGGTACGGCCAGACACGTCGTCCGACTTCACCGTCAGCATTTCCTGCAACGTGTATGCGGCGCCGTAAGCCTCGAGCGCCCAGACCTCCATCTCGCCGAAGCGCTGTCCACCGAACTGCGCCTTGCCGCCCAACGGCTGCTGGGTGACCAACGAGTAGGGACCAATGGAACGCGCGTGGATCTTGTCATCCACCAAGTGGTGCAGCTTGAGCATGTAGATGTAGCCCACTGTCACCTTGCGCTCGAACAGCTCGCCAGTGCGGCCATCGACCAACTGCATCTGCCCGGAGGTATCGAGCCCGGCCATGGTCAGCATGCCCTCGATATCCGACATGCGCGCACCGTCGAAGACCGGGGTAGCGATGGGGATACCCTTGGAGAGATTGTCCGACAGCTCGATCAGCTGATCCTCGCTCATCGGCGCAATGTCCCGCTGGAACACCTCTTCGCCGTAGATTTCGTGCAGCTTGGCCAGCAATTCGTCCTTCACCGCCGAGGAGCGGCGGTAATCCTCGACCAGCGCATGCACCTGCTTGCCCAGCGTGGCACAGGCCCAGCCAAGATGGGTTTCCAAAATCTGCCCCACATTCATGCGCGACGGCACACCCAGCGGGTTCAGAACGATGTCCACGCTGGTACCGTCCTCAAGGAACGGCATGTCCTCGATGGGCGTCACGCGGCTGACCACACCCTTATTGCCGTGGCGTCCGGCCATCTTGTCGCCGGGCTGCAGCTTGCGCTTCACCGCCACGAAAACCTTGACCATCTTCATCACGCCAGGCGGCAATTCATCACCGCGCTGGAGTTTTTCGACCTTGCTGTCGAAGCGCTTTTGCAACTTTTCGACCGCCGCGTCGAATTCGCGCTTCATGGCCTCGATCTCGGCCATCACCGCGTCATCCTGCACGCCGATCTGGCGCCAGGTGGCGGGGGCGAATTGGTTCAGCAGATCATCATCGATGACCGTGCCGGCCTTCACCGCCTTGAAGCCGCCCGATGCCTTGCGGTTCAGCAGCCGCTCGCGCAGCCGACCAAAGAAGGAACGCTCCTGGATCTTCTTCTCGTCGTCACGGTCCTTGGCAAGCCGCTCGATTTCGGCGCGGTCGATGGCGCTGGCGCGTTCATCCTTGTCCACGCCACGGCGGTTGAAGACGCGCACATCGACAATCGTGCCGGCCACACCTGGCGGCAGGCGCAGCGAGGTGTCACGCACGTCGGAGGCCTTCTCACCGAAAATGGCGCGGAGGAGCTTTTCCTCCGGCGTCATCGGGCTCTCGCCCTTCGGCGTGACCTTGCCGACAAGAATATCGCCTGGGTTCACCTCAGCGCCGACATAGACAATTCCGGCCTCGTCCAGGTTCCGCAGAGCCTCTTCGCCCACATTCGGGATATCACGAGAAATCTCCTCCTGGCCCAGCTTGGTGTCGCGCGCCATTACTTCGAATTCTTCGATGTGGATGGAGGTGAACACGTCATCGCGCGCGATGCGCTCGCTGATCAGGATCGAATCTTCGAAGTTATAGCCATTCCAAGGCATGAAGGCCACGAGCACATTGCGCCCCAGCGCCAATTCGCCCAGCTCGGTCGAGGGGCCATCGGCGATGATCTCGCCCTGCCGCACCGCATCACCCACCTTCACGAGCGGGCGCTGGTTGATGCAGGTGCTCTGGTTTGACCGCATGAATTTGCGCAGCCGGTAGATATCCACGCCCCGCGTCGTGCCGTCATCACCGGTGGCCCGCACCACGATGCGCGCACCATCGATCTGGTCGACCACGCCGTCGCGCCGGGCGACGATGGCTGCACCACTGTCGCGCGCAACGGCCGCTTCCATCCCCGTGCCCACCAGGGGCGCATCCGACTTGATCAGCGGGACCGCCTGGCGCTGCATGTTCGAGCCCATCAGCGCGCGGTTGGCGTCGTCATT
>JBAXEN010000371.1:0-3890 GCA_037140415.1 Betaproteobacteria bacterium | reverse complement strand
CTGCCGTCGGCCGACACATTGATCATGGCCACCGAGGTGGTCGGCGAGATCGAGGCCTTCACGCAAATGGCCAGACCGCGGCCGCGCCGCACCACCGCCTGGCCGCGCTGCAGCGGCTGATCCCAGTCCATGCGCTTGCGCAGCTCGGCCAGCACCTGGTCGATGGCGGTATCGCGCATCACGGTGCCGGTGGCATGCTCCATCCCTTCGCACAAGATGTTGCGCTCGCGCAGGGCCAGCGGGTCGATCTGCAGGGCGCGGGCAATCATGTCCATGTGGCTCTCATAGGCCCACACCAGTTGCGGCACGCCAAAGCCGCGCATGGCCCCGGCCGGCGGCAGATGGGTGTACATCGCGTAGGAGTCGATGTGCACATGGTCGATGTAGTAGGGGCCGGCGGCGGTAAAGCCCGACTTTTGAGCAATGCGCGGGCCGATGTCGGCATAGGCGCCGCCGTTCCACCAGACCTCGCACTGGCGCGCCAGCAGGCGGCCGTCGTTCATCACACCCGACTTGATGCGCAAGGTTGCCGCATGGTTGGTGATGTGGAAGAACTGCTCCTGCATGGTCAGCGCCACCCGCACCGGCCGGCGCACCAGCAAGGCCAGCGCGGTGGCCAGCGCCTCAAGCTTGATATAGACCTTGGCGCCAAAGCCGCCGCCGAGCAAAGCGGACTTGACCCGCACCCGGTTTTCGCTCCAGCCCAGCAGGCGAGCGATCTCCAGCCGCACGAAGGAGGGCATCTGGGTGGCCGAATGGATCAGCACGCCGTCGCCCTCAGGCTCGGCCAGCGAGACCATGGGCTCGAGCGGGACATGCATCACCGGCTGCACCTTGAAGCGGTGTTCGAACACATGGTCGGCCTGGGCAAAGCCCGCCTCCACATCGCCGCGGCGCAGCCGGAAATCGAGCGCGAGGTTGGTACCGCGCCGACCCTTGAGGTGCTTGAGGTCAGGAAAGGTGCCGGCCGGCCGCAGTTCATCGTGGACCAAGGCCGCTGAGCTCATGGCCTGGACCTCGTCGAACACCGCTGGCAGCTCCTCGTAATGAACCTCGATCAGCGCCGCCGCCTCTTCGGCCACATGCGGGTCCGAGGCCAGCACCGCCGCCACTGGCTCACCGATATAGCGCACCTTGTCCAGGGCCAGGATGGGCTGGTCATGAAAGGCCGGACCGAAATACGGGTCGGGGATCAAGCCCAGCAGGTCCTGCGCGGTCATGACCGCATGCACGCCGGGCAAGGCCAACGCGGCGCTGGTGTCGACGCGCACGATGCGCCCGTGGGCCACGGTGCTGCGGTGCAACTTGGCATGCAGCATCTGCGGCAGGCGCAGGTTGTAGATGTAGTTGGCCGCCCCGCTGACCTTGGCGCGGCCTTCCAGGCGGGGCATGTCGCGGCCCACATAGCCGCTCGTCACTGGCTCGCTCATCGGGCAGTCCCTTCAGCGTCGACCGCCAGGGCCAACAGCGCGCGCCGCAGGTGGACCTGCAGCAATTGTTTTTTGTAGCTGGCCGAGCCGCGCTCGTCGCCGCGCAGCGACAGGGCCGCAGCAGCCGCTTCGCTGGCCTGCTCAAACAAGGCCTCGCTGGGCTGACGGCCGGCCAGAATCTGCTCGGCCGCCTGCAGCCGGGTGGGTCGGTCGGTGGCCGCGCCGACAAACAAGGCGCTGCTGCGGATCACCCCGGATTCGATGTCCAGCGAAATGCCGATGCCGATCGTGGGCCAGTCATCGGCCGCGCGGGTGGTGATCTTTACATAGGCATTGCGCCGCTGCTGCTGGGCCGGCACCACCAGCTTGGCAATCAGCTCGCCGCGCTGCAGCGATGTTTCATAGTAGCCGGTGATCAAGTCCTCCACCGGGATCTGGCGCTGCTGCGGGCCGTGGATGACCAGCACATGAGCGCCCAGGGCGCACAGCAGCGGCGGCAGGTCCATGTGCGGGTCGGCATGGGCGAGGTTTCCGCCTACGGTGGCGACATTGCGCACCCGCACATTGGACAGGCGTTTCATGGCCTGCACCAGCGCCGGCACCGCCTGGCGCACTGCCGGCTCATGCTCGAGCTCGGAGAGCGTCACCAGTGCGCCGATGTGCAGATCGCCCTGCGGCTGCAGCTCGATGCGACGCCACTGCGGCTCGGTCTGGCGCAGGTTGACCAACTCGGCTGGGGCCAGCACGCCGGTCTTCATCATCAGCATCAGCGCAGTGCCGCCGCCCAGAGGCAGGGCATCGGCGCCGTCAGCGGCGATTTGCGCGCTCGCTTGCTGCAAGGTCGAAGGCTGAGAGAGCGCGTAGGGTTTCATGGTGTCATGGTGTCGGTGCGCCTGCACGGGGGGCTCGGCGCCCCCTTGGGGCCTGGCCAGGCAGGCTCCAAGGGAGCAGCGACTGTAGGCAGGCGGGTGACGCATCGTAAATTAAAATTTGCTGATGGCTCCAATGCCTGCGCAATATGGCGAACTGCGGTACAACCCGGGGCTGTCAAAGTCTAAGGAGCTATGCATGGTGGCAAGCGCTGCGCCCGATCTGCTGGACCTGTTCGTGTACTACCGGGTGCCGGCCAGCCAGGAATCGGCCCATCTGGCCCAAACCCGGGCCCTGCTGGCCGAGCTGCGCCAGCGCAGTGGCGTCGAAGGGCGGCTCAGCCGCAGGCCCGAGGCCAAGGAAGGCCTGCACACCTGGATGGAGTCTTTCATCGACCTGCCGGCCGCGCAGGAGGCGGCGGTCAAAGATCATCTGGCCGACCCGCGCGGCGCCGATTTCATAGCGGGCGAGCGCCATAGCGAGCGCTTCGTGCGGCTGGCATGAGCGGCGCCAAGCGGCCGAGCGAGCAGCGCCCGCAGCTGATCGTGGGCATCAGCGGCGCATCGGGGGTGATCTACGGCGTTCGCATGTTGATGCAACTGCGCAAGCTGGGCGTGCAGTCGCACCTGGTGATGAGCAAGTCGGCCCAGCTGACCTTGACCCATGAATCGGATCTGACGGTGGCGCAGGTGCGCGAGCTGGCCGACATCAGCTACAGCAACACCGACATCGGCTCGCGCATCGCCAGCGGCTCGTTTCGCACCCTGGGCATGGTGGTGGCGCCCTGCTCGATCCGCACCCTGTCTGAAATCGCCAGCGGCGTGACCGGCTCCCTGATTTCGCGCGCCGCCGATGTGGTGCTCAAGGAGCGCCGCCGCCTGGTGCTGATGGTGCGCGAGACGCCGCTGCACCTGGGTCATCTGCGCAGCATGGCGGCGGTCACCGAAGCGGGTGCGGTGGTCTACCCGCCGGTGCCGGCTTTTTACGCGCGGCCCGAAAGCCTGGAGCAGATGGTCGACCACAGCGTCGCCCGCGTGCTCGACCTGTTCAACCTGGACAGCGGCGCCGCCCACCGCTGGGACCCGGGCTCAGCCACCGACACCGAGGCCGACAGCGGCAAATCCCCATGACGACTGCACAAGAAGGCAACCCGCTGGACCTGCGGGCCTGGATCGAACACATGCGCGAGCTCGGCGAGATCGACGAGGTGCTGGGCGCCGACGCGCAGCTGGAGATCGGCGCGATCAGCCAGCTCAACGTCAAGCGCGCTGGCGCGCGGGCGCTGCTGTTCGACGAGATCCCGGGTTACCCCGCAGGCTGGCGGGTGATGAGCTGCAGCACCAGCAGCCCCCGGCGGCTGTCGTCCATCTTGCGGCTGGGCAACGAAAGCTCGCACCAAGCGCTGGTGCAAAAGCTGCGCGACAAGCCCGCGCAGTGGCTGGCAACGGCCAAAAATTTTGCGCCGGTCAGCGTCAGCCAGGGGCCGGTGCTGGAGAACATCCAGCGCGGTGAGCAGGTCAATGTCGAGGCCTTCCCGGCGCCCTTGTGGAATGAAAAGGACGGCGGTCGCTTCATCGGCACCGGCTGCTC
>JBAXEN010000370.1:0-3902 GCA_037140415.1 Betaproteobacteria bacterium | reverse complement strand
GTGGGCGGCGGTGCCACCCCCGAGAAGGTGACCGAAGCCTTCAAGATCATGCTCAAGAACCCCAAGGTCAAGGCCATCTTGGTCAACATCTTTGGCGGCATCATGAAGTGCGACACCATTGCCACCGGTGTGATCACCGCCTGCAAGGCCGTCAATCTGAGCGTGCCCCTGGTGGTGCGCATGAAGGGCACGAACGAGGAGCTGGGCAAGAAGATGCTGGCCGAATCGGGCCTGCCCATCATCAGCGCCGACACCATGGCCGAAGCCGCCCAGAAGGTGGTGGCTGCCGTGAATGCCGCCTAAAGCCAGCCCAGGAGAGATTCATGTCCATCTACATCAATAAAGACACCAAGGTCATCACCCAGGGCATCACCGGCAAGACCGGTCAGTTCCACACTGAAAAGTGCCAGGAATATGCCAATGGCAAGAACTGTTTCGTCGCTGGCGTCAACCCGAAAAAGGCTGGCGAGAAGATCTTCAACATCCCGATCTACGCCTCGGTCAAAGAAGCAGCGCAGGAAACAGGCGCCACCGTTTCGGTGATTTATGTGCCGCCAGCCGGCGCGGCCGACGCCATCTGGGAGGCCGTCGAGGCTGACCTGGACCTGGCGATCTGCATCACCGAGGGCATCCCAGTGCGCGACATGCTCATGGTGCGCAACAAAATGAAGGCCAAAGAGGCCGCCGGTGGCAAGCGCACGCTGCTGCTGGGACCGAACTGCCCCGGCCTGATCACGCCCGAAGAAATCAAGATCGGCATCATGCCCGGCCACATTCACCGCAAGGGCCGCATCGGCGTGGTTTCACGCTCGGGCACGCTGACCTATGAAGCGGTGGCCCAGCTCACCGAAATCGGTCTGGGTCAGTCCAGCGCGGTCGGCATCGGGGGCGACCCGATCAACGGCCTCAAGCACATCGATGTGATGCAGGCTTTCAACAACGACCCAGACACCGACGCGGTGATCATGATCGGTGAGATCGGCGGACCCGACGAGGCCGAGGCTGCGCAGTGGTGCAAGGCCAACATGAAAAAACCGGTGGTCGGCTTCATCGCCGGCGTCACCGCGCCTGCGGGCAAACGCATGGGCCACGCTGGCGCGCTGATTTCTGGTGGCGCCGACACGGCCGATGCCAAGCTGGCGGTCATGGAAGCCTGTGGCTTCAAGGTGACCCGCAACCCCTCTGAAATGGCCAAGCTGCTCAAGGCCCTGCTGAAGTAAGCAATAACACCAAGCGGCTCTGCTGTACCTCCGGATACACTTGGCCGCACTCAAAAAAAGGCGTTGACGCCGTGTGCGTCAGCGCTTTTGGTTTTTCAAATCGAAGGGAAATGCCATGGAGCTCCTGCAAAGCACGGAATTCTGGATCGGCCTGCTCAAGATCATCTGGATCAACATCATCCTGTCGGGTGACAACGCGGTGGTGATCGCCTTGGCGGCGCGCTCGCTGCCGGCCGAGCAGCAGAAAAAGGCCATCTTGTTTGGCTCCGGCGCGGCGGTAGCGCTGCGCATCGTGCTCACGGTGGTGGCGGCCAAATTGCTCGAGTTGCCTTACCTGCAAATCATCGGTGGCCTGCTGCTGCTGTGGATAGGCACGCAACTGCTGAAGGAAGAAGGCGACGAAGACGGTGCCGAGGGCGAGAACTCAGGCCTGTGGGTGGCCATACGCACCATCTTGATCGCCGATCTGGTGATGAGCCTGGACAATGTGATCGCAGTGGCCGCTGCGGCCAAGGGCAGCATGACCCTGCTGATCCTGGGCCTGGCCATCAGCATTCCCTTGGTGGTCTTCGGCAGCAAGATCATGATTCGCCTGATGGATCGTTTCCCGGTCATCATCTTGCTGGGCGCGGCTCTGGTGGGTTGGGTCGGCGGCGAGTGCATCGTCGGGGACGTCTTCCTCAAGCCCTATGTGGAGGCCAATGGCTGGCTGCACTACGTCGGGCCGGCCGTCGGCGCGCTGCTGGTGCTTGCCATCGGCAAGCTCGCCGGCAAAGAGGCTCCCAAGCAGGCCCCAGAAGCTCAATAATTGTCTCGGTAGCCGGGCACTTTGTGAACCCGGCGACCTGACTTACCATCGCACTCCCAAAGGCCGGGAGACACCCATGAAATCTAAAGAGCAAGGCTTCACGCTCATCGAACTGATGATCGTGATTGCCATCATCGGTCTGCTGGCCTCCCTGGGGCTGCCGATGTATCAGGACTACACCTTGCGCGCCAAGCTGACCGAAGTCATTTTGGCGGCCACACCGGCCAAGACGGCGGTGACCGAAGCTGCGCAGGTGGACAGCAAGATGCCGCCGAGCCTGAGTATCGACGCGCAAAAATCGGACATGGTCGAGAGCGTGAGCTACGCCGTCGACGCCAGCAACAGCGCGGTGGGCGTGATCACGGTCAAGATCAATGCCGCACAGCCGCGCATCGGCGGCAAGACGGTGCAGCTCAAGGGCACCCTGGAAACGGGCGGCCAAATCAGCTGGAAATGCGGGCCAGGCGCCACCGACGGCGTCGATACCAAGTACCTGCCGACCAGCTGCAAGCCTTCTTGAGGCCGGTACAGTTCTCTCGGCGCGGCGCTGCCTTCTGACCAGGTCACAGGCCCGATGTCGTCCCAACACCGACTGGCCACGGTCGGCCTGCAACTGCTGCTGATCGTCCCCTGGGTTCAACCGCTCAGCGCCGGACCCTCGCGCAACACCTGGCCCTGGCTGATTTCGGCCACCTGCATGGCCACGCTGCTGCTGCTCAGACACCACTGGCGGCCGCGGGCTCTTGCACAGGCCACTCTGGCTGCGGCCCTGATCAGCTGCGCGTTGGCCCTGCTGCAGTATTTCGGCTGGGCCGCACAGCTTTCGCCCTGGGTGGCGGTGATGGGCCCCGGCGAGGGTGCAGCCAACTTGCGCCAACGCAATCAGTTTGCAGACCTGACGGCCATCGGCCTGGTCGCCCTGGCCTATCTGTTTGCACGCGCTGGCCCGCAGACCCGCCGATGGCTACCGGCGCTATTGGCCCTGGCCTTGCTGGCCGCTGGCCACGCCAGCAGCGCATCGCGCACCGGACTGCTGGCCTGGGTCATGGTGCTGCTGGGCACGCTGTGGTTTTGCTGGCGCTCCCACCGTGCGGTGGTGGGCCTGGTGGCCCTCGCCCTGCTCCTGTATGGGCTGGGCAGCGCGGTGCTGCCCAGCGCGCTCGATGCGGTGCTGGCCCACAGGGGCATGCCATCGCCTTGCGCCGGCGGCGCTTGCAGCGCGTTTGAACGCATGACGGCCTCCGCCAGCGACAGCCGCTGGACGCTCTGGGCCAACGTCCTCACCCTGATCGCCCAACGGCCCTGGACCGGCTGGGGCTGGAACGAGCTGGACTATGCCCACTACATCACCCTGTTTGAAGGGGCCCGTTTTAGCGACAAGCTCGACAACGCACACAACCTGCCGCTGCATCTGGCGGTTGAATTGGGCCTGCCGCTGGCGCTGCTGGCCGTGCTGGCCCTGCTGCTGATCATCTGGCGGGCCCGCCCCTGGGCCGAAACCCAGGCCTGGCGGCAGGCGGCCTGGGGCGTGCTGGCGGTGATCGGCCTGCACAGCCTGCTCGAATACCCCCTGTGGTACGGCCCCTTCCAGATCACGCTCATCATCTGCGCCGCCAGCCTGTGGCTGGCGCCGCGCCAGCCGCGGATCGGCACCATGCCTTCCGCACACCGCCCCCAGGGCCTGATCGACGGCCTGGCGCTGGCCCTGCTGCTGGCATCGGCGCTGGTGGCCTACGACTACCACCGGGTCAGCCAGATTTACCTGCCGCCCAGCCAGCGCTCCTGGGGCTACCGAGAGCAGCCGCTGACGCAGGCCAAGGCCAGCTGGTTCTTTCGCGGCCATGCCGATTTCGCCAGCCTGACCCTCACGCCCC
>JBAXEN010000369.1:0-3971 GCA_037140415.1 Betaproteobacteria bacterium | reverse complement strand
ACGGTGAAGCGGCAAAAGCGCTTGCGCTTGAACAGCAGGGATTGGGTATTGCGCTTGGGGCGCTTGTCTTTGGAAAAACGTTTTGGTCCGGGCATGGTGGACTCCTTACAGGGGGTTCAGTTCTAGGATATGAAAAACGACGCTCTTGTTGGTACGTGCGCTGGTCAGAAATCCCTTGTATCGGCAATTGCGGCCCAGTTCACACTGAGCCAGTTGCTCGGCCAGTGTCCCGAAGGCCACCGCCTTGATCGAGAGTTTGACCTGCCTCTGGCTGCCCGCTTCGAGCTGCTCGGACTCATGTTCGAGCACCACGTTGGTCGCTGGCACACCGGCTGGCGTGTAGCGCAGAGGGCTGAGCTCTGCGATGCGCGCCGTCAATTCGATCTGATTCAAGGTAACACCGACCTGAGCGCCAAGGCGCTCAAGCGCGGGCTGCTTTAAGCGGCCTCCTGGTGCTGGGCCTTGCGCGCTTCCTCGCGCTCAACGCTGCGCATCATGACCGACGGTGCAGTCTCGGCCTTTTTCTTGACCACGGTCAGGTGGCGCAAGACGGCGTCATTGAACTTGAAGGCGTGCTCGATCTCATCCATCACCGCCTGGCTGGCTTCGATGTTGATGCAGATGTAATGAGCCTTGCCCAGTTTCTGGATCAGATAGGCCAGCTGACGGCGGCCCCAGTCCTCGACGCGGTGGACCTTGCCACCGCCTGCGGTGATCATGCCCTTGTAACGCTCGAGCATGGCGGGAACCTGCTCGCTTTGATCCGGATGGATCAACAAAATAATCTCATAGTGACGCATGCAAACTCCTTGTGGGTTGGAAGCTGCCCCCCGCGTCATGTAAGGGAGGTGCAGCAAGGAAAGCCCGCTAGTATAACGCCTCGGCCGAGCGAGCGGCAAAGCGCCTGGCTCAGGGCTGGCAGCGGGGGCTCAGCCCTCGGGGTAGCGGATGCGCTCGACCAGCTCCGCAGCGCGGTCGTCTCGGACCGGCGCCAGCAAGCTGACCAGCACGATGACCGCGAAACCCAGGGGCACGCCAAACACGCCGGCCGAAATCGGCTGTATGCCCCACCACAGCTCCACCGGCCGGGTGATGCCCAGCACGGAGCGCATCCACGGCTGGTTGACCGCCATGTAATACAGGGTCAGCCCCAAGCCAGAGAGCATGCCCAGCGAAGCGGCCAAACCGGTGGCCCGCTTCCAGAAAATGCCCAGTACCAATGCCGGGAAAAACGCCGATGCGGCAAAGGAAAACGCGGCCGACACCAAAAAGAGAATGTCAGCCGGCCGCTGAGCGGCGACATAAGCCGCTGCCAAGGCCACCACCAGCAGCACCACCTTGGCAATCGTCACACGGCGCGCGGTCGAGGCGGCCGGGTCAATCAGCTTGTAATAAAGATCATGACTGAGAGCACTGGAGATGGTCAGCAGCAGCCCGTCGGCGGTCGACAAAGCCGCCGCCAGCGCCCCGGCTGCGACCAAAGCGGAGACGACATAGGGCAGTCCCGCGATGGCGGGCGCGGCCAGAACAATGATGTCCCCACCGAGGGTCATTTCATTGAGCTGCAAAATCCCGTCCTGGTTGATGTCGGTCACCGACAGCAGCGAAGGATCGACCTTGTTCCAGGCGGCCACCCACTCCGGCAGTTGGCTAAAAGGCGTGCCCACCACCGAGGTGAACACCTCGTACTTGACCAGCACGGCCAGCGCCGGCGCCGTGACATACACCAACAAGATGAACAACACAGACCAGGCCACTGATCGGCGCGCCTGTTTGACCGAGGGCACGGTGTAGTAGCGGATCAGGATGTGGGGCAGCGCTGCAGTGCCGACCATGAGACAAAAAATCAGGGCCAAAAAATTGCGCCGCGAGCCTTCGAACTCAGCCTGCTCGCTCGCACTGCCCTGCGGATCGCCGGCAAAGGGCTGACCCTGCGGCGGCATGCCGTAGAGCGGCCGGCTCTTTGCTTCGGCCTGGGCCAGGGCATGGCTCCACTGCTGGCGTGCCGCCTGCGCATCGCGCGGCAAGGCAGCCAAGGTCTTTTCCACCGCAGCGATTTCATGCGCCGGTGAGGCGACAGCGCGCAACTGGGCCAGTTGCTGCTCGGCCGCGCGCCGGTCCTGGCGCAGAGCCCGCGCAGGATCCTTGAGTTTTTCCGCGAGCTGCTCGGCCCGCAGGGCATAGGCCTTGCGCACCTCGATCTCGCGCGGATCATCGGTCAGGGCCTGCTCCATGGCCGTGACCTTCTCGAGCTGATAGCCGTACACCGCCTGCGGCACAGGCACCCCGGTCTGCTTGACCGATAGCCAGACCACCGGCACCAGGTAGGCGATCATCAAAATCACATACTGGGCCACCTGGGTCCAGGTCACCGCGCGCATGCCACCTAAGAAGGAGCACAGGAGGATTCCGCCCAGGCCCAGAAAAATACCGACCTCGAAATCCACCCCGGTCAGCCGCGCAGTCACGATGCCCACCCCGTAAATCTGCGCCACCACATAGACAAACGAGCAGAGGATGGCCGCAGCAATGCCGAGCAAACGCGGCATCACACCACCGTAGCGCTCGCCCAGAAAATCGGAGATGGTGAATTGACCAAAGCGACGCAGGTAAGGCGCCAGCAGCAGCGCCACCAGGCAGTAGCCACCGGTCCAACCGATGATGAAAGCCAGGCCGCTGTAGCCGCTCAGGTACAGCGTGCCGGCCACACCGATGAAGGATGCGGCCGACATCCAGTCGGCTCCGGTGGCCAGGCCGTTGTAGACCGCCGGCACCCGGCGCCCGGCCACGTAATACTCGACCTCGTCGGTGGTGCGACTGAGGATGCCGATGGTGGCATACAGCGCCAAGGTTCCCAGCAGAAAAATCAGCCCGATCCAGAGCCGCGATAACCCCAGCTGCTCCAGGACGGCCAGCAGCACGATGAACGCGACCACGCCCACGGTGAACCAACTTGTCAGCCAGTGCAGCTCTCGCGTCAGCGCCCGCTGCTCGCTGGCGCCCTCGGGTGCACGCGGATCAGGGCTGGCAGACATCACAGCCGATCTTGATCAAAGCCATGCTCACGATCGAGTCGCTCCATCATCCAGGCATAGACGGCCACGATGAGCAGAAAAATAAGCAGCGAGCCCTGCGCCGCCATCCAGAAGGAAAACGGCCAGCCGAAAAACCGAAAGCTCAGCTCGCGCGCAAAAAAATGAATCGCCAGGCCGGCCACAAACCAGATCAGCAGCAGCGCTGCGGTCAAACGCCGCGCCCTCAACCAGTACAGCCGGCGGTTCTCCCTGGTCTCCACCCTTGCTCCTTCGCGCCCCCATGCAGGGCAATAGGCCGTGCGGCAACTGCCACGTCCGCATCGGCACACTGGCCGAGCTTAAACCCTGGGCGCCGCTCTCGCGAAGGCAGCGACCCTGGTGCTTTCCCGCACCCGCTCAGGCCTCGGCCAAGAGCTTCCAGGTCTGCAGCACCGTATCGGGGTTGAGCGAGAGCGAGTCGATGCCCTCTTGCTGCAACCAGCGCGCCAGGTCCGGATGGTCGCTGGGCCCCTGCCCGCAAATGCCCACATACTTGCCCTGCCGCTTGCACGCCGCAATGGCCAGCGACAGCAAGGCCTTCACCGCCGGATCGCGCTCGTCAAAATCCTTGGCCAGGATGTCCAGGCCCGAGTCCCGGTCCAGGCCGAGGGTGAGCTGGGTCAGATCGTTGGAGCCGATGGAAAAGCCGTCAAAGAACTCCAAGAAGCGCTCGGCCAGCACCGCATTGCTGGGCACCTCGCACATCATGATCAGCCGCAGGCCGTTTTCCCCGCGCCTGAGCCCATGGCGCGCCAGCAGCTCGGTCACCGCCTGCGCCTGACCCAGGGTACGCACAAAAGGAACCATCACCTCCACATTGGACAAGCCCATGTCCTGACGCACGCGCCGCAGGGCCTCGCACTCCATCGCAAAGGCCTCGGCAAAGTCGGCGCTCAG
>JBAXEN010000368.1:0-4001 GCA_037140415.1 Betaproteobacteria bacterium | reverse complement strand
GTGATCGCCGCGGTCAACGGCGCGGCGGTCGGCTCGGGCATGAACCTGGCGCTGGCCGCCGACTTCGTGATCGCAGCCCAGGACGCGCGCATGAGCCAGGCCTTCATCAAGGTCGGCTTGGTGCCCGATACCGGCGGCCTTTATCTTCTGAGTCGGCTGGTCGGGCTGGGCCGCGCCAAGGACCTGTGCCTGACCGGACGCATGCTCTCGGCCCAGGAGGCTCTGGCCATGGGGCTGGTGCATCAGGTGGTGCCGGCTACCGAGCTGATGGATGCGGCCCGCGCCCTCGCGCTCGAATTGGCCCAGGGGCCGACGGCGGCGATCGGGCTGACCAAAACGCTGCTCAATATGGCGCCCAACGCGAGCCTGGAACAGTTGGCCGAATTCGAAGCCTATGCCTTGGCCGTCACCCTCTCCACCGATGATCACCGAGAAGGCGTGCAAGCCTTCCGGGAAAAGCGCCCTGCGCGATTCAGCGGCAAATAGCCCGCGCCCCTTATGAACCTCAAAGACTCCCCCGAACAGCAGGCCTTCAGGGCCGAAATCCGTCAGTGGCTCCAAGCCAACCTTCCCCCTGGCTGGGGCCAGACGGTATTCGAGCCCACGGGCGAGGATGAACGCGCCGCCTTTCGCCTGCAGTGGGAGAAAAAGCTCTATCAGGGCGGCTGGTCGGGCATCACCTGGCCCCAGCAGTACGGCGGCCGTGGCGCCAGCCCGATTGAGAACGCGATCTTCCTGGAGGAGATGGCCCGCGCCGACGCGCCCGATGGCATGAACATCATCGGCCGCAACCTCACCGGCCCGACCCTGATGACGCACGGCAGCCCGGCGCAAAAAGAGCGCTTTTTGCCACCTATTCTGCGCGGCGAGGAGGTCTGGTGCCAGGGCTTTTCTGAGCCGGGCTCGGGCTCAGACCTGGCCTCGGTGCGCTGCAAGGCGGTGCGCGAGGGCGACGAGTTTGTGGTCACAGGCCAAAAAATCTGGACCAGCTTCGCCCAATACTCCAACTGGTGCTTCATGCTGGTGCGGACCGACCCGGATGCGATCAAGCACCGCGGCCTGAGCTTTTTGCTGGTCGACATGCGCAGCCCCGGCATCACCATCCGCCCGCTGGTGCAGATCACCGGCGAGACCGAATTCAATGAGGTGTTTTTCGACGAGGTCCGGGTGCCGGCGGCCAATTTGGTGGGCGAGCTCAACCAGGGCTGGCGCATCGCCATGACCACCCTGGCTTTCGAGCGCGGCCCGGAAGAGGCCCTGCCCCGCCAGGTGCGCTTTGTGCGCGAATTCGAGCGCCTGCTGGCCCTGGCCAAGACCGTCCAAAGCGGTGGCAAACCCATCAGCCAGGACCCGGTGATGCGCCAGAAGCTGGCCAGCGCGCACATTGATCTCGAGATCATGCGCCTCAACGGGCTGCGTGGCTTGACTCGCCTGGCCCGTGGCGATGAACTGGGTGTCGAGTCTTCGTTTACCAAGCTCTACTGGAGCCATATGTACCAGCGCATGACCGAAATCGCGCTGGAGGTCGGTGGCTCGGCCGGGGTGCTGTCGGCCGCTGATGCGCAGGCCCCCGCGCAGGGACACTTCTCACACCGCTTCCTGGCCTCGCGCGCCATGACCATTTACTCGGGCACCTCCGAGATCCAGCGCAACCTCGTCGCCGAGCGGGTGCTGGGCCTGCCCAAATAAGCAAAGCATTCACCATGGATTTCGATTTCAACACCGACCAATACATGCTGCGCGACAGCGTGCGCCGCTTCCTGGACGACCAGGCCGGGCCGGCCCAGGTGCGCGCCAGCGCAGGCGCCTTTGATGAGCGCCTGTGGCAAGGCCTGTGCGAGCTGGGCCTGCCCAGCCTGCTGGTGCCTGAGGCCCAGGAAGGCACAGGCCTGGGCCTGCTCGACGCCGCCTTGCTCTGGGAAGACATGGGACGCAGCCTGCTGCCCGCGCCCTTGATCCAGACCATGGTGATCAGCGACACCCTGGCCCGAGGGGCCAGTGCCGAGCAAGCCGCGTTGTGGCTGCCCGCGCTGGCCAGCGGCCAGGCGCGTTGGACCTGGGCCCAGCAGGAGGCCGATCGCGACCCCAGCTCGCTGCAGCTGCAGGCCCGCCCCCATGCAGGTGGCTGGCAACTGC
Source organism: Betaproteobacteria bacterium (assembly GCA_037140415.1). Classification (GTDB taxonomy): domain Bacteria; phylum Pseudomonadota; class Gammaproteobacteria; order Burkholderiales; family Burkholderiaceae_C; genus Polaromonas. The sequence continues at coordinate 1,865 of JBAXEN010000368.1, read as the reverse complement.
AAGGCCAAAAAATGCTGGTGCCCGCAGCCGCATCGGCCACCCACCTGCTGGTCTCGGCCCGCGGCAGCGACGGACAGGCCGGCTTGTTTGTCTGCGAAGTCGGCGCGGCCGGCCTCACGATTGCGCCGCACCACTCGATCGACGATCACAGCGGCCTGTGCCAAATCAGCTTTGCCAACACGCCCGCGCAGCAATTGGCCGGCGGCACGCAGGCGGTCGAGCGCCTGCTCAATGTGAGCGCCCTGGCCGCCAGCCTGCAGATGGTGGGCGTGGCAGCGGCGGCGATGGACCTGGCCCTGGATTATGCCAAGCAGCGCACCCAATTTGGCCAAGCCATTGGCGCCTTCCAGGCCATCAAGCACAAGTTCGCCGACATGCTGGTCGCCCTCGAAGGCGCGCGCTCCTGCGCCTACCACGCGGCCTGGGCCCTGGCCGATGAGGACAGCAGCGCGCCGGTGGCCGTCTCCATGGCCAAGGCCGCCGCCGGCGACATGTGCCGGCTGGTCTGCAATGAATCGATGCAGATCCACGGCAGGGTGGGTTTTACCCACGACTTCAATGTGCACTGGTTCATGCGCCGCGGCAAATACCTGGAGCACGCTTTTGGCGACGCCAGCTGGCACCGCGAACGGGTGGCCGCCAGCTTGCTGGACGAAGCCCTGCCGGCCTGAACCATCATGCGCCTGATTGACAGCCAAATTCATCTGTGGACCGACCAGGCCGCTGCCAGCAAAATGCTGCAGCAGGCGATGTCGGCCGAAGAAATCATTGCCCAGATGGACGCCTGCGGCGTCTCGCGCACCTATCTGGTCCCAGGCCACAGCGGCGCCAATGAGCTGTGCGTGCAGGCCGCGAAAAAATGGCCCGACCGCTTCAAGGCACTGTCCCTGCTGACCCTGGACAAGCAGGCCAGCCGCGACATCGTTACCGGGTGGCACAGCAGCGGCTTTATCGGCGCGCGGCTGACCTTTCCGCCCTACCGCGAGGTTTCCTGGCTCGACGACGGCACCGCCGACTGGTTCTGGCCCCTGGCCAACGAACTGGCCCTGCCGGTGATGATGTGGGCGCCCAAGCGGGCAGCGACCATCGGCGAGCTGGCGCAGCGTTTTCCGCGCATCCGTTTCATCGTTGACCACATCAATCTGTTTGTGATGGACAAGGCCGAGGCGGTTGAGCGCGAGGTCAGCAGCGTGCTGCAACTGGCTCATCTGCCCAATGTGGCAGTCAAGGTGTCCTCCCTGCCCGCCCATTCCAGCGAGCCCTTCCCCTACCGTGACATGCACGGCCATATCGAGCGGGTGGTTCAGGCCTTTGGCGCCGAGCGCGCCATGTGGGGCACCGACCTGACCCGCATGGCCTGCAGCTACCCGCAGGCCATTGCCATGTTCACCGAGCACCTGCCCTTTCTGAGCGCAGAGCAACTGCAAAGCGTGATGGCGGGCACGGCCGAGCACTGGCTGCCCTGGGGAGAAGCATGAGATGAAGGCTGGACTGTTCACCCGTTTTGGCGGGCCTGAGGTATTGCACCAGGCCGAGGTGCCCACACCCAGCTATCTGGCCGACCAGATGCTGGTGCGCACCCATGCCTGCGGCGTCTGTGGGCACGACCTGCTCAACCGCCAAGGCCACTTCCCGGGCACCCGTCTGCCCTGCGTGATGGGCCATGAAATTGCCGGTGTGGTCGAGGAAGTCGGCCCCCTGATCAAACAATTTGCGCCCGGCGACCGGGTGGCTCTGACCCAACGCATTTCCTGCGGTACCTGCCCGACCTGCCGCGCTGGCCGCGACAACCTGTGCCGCAGCGGGCCGGGTTTTTATGGTGAAGACATCTCGGGCGGCTACGGCCAGTTCGTCATCGCCAGCCC
>JBAXEN010000367.1:0-4012 GCA_037140415.1 Betaproteobacteria bacterium | reverse complement strand
TGGCGGAATTGGTAGACGCACTAGTTTCAGGTACTAGCGAGTAACATCGTGGAGGTTCGAGTCCTCTCCTGGGCACCATCTCATAAATCTTGAGTCTTGCGAAGAAGAAGAAAAAGCAAGAAGAACAAGAAAAACAAAAAGCCGCTGTCAACCAGCGGCTTTTTTCTTGGGTTTTCGCAGCCGATCAGCTGTCCAAGCTGACGCGGCCCATCACAAGCGCTCAGATCGGTAGCGCCAGCAAGTCATGGCCTTCGGTGCCGACAATGCGCGCAGAGGTAAATTGCCCGACCTTGAGCGTTTTGCTGATTTTTTGCGGCGGCAGCAGGCGCACCAGTCCGTCGATCTCAGGCGCATCCGCATAGCTGCGACCCACACCGCCCTTGCGGCCCAGCGCCGGCGCTGAATCAACAATCACCTGCATGGTCATGCCGATGCGATCGCGCAGCTTGGCGGTCGACACCTCTTCGGCCACCGCCATGAAGCGCGCACGCCGCTCCTCGCGCACCGCCTCGGGCACCGGGTCGGCCAGCGCATTGGCGGCCGCGCCCTTCACCGGGCTGTAGGCGAAGCAGCCGGCCCGGTCAATTTTTGCCTGCCGCATGAAATCGAGCAGATGCTCGAACTCAGCCTCCGTCTCACCGGGAAAGCCGACGATAAAGGTGCTGCGCACCACCAGCTGCGGGCAAAGCGCGCGCCACAGCGCCAGCCGCTCCAGGTTCTTCTCGCCGCTGGCTGGCCGCTTCATGCGTTTGAGCACGTCGGGATGGCTGTGCTGCAAGGGCACATCCAGGTAAGGCAACACCAGACCGTCGGCCATCAAGGGGATGATCTCGTCCACGCTGGGATAGGGGTAGACATAGTGCAGGCGCACCCAGGCACCGTGCGGCGCGGCCAGCTCGCCCAGCGCGCGCACCAGCTCGAGCGTACGGGTCTTGAGCGGACGCCCCTCCCAAAATCCGGTGCGATATTGCAGGTCCACCCCATAGGCCGAGGTGTCCTGGCTGATGACCAGCAGTTCCTTGACGCCGCCTTCGAACAGGGCTTGCGCTTCCTTGAGCACATCGCCAATCGGGCGCGATACCAGATCGCCGCGCATCGACGGGATGATGCAAAAGGTGCAGCGGTGGTTGCAGCCTTCGCTGATCTTGAGGTAGGCGTAATGCCTCGGCGTGAGCTTGATACCCGCCACGCCCATAGGCTGGGGCACCAGATCCACAAAGGGGTCATGTGGCTTGGGCAGGTTGCGGTGGACCGCATCCATCACTTCCTCGGTGGCGTGCGGCCCGGTGACCGCCAGCACGCTCGGGTGCAGGCTGTGCACCAGGTTGTCGCCGCCGTCAGCGGTCTTGGCACCCAGGCAGCCGGTGACGATGACCCGGCCATTCTCGGCCAGGGCCTGGGCAATGGTGTCCAGGCTCTCTTTAACCGCCTCGTCAATGAAGCCGCAGGTGTTGACGATCACCAGATCGGCGCCATCAAAAGTCTTGGAGGTCTGATAGCCCTCGGCGCTGAGCCGGGTCAAGATGAGCTCCGAATCGGTCAGCGCCTTGGGGCAACCCAGGCTGACAAAGCCCACACGGGGCGGGGTCTGGGCGGCCACAGCGGTGGGCAGGGAAAGGTCTGAACTCATGGCCCGATTGTCTCAGACCAGGCCACAGGCTTTGGGAAAGCGCCGCACATGGACCCCGGTTGCCCCGGGGCCGCAGGCCTGTCAAGGCAGCGAGGAATCCTGGTGACCGCTCACCAACTTGGCCAGCAAGACCGACATTTGTTCGCGCTCGTGCTCGTCCAGCGGGGCCAGCAGGCGCTGCTGGGTGTTGCTGGCCGCCCGCCTCATCTTGAGGGCCACCGCGCGGCCCTCGGGCGTGATCCAAAGACGTTTGCGACGACGGTCCTGTGCATCGGGCTCACGGCGCACCCAGCCCTTGGTCTCCAAGCGCCCGATGACCGAGCCGGAGGTGGCCGCATCAAAAGCCACCCGGGCCGCCAGCGAGACCTGGTCCTGCCCCGGTTCGTCGATCAGTGCGTTGAGAATCGCAAACTGCACGGGCGTGACACCAAAGCTGGCCGCCTCCTCCATGAACAAGGCCACCGCAATCTGGTGGGTGCGTCGTATCAGGTGAGCCGGCGCCTTGGCGAAATCGAAACTCTTGACCATGGGCGCGAGTTTAAGGCGCAGTCACCATCGGCCCGGGCCTGCCGGTACAAAGCCCGGCATGCCGGCACGATCGACACTGCCGCCCAAAAGCTGTTCAAATCCAGGTTTTTGGCCACCCAGCCGCCTCACCCTTGCCCTCCCCTGACTTCGCATGAGTTACACCCACACCCCCCCTGATCTGGTCGCCGCCCCCGTGGTCGGCTCGTCGCAGCTATTCCCGGTGCACCGCATCTATTGCGTCGGCCGCAACTACGTCGAGCATGCCAAAGAGATGGGCTTTACCGGCCGCGAGCCGCCTTTCTTCTTCCTCAAGCCCGCCGACGCCCTGGTGGTGGTTGCTCAGGGTCACACTGGCCAGATCGCCTACCCCAGCCAGACGAGCAACTTGCACCATGAGATCGAACTGGTGGTGGCCATCGGCAAGGGCGGCAAGAACATCCGCGCCGCCGATGCCCACCAGCACATCTACGGCTATGCAGTCGGCCTGGACATGACGCGCCGCGACCTGCAAAACGAGATGAAAAAGCAAGGCCGCCCCTGGTGCATCGGCAAGGCCTTTGACCAATCTGCCCCGATGGGGCCGATCACCCCGCTGGCGCAAGCCGGCCAGATCGAGCAGGCCGAGATCTATGTGAAGGTGGATGGCCAGGACCGTCAGCGCAGCACCATAGCCAAGCTGATCTGGAATGTGGCCGAGACCATCGAGCATCTGTCAGCGGCCTGGGAGCTGCAGCCCGGCGACCTGATCTTCACCGGCACGCCCGAAGGCGTGGCCGCCGTTGCGCCTGGCGGCGTGATGGAAGGCGGCATCACCGGCCTGGGCACCCTGAGCGTCAAAGTGGTCTGAACATCCAGGGCCCCACAAAACCACCATGCAACGCCCTGCCCTCAAACACTGCCGCGAATGCGGCGCAGCCCTGGTCTACCGCCTGCCTGACGACGGTGACACGCGCGAGCGGGCGATTTGCACCGCCTGCCAAACGGTTCACTATGAAAACCCGCTGAACGTGGTGGGCACCGTCCCCTGGTGGGGGCCGACCGGCGAGCAAGTGCTGCTGTGCAAGCGCAACATCGAGCCGCGTCGCGGCAAATGGACGCTGCCGGCCGGCTTCATGGAATTGGGCGAGACCACTGCCCAAGGCGCGGCGCGCGAGACCGACGAGGAAGCCGGTGCCAGCATCGAGATGCAGGAATTGTTCACCGTCATGAATGTGGTGCGGGTTGGCCAGGTCCATCTGTTTTACCGGGCCCGGCTGCTGAGCAATCACTTTCAGCCCGGCCACGAAACCATGGAAGCGCGCCTGTTCACCGAAGACAGCATTCCCTGGGACGAGATCGCCTTTCGGACGGTGCGCGAGACGCTGGAGCGCTACTTCGACGACCGCCGCAAAGGCCAGTGGGGCGTGCACACGATAGACATCGCCTAAGACCCGCTTTGGCGGCACTTGCCGGCGTATTTGAAGCGCTGCAGCTTGCCTTGCGCCGGGACGTCGTTGTAGGCGCTCAGCTCGATCGAGCCGCGCTCGATCAACAAACTGGTTTCCTGGCCGCTGGAGCGGTGCTTGCGCCGCGCGCCAAGCTGCGTGTCCGAAGTCAGGTTGGTGCCTTCGTATTCCTCGGTCACCAAGGTACTGACCCGCATTTCAAAGGGCTTGGGGCCAATCACCGTGAAATACAGGTGCCGGCCGATCACCTGCAACTCGACACCGACGCGCGCCGTGCTGGCCTTGCCCTCAGCTTCGGCGTACTTGCCCTCCACCTCGCACTGCAATTTGAAGGGCTGCGCCCAGGCTGTGGGTGACCCAGGGTGCGCGCAGCCTCCAGCAGATTGACCGTGCCCAGAAAATTGACGTC
>JBAXEN010000366.1:0-4042 GCA_037140415.1 Betaproteobacteria bacterium | reverse complement strand
GACGATTTACTTCAGACCTAAATAATTGAGGCTGTAAGCAGATCGGTCCGCGGCGGGTCTTTTCCCCCGCCAAGCTTGCTCTTGCAAGGAGTCGCGTCGCATGTCCACCGCCCGTCCCAGCCTTCAGACTGACCGTTTTGTGCAGGAGCGCCTGCCAGCGCCCGACTTATGGCCCGAGCTGCGTTACGAGCTGCCCGAACTGCAGATCCCTGATGAGGCCAACCTGGTCGATGCACTGATGGCCCAGGCCGAGCAGCGCGGCTGGCTGGACAGGCCATTTTTGCGTTCGGACCGTATCACGCTGAGCTACCGCGACGCCGACGAGCGGCTGCGCCGCATTGCGCAGGTGCTGGTTGAAGACTTTGGTTTGGTACCAGGCAACCGGGTGCTGCTGCGCGGCGGCAACTCCATCGGCATGGCGCTGGCTTGGTTGGGCGTGGTCAAGGCCGGCTTGGTGGCCGTCGCCAGCATGCCGCTGCTGCGCGCCAAGGAGCTGCGCGACATCATCAGCAAAGCCGAGCCCGCGCTGGCCCTGTGCGACGCCGCCCTGCTCGAAGAGTTGCACAGCGCCCAAGAGGGCACCGCCTTGCGCACCATCGTGCCCTTCAATCTGCTGGACGCGCCCGGCTCGCTGGCGGTGCTCAGCAGCGCCAAGGACGGCCAGTTCGGGCCCTGCCCCTGCCGCGCTGACGACATCGCGATGATGGCCTTCACCTCGGGCACCACCGGCTCGCCCAAGGCGGCGGTACACAGCCACCGCGACATCTTGGCCGCCTGCCAGGCCTGGCCGCGCCATGGGCTCAAGGCCACGCCCGATGACATCGTGGTCGGCTCGCCGCCCTTGGCCTTTACCTTTGGCCTGGGCGGGATGCTGCTGTTTCCCATGTCGGCCGGCGCCAGCGTCTACTACCCCAGCAAACCGTACACCCCGCAGTCCATGCTCGACGCCATGGATGCGGTGGGCGCCACCATCAGCTACACCGCACCGACTTTCTACCGGCAGATGGCCGCACTTGCGCGCGGGCATTCGCCCAAGAGCCTGCGCATCAGCGTCAGCGCCGGCGAGGCACTGCCGCAGGCCACCCGCCAGCTCTGGCTCGATGCCACCGGCATTGACATGACCGACGGCATCGGCGCGACCGAGATGTTTCACATCTTCATCTCCAGCGTGCCCGGGCAGAACCGGGCCGGCGCCATCGGACAGGTGGTGCCCGGCTACCAGGCCAAGGTGGTGGACGACGAAGGCCGTGAGGTGCCGCGCGGCACGGTCGGCAAGCTGGCGGTGATCGGCCCCACCGGCTGCCGCTACCTGGCCGACGAGCGCCAGCGCAGCTATGTCAAGAACGGCTGGAACCACCCGGGCGATGCCTTCATGCAGGACGAGGACGGCTACTTCTTCTACCAGGCGCGCGCCGACGACATGATCATCTCGGCCGGCTACAACATCGGCGGGCCCGAGGTGGAAGACGCGCTGCTGACCCATCCGGCGGTGGCTGAATGCGGCGTGATCGGGGTGCCCGACGAAGAGCGCGGCATGGCGGTCAAGGCCTTCGTGGTGCTCAAGAACGGCCAGGAGGCAGGCGATGCGATGGTCAAGGCGCTGCAAGAGCATGTGAAGGCGGCGATCGCGCCCTACAAATACCCGCGCCAGGTGCAGTTTGTTGCCGCGCTGCCGCGCACCGAAACCGGCAAGCTACAACGCTTCAAGCTCAGGCAACTCGAGCCACAAGCACGCAGCTGACAGCGACAAACTGACAGCCACCAACAAAAACGCCAACCGCTGGGGTTGGCGCATCTGGCTGAATTGGTTGCGCGGGCAAGATTTGAACTTACGACCTTTGGGTTATGAGCCCAACGAGCTACCAGGCTGCTCCACCGCGCATATGAATTCTAATCGCAATCGGGCCTGCGATTGAGCCCAGGCGCGAAATGACGAAAAAGAATTTGTAGCGACTTGTCACCCCAACCGCGCAAGGACGCCCCGCATGCGCGACAGTCGAGGCACTGCCTGCTTCCTATAATTTTTCCAAGGTCACTCCTGACCTCGCCCCAACCGCAAGGTGAACCATGCCCTTTGGACGATTGATCCCTCCACTTCTTTGCGGCCTGGCCACAGCGGCCGCGCTCGCGCTGGGCGCCACCGCCCAGGCGCAGACCAAGTCCACCCGCCTGGTGGTGGGCTTTCCGCCAGGCGGGCCTATCGACGCGGTGGCCCGCATCATGAGCGAGCAGCTCGGCCGCGAACTGGGCCAGACGGTGGTGGTCGAAAACAAGGCCGGCGCCAACGCCGGTATCGCTGCAGAGTTTGTGGCCAAATCGACCCCCGACGGCACCACGCTGCTGATCAGCACCGCCGGTGCCATGGCCATCAGCCCGGCCCTGTATGACAAGCTGGCGGCCGACCCGTTTCGCGATCTGGCTCCGGTCAGCCTGGTGGTCAACACCGACGAAGTGCTGGTGACCGCTGCAAGCAACCCGGCCAGCACGGTGCCGGAGTTCATTGCCAATGCCCGCGCGCGCAAGGACGGCGCCACCCTGGCCTCCTCCGGCATAGGCAGCGTGCCGCACCTGGCGATGGAGCTGCTGGCCGATGTCACCAAAGCCAATTTGCGCCATGTGCCCTACAAAGGGGTGGCGCCTGCCATTACCGATGTGATCGCCGGTCATGTGGATGGCATCTTCATCGACTTCCCGGTGGCTCTGGGCCATATCCGCGCCGGCAAGCTCAAGGCCCTGGGCCTGGCCGCGCCCAAGCGCCACCCGCTGCTGCCCGAGACCAAGACGCTCGAGGAAATGGGGTTGTCGGGCGTGGACTCCAACAACTGGTACGGCATCTTCGTGCCCAAGGGCACATCGGCGGCCGACATCGACCGGCTCAATCAGGCCATACGCCGCGCGCTGGAGTCCGAGGGTGTCAAGTCGCGCCTGCTGGCCGCCGGCCTGATCGGCGCGCCCGGCAGCCCGGCTGCGCTCGCCGCCCTGCAAAAGGCCGACTTCGAGAAGTGGTCGCGCATCATCAAGCTCAAAGGCATCAAGGGCGAATGAGCGCACATCGCAGCGCCAAGGCGCAAGAGCGGGGTCATTTGCGCATCGGCGCCGGCGCCAGCTATGCCGGCGACCGGATCGAGCCGGCCGCGCTGCTGGCCGAGCATGGCGCGCTCGATTACCTGGTGTTTGAGACCCTGGCCGAGCGCACCATTGCCCTGGCCCAGGTGCAGCGCATGAAGGACCCCAGCACCGGCTACAACGAGCTGATGGAAGAGCGCCTGCGCGCTGTCCTGCCGCACTGCCGGGCCCAGGGCACCCGCATCGTCAGCAGCATGGGGGCGGCCAACCCGCAGGCCGCAGCGGAAAAGGCGGCGCAGATCGTGCGCGAGATGAAGCTCGGACCGATGAAAATTGCGGCGGTGATCGGCGACGACGTGCTCGCGTATTGCCGCGCCAACGCGCAGGCCCTGCCCATCATGGAGTCGGGCCTGCCGCTGTCCAGCCTGCCAGGCGAGATCCTCAGCGCCAACGCCTATTTGGGTGCCGACAACATCGTGCGGGCCCTGGAGCAAGGCGCCGACATCGTGCTGACCGGGCGGGTGGCCGATTGCTCTTTGTTTCTGGCGCCGATGATCCATGAGTTTGGCTGGAGCCAGTCCGACTGGAACCTGCTCGGCCAAGGCCAGGTCTGCGCCGACATGGTCGAGTGCGGCGCCAATGTCTCGGGCGGCTTCTTTGCTGACCCGGGCTACAAGGAGGTGCCCGACCTGGGCAACCTCGGCTACCCCTTCCTAGAGATGAGCGCCGACGGCCACGGCGTGGTGGCCAAGGTGGCCGGTACCGGCGGCGTGATCAACCGGGCGATCTGCACCGAGCAGATGCTCTATGAAATTCACGACCCGGCCCATTACATCACCCCGGATGTGGTGGTCGACTTCACCGAGGTGCGGCTGACCGAGCTCGGGCCGGACCGGGTGGGCATGAGCGGCGGCCGGGGACGGCCGCGGCCCGATCAGCTCAAGGTGTCGGTGGGCATCAAAGAAGGCTGGATCGG
>JBAXEN010000365.1:0-4051 GCA_037140415.1 Betaproteobacteria bacterium | reverse complement strand
TGGATTTTGGAGCTCGACCGCGGCCGTGGCATCCCCTGGAAGGGCAACTACAGCACCTGGCTGGAGCAAAAAGAAGCCCGTCTGGAGGCCGAGCAAAAGGGCGAGGAAGCCCATGCCAAGGCCATGAAGGCCGAGCTGGAATGGGTGCGCAAGAACGCCAAAGGCCGCCAGGCCAAGAGCAAGGCCCGCCTTGCACGCTTTGAGGAGTTGAGCGACGTTGAATACCAAAAGCGCAACGAAACCAACGAGATCTTCATCCCGGTCGCTGAACGCTTGGGCACCGAGGTGATCGAGTTCGAAGGTGTCTCCAAGTCTTTTGGTAACCGCCTGCTCATCGACAACCTGTCCTTCAAAGTACCGGCTGGCGCCATCGTCGGCATCATCGGCCCCAACGGCGCCGGCAAATCCACACTCTTTAAGCTGATTGCCGGCCGCGAGCAGCCCGATGCCGGCACCGTCAAGCTGGGCAAAACCGTTCAACTGGCCTTCGTGGACCAAAGCCGCGATGCCCTGGCCGACGACAAGACCGTCTGGGAAGACGTCTCGGGCGGCCTGGACATGATCACCGTGGGCAAGTTTCAGATGCCCAGCCGCGCCTACTGCGGCCGCTTCAACTTTAATGGCGGTGATCAGCAAAAAAAGGTGGGCCTGCTCTCCGGCGGTGAGCGCGGCCGCCTGCACTTGGCCAAGACCCTGATGCAGGGCGCCAACGTGTTGATGCTCGACGAACCGTCCAACGATCTCGATGTGGAAACCCTGCGCGCGCTGGAAGATGCGCTGCTCGAATACGCCGGCGCGGTCATGGTCATCAGCCACGACCGCTGGTTTTTGGACCGCATTGCCACCCATATTCTGGCGGCCGAGGGCGACAGCCAGTGGGTGTTCTTCGACGGCAACTACCAGGAGTACGAGGCCGACAAGAAAAGGCGCCTGGGTGAGGAAGGCGCCAAGCCCAAGCGCGTGCGCTTCAAGGCCCTCAAGTGACGCCTCCCAGGCCGACCGATGCGCAGGTGCTCGCGGGCACCCGCGCCTGGCTGGAAAAAGCCGTCATCGGCCTGAATCTGTGCCCCTTTGCCAAGGCGGTCTACGCCCGCGACCGGGTGCGGCTGGTGGTCAGCCAGGCCCGCCACATCGACGACCTGCTGGAAGAGCTCGACCGCGAACTGGCGCTCCTGGTGGCCACCCCGGCCGAGCAGGTGGACACCACGCTGATCATCCATCCCACGCTGTTTCCGGACTTTCTGGACTTCAATGATTTCCTGGAGATTGCCGAGGGCGTTCTGGACGAGCATGAGCTCGAGGGCGTGATCCAGCTGGCGAGTTTTCACCCGCAGTACCAGTTCGAGGGCACCGAGCCCGAGGACATGGGCAACTTCACCAACCGTGCGCCCTATGCCACCTTGCATTTGCTGCGCGAAGAGGCGGTGGAGCGGGCGGTAGCCACGCTGGCCGACCCCGACGCGATTTACCGTGACAACATCCAGGCGCTGGAGCAACTGGGACCCGAAGGTTGGAAGAAGCTGGGCTTAGATTCTTCGGGCGCCTGATCGGTCACCCCATCGCTGCGAGGGCGCAGCTCCCGCCCCCAATTCGACGCGCTGCCTGATTTTCTGGGAGCGCCGCCCCGGCGCGATATGGCTTTTGAGTCGGGCTCTAGGCTTCAGGCTTTTTCCAGCTGCGACCGGGCCTTGTCCAGCCACAGCTGCAGGTTCGCCAGCAGGCCGCCCTGGCTGAAGGAGCAGCTTTCTTCGGTGAACAAGGCCGAGGACTCGAGCCTGTCGATGATTTCGTCCAGCACCTGGCCATAGCGCTCGGGCAGTGCTGCCAGCAGGGCCTGTGCCGAGCGTGCGCGCTGGCACAGCGGTGCCACCGGGCTGCGTCCCTGCCGCAGTTGGTCCAGCAGCTCCTCGATGGCTTGCAGCTCGCTGTGTGCCGGATTCATGGCCGCGCCTCTTGTGGGGCCACCCGGGCCCGCTGCTCGTCGCGCCAGTCGGGCCAGAGGCTGAGCAGGGCCAAGCCCAGGAAGGGCACGGCCACCCAGGGCAATCGTGTCATGCCGACCACGCCAATCAGCGAGCCGCCGGCAGCCGCCCCGAGGGCGGCGCCGACATAAAGCATAGAGCTGTTGAGGCTCATCAGCATCGGCGCCTGCGCTGGTGCCAGGCTGATCAGCCGGCTTTGCTGTGGTGTCATGGAGCCAAAGCTGTTGATGCTCCAGATCACCATGGCCAGGGTCAGCAGCACCGGGTGGCCGCGGGTCAGGGGCAGCAGGGCCAGCATCAACGTCACGATGCTCAGCTGCAGCGCCAGGGTCGGCAGCACGCCCAGCCGGTCAGCCGCCCAGCCGCCCATCAGTGTGCCCACCACGCCGCCGCAGCCAAACAGGGCGAGCACCATGGTCAGCTCATTGGCATTGAGCTCGCCGATCTCCTGCAGCACCGGCCCGATGTAGGTGAACACGCCAAAAATCGCGGTGAACATCAGCAAGGTGCGCAGCCAGACCCGCCAGACCGCGCCTTGCGCGGCGGCGCTGCGCAGGCTACCGGTGGCCACCTTGACCTGTATGTTGCGCGGCAGCAGCCGCGTGGCCAGCAGCCAGACCAGCAGGCTGGCGCCGGCAGCCAGCCACAGCGGCCAGCGCCAGCCCAGCTGCAGGCCCACCCAGGTGCCAATCGGCACGCCCACCGCATAGCTGACGCTCTGCCCGAGGTTGGCAATAGCCAGCGCCTGCCCGCGCTGCGCAGGGGCCACCAGGCTGACCGCGGTGGCCGAGGCGGCGGCGGTGAACATCACGCCCGCGCCCATGATCACCCGCCCGACCATCAGCCAGCCCAGGGTGGGTGCCAGCGCACTGCTCAGGCTGCCCAGGGTGAAGAGGCCCAGGGCCAGCAAGATGGTGGTACGCCGGCTCCAGCGGCCGGTGGCCAGAATCAGCATGGGTGCCAGTACCGCCGCGCCCAGGGCGTAGGCGGTCATGGCCTGGCCGGTGGCCGCCAGACTCACATTCAAGGCCCGGCTGACCGGCTCCAAAATCCCGCCAAGCACGAAAGCGCTGCTGGCGATGATCAGATTGCACAAGGCGAAGAAATACAGCAGTGCCGGCATGCGGCCTGCGCCAGTGGCGGGGGAATTCAAGATGTCGGGCTCTCGCGGTTCAAGTTCGCGGTTCAAAGTTGCATGCCTACCGAAGCATAGACCCGCGGTGCAAAGTAGCTGCGGGTGCGTTCGGTGATGGTCTGCCCGCCATCTTGGTAGGAACGGCTGCGGCTGATGGGCGCGTCGCCGATGTTGTAGACGCCCACCCGCCATGACCATTGGCGCGCCACCGAATGGCCCACATGGGCATCGAGGGTCACGCGCGCCTGCTCGCGCCCTTGCAGGGTGGGCGTGGTCAGGGCGGCCGGCCCGTTGAGCGTGAGCCCGAAACCTCCGAAGGTACCGCCGGTGCGGCGCATCGGTTGGTTGATGTTCAGGCTGGCGGTGTACTTGGACTGACCGGGTATGGCCATGCCTTCGCGCGCGCCGTCGGTCATGCGCGACTGCAGCACGGTGGCGTTGGCGTTGAGCAGCCAGCTGCGCGCCCAGCCGCTGTCGCTCAAGGGGCGCTTGATGTCGCCTTCCAGGCCGACGGTGCGCGCGCCGCCAATATTCTGGCGCTGCTCCAGCCACTGCGTGCCCTGCTGCAACACCTGGGTGGCGATCACGTCGCTGGTCTGGCGCATGAACAGGCTCAAGCCCATCTGGCCTTGGCCGGTCAGGCGCTGCTCGATGCCTATGTCAAAGGTCTGTGTGACCTCGGGGCGCAGGTTCGGGTTGCCCACCTGGTCGGGGTTGCTGGCGCTGTTGCTGCCTTGGCTGGGCACGGTGCGATCGAGCAGGTCCCACACATTGGGCTGGCGGGTGATGCGGGCGAGGTTCAAGCGCCACTGCGCGGTCTCGCTCAGGGGCGTGCGGGTGTGCAGCGAGGGCTGCCAGAAGTTCAGTTGTTGGTTGACCTGCAGCTCATTGACCTGTGAGTGCAGCTTGACCGTCTCGCCGCGCAGTCCCAGGG
>JBAXEN010000364.1:0-4052 GCA_037140415.1 Betaproteobacteria bacterium | reverse complement strand
GGTCGGCTTGCAGACCCTGTGGCTGGGCCCCTGGCTGACCCGCGTCGTGGAGCTCAGTCCCCTGCAAGCGGCCGGCGGCTTGTTCTCCATCAATCTGGCATCGCTGCTGGCTTTTTCCGTTTGGGGCTGGGTGATGCCGGGCCTGACGCGGCGCGGCTGGAGCACCGAACGGTTGTTGCGCGCAGGGGTGCCGCTGACCCTGCTGTTGCAGGCGCTCAACATCAGTTTGGGCAGCCGGGCCGATTGGCCCTTTTGGGCGGTGCTCATCATGGTGGGCAGCGTGGTCTCGCTGGCCCAGCCGGCCCTGAGTATGACCTTCCCGCCCGCATTGGCGGGCAGGGCTCTGTCGGCCTACAACTTGGTGTGCTTTTTGGGCATTTTCACCATGCAATGGGGCGTCGGCCTGTTGGTTGATGCCCTGAAGGCACACGGCTGGTCCGAGGCGGCCAGCTTCCAGGGTGCCTTTGCGGTTTTCTTTTGTTGCTCCCTGGCCTCGCTGGTATATTACCTGAGCGGCAAGTCGGATAATCTCAGGCCATGAATGCGATCTTGGTCATTGCGCATGCACCCCTGGCCTCGGCCATGGGCCAGTGCATCGCCCATGTCTTCACTGACCCGCCGCGCTGTTTTGCAGCACTCGATGTGCAGCCCAATGTGCCGCCTGAGGAGACGCTGGCGCAGGCGCGCATCGTCATGAATCAGTTGGGCTGCCCGACCTGCCTGGTGCTGACCGACATTTTCGGCGCCACGCCCTGCAATGTGGCCCAAAAACTGGTGGACGGCGTGAACAGCAAACTCATCACCGGGCTCAACCTGCCCATGCTGCTGCGCGCTCTGTCCTACCGCGAAGACACCCTGGATACGCTGGTCGCCCGGACGCTGTCTGGCGCAACCCAAGGCGTGATGCAGGTGGCCATTACCGCGCCTCAAAACCAGAACCGACGCACCTATGACCAAGAACAGCGTGACCATCAGCAATAAATTGGGTCTGCATGCCCGCGCTTCGGCCAAGCTGACCAAGCTGGCCGGCAGCTACCCCTGCGAGGTCTGGCTCAGCCGGGGCGAGCGCCGGGTCAATGCCAAGAGCATCATGGGTGTGATGATGCTGGCCGCTGGGCTGGGCAGCACGGTCGAGCTCGAGACCCATGGCGAGCGCGAGCAAGAAGCCGCGGACGCCATCTTGGCCCTGTTCAACGACAAGTTTGGCGAAGGCGAATGAGCTTTTCCATCCACGGTCTGGCGGTCTCGCGCGGCATTGCCATCGGGCGAGCCGTGCTGGTGGCTTCCAGCCGTGCCGATGTGGCGCATTACTTCATTGACCCCACCCAGGCTGAGCAAGAAGTTCAACGCATCCGGGTGGCGCGCGATGCGGTGGTCGAAGAGATCACCCGCGTCCAGCGTGAACTGCCCAAGGATGCGCCGCCCGAACTCGCTGCTTTGCTTGATGTGCATCTGATGCTGCTGCAAGACGAGCAGCTGTCGTCAGGCGTCAAGCACTGGATCACCGATCGTCAGTACAACGCCGAATGGGCCATCACCACCCAGTACGAGATTTTGGCCCGGCAGTTCGATGAAATGCAGGACCCCTACCTGCGCGAACGCAAGGCCGATTTAGAGCAGGTGGTCGAGCGGGTGCTGCGTGTGCTCAAGGGCGCTGGCTCGCCAGTACAGCCGCCGGCGGCGGCCACCGGGCGGACCCAGCAAGGCGAGCTGCTCGGCGACTCGCTCGATGTGCCCCTGGTGCTGGTCGCGCACGACCTCTCGCCGGCCGACATGCTGCAATTCAAGCAAAGCCTGTTCGTCGGCTTTGCCACCGACGTGGGCGGCCGCACCTCGCACACTGCCATTGTTGCGCGCAGCATGGACATCCCAGCGGTGGTGGGCGCGCGCAGTGCCAGCAGTCTGATCGAGCAGGACGATTGGGTCATCATCGACGGTGACGCCGGCGTGCTCATCGTTGATCCTTCGCCCATCATCCTGGCCGAATACGGTTTCAAGCAGCGCCAGGGCGAGCTCGAACGTGAACGTCTGAGCCGGCTGCGGCACACCCCGGCGGTCACCCTTGACGGGCAGAAGGTCGAGCTGCTGGCCAACATCGAGCTGCCCGAAGACACGGCCGCTGCGGTCAATGCCGGCGCGGTGGGCGTGGGCCTGTTTCGCAGCGAATTTCTTTTCATGGGTCGAGGCGGCCAGCTGCCCGACGAGGAAGAGCAATACCAGGCCTACGTACGCGCCATTGAGGGCATGCAGGGCCTGCCGGTAACCATCCGCACAGTCGATATTGGGGCCGACAAGCCGCTCGATCGCAACCCCCGCCAGGACGACCACCTCAATCCCGCCCTGGGACTGCGCGCCATCCGCTGGAGCTTGGCCGACCCGCCGATGTTCCTGACCCAGCTGCGCGCGATCTTGCGTGCCGCTGCCCGCGGCCAGGTCAACCTGCTGGTGCCGATGCTGGCCCATGCGCGCGAGATCCGCCAGACCATTGCGATGATCGACCATGCCCGTGCCCAGCTCGATAACAAGGGCGTCGCACATGGCCCGGTCAAGCTCGGCGCCATGATCGAGGTGCCGGCAGCCGCGCTCGCACTCAAGCCCTTCTTGCGGTACTTCGACTTTCTGTCGGTGGGCACCAACGACCTGATCCAGTACACCCTGGCCATCGACCGTGCCGATGAAGCGGTGGCCCATCTGTATGACCCTCTGCATCCGGCGGTACTCCGGCTGCTGGCTGACACCATTGCCGAATCGCGCGCCAGCGGCAAGTCGGTCAGCGTATGCGGCGAGATGGCCGGCGACGTGGCCATGACCCGTCTGCTACTGGGCCTGGGCTTGCGTTCGTTTTCCATGCACCCCTCGCAGATCTTGGCGGTCAAGCAGCAGGTGCTGCGCGCTGACGCGGGCAAGCTGCAAGCCTGGGCCGAACAGGTGGTTGCCAGCGACGATCCGGCCTCGGTGCTGCAGGCCGCAAACTGATATCCGAAGTTCTGTCCGCCCCGGCTTTTGCCCGGCCTGGCTGAGCGTTCAGCCGGCCAGCGCCTGCGCCGCCGCATGGGCCTGCTGGTCGGCGTGGTAGCTCGAGCGCACCATGGCGCCGACCGCGGCATGTGAAAAACCCATTTCGTAGGCTTTTTCTTCGAACATCTTGAAGGTGTCCGGGTGGACATAGCGGCGCACCGGTAGGTGGCTGCTGCTGGGGGCCAGGTATTGGCCGATGGTGAGCATCTCGATATGGTGCGCGCGCATGTCGCGCATCACCTCAAGGATTTCTTCATCGGTCTCGCCCAGACCCACCATCAGGCCGCTTTTGGTTGGCACGTCCGGAAAAAGAGCCTTGAATTTTTTCAGCAGGTTCAGCGAGAAGGCGTAGTCCGAGCCGGGTCGCGCTTGCTTGTACAGGCGCGGCACGGTCTCGAGGTTGTGGTTCATCACATCGGGCGCAGCGGCCTTGAGGATGCTCAGAGCGCGGTCGTCACGGCCGCGAAAGTCGGGCACCAAGACTTCGATTTGGGTGAGCGGCGAGAGCTCGCGGGTCTTGCGGATGCATTCGACAAAATGGCCTGCACCGCCGTCGCGCAGGTCGTCGCGGTCGACGCTGGTGATCACCACATATTTGAGCTGCAGAGCGGCAATAGTGCGCGCGAGGTTGTCCGGCTCGTGGGCATCGAGGGGGTCGGGCCGGCCATGGCCCACGTCGCAAAACGGGCAGCGCCGGGTGCACTTGTCACCCATGATCATGAAGGTGGCGGTGCCCTTGCCGAAGCACTCCCCGATGTTGGGGCAACTGGCCTCCTCGCACACGGTCACCAGCTTGTTTTTGCGCAGGATGTCCTTGATTTCATAGAACCGGGTGCCGGTGCTGGCGGCCTTGACGCGGATCCAGTCGGGCTTTTTCAGCACCTCGGCCTGCTCGACCTTGACCGGAATGCGCGAGAGTTTGGCCGCGGCTTTTTGTTTGGCCAGCGGGTTGTATTGGTCTGCGCTTTGCGCCTCGTGTACGGTGGGGTTGCTGCTCATGGCAAGTCCTGGTCAGGGCGCGAGGCAGGCGCTGA
>JBAXEN010000363.1:0-4063 GCA_037140415.1 Betaproteobacteria bacterium | reverse complement strand
TGACCGGGGCCCTGCTGTTGGTGGGCTCGACCGCATTTAGTTTGTCGGGTCACATCAAGGCCCTGGCCCTGACCGGCCCGCCCCCTTACTTGGCCTTTGCTTGGTCGGCAGCTCAGCTGAACAACCCTTATGCGGTCGGTTTGAGTGTGGTGATCGTGGCCCTGCTGGGTTTGTATGTGATGTACGCGCTCAAGCACCGGCGCAGCTTGCACCGTGGCTTTGAGCTGGCCGGACAAATTGGCGAGCTGGTCAAGCAACTCCAGACCAAGAACGAGGAGCTGCAGGAGGTGGCTGCGGGCCGCGCGCGCCTGCTGGCCACCGTCAGCCACGACCTGCGCCAGCCGGCCCACGCCATTGGTCTGCTGACCGAGCAGGCCCTGATCGACCCGACCCTGGAGGCCAGCCGAGCCAATTTGCGGGACCTCCATGGTCTGAGCCAGTCGCTGAGTGCGTCGCTGGCCACCTTGATGGACCTGACCCGGCTCGATGCCGGTTTGGTGCAGGCTCTCATTGCACCCATTGCGCTCGATCCCTTGCTCGAGCGCCTGCGGGTGGAATATGGGCCCAGCGACCGGCGCAAGGGTTTGAACCTGACCGTCGCACGCAGCAGCGCCTGGGTGCAATCTGATCCGGTGCTGCTGCACGCCATCCTGGGCAATTTGCTGGCCAATGCCCTGAAGTACACCCGCCAGGGAGAAGTGCAGGTGCTGGTGCAGGAGGATGTGTCGCAAATCCGGGTGGCTGTGGTCGACTCCGGTGTCGGCATTTCGCCCGAGCAGCTTGAACTGATCTTTCGGGAGTTTGTCAGGCTCGACAGCTCGCAGCCTGGCACCGAAGGACTGGGGCTGGGCCTGTCGATCGTTCGCCGCTACGCCGGCTTGCTGTCGCATCGGGTGGAGGTGCAGTCGCAGCCGCAGCAGGGCTCGCGCTTTGAGGTGGTGTTGGCGCGAGCGCAGCCCGATGTCCGGGCGCAGGCCTCGGTGTCGGTGGCGCAGGCCAACCATGCCCGCCTGCTGGGCCTGCGGGTGCTGGTGGTCGACAATGTGGATTTGTTGCTCACCAGCATGGAGCGCACACTCTCAGCCTGGGGCTGCGTCGTCAGCACCGCTGAGTGCATGACGCAGGCCATGGCCCGGCAGGCCCAGCAGCCGCTGGATTTCATCATCAGCGACTTTCACTTGGGCGACCGTGAGCCCGACGGCTTGACGGTCATCGAAACACTGCGCTCCCTGGACTCACGCCCCGCTTGCCTGCCAGCGATATTGCTCACCGGCGATGTGGCGCCCGAGCTTGAGGCCCGGGCCGGCCAGGCCGCTGTGCAGGTCATGCACAAGCCGGTGCGGCCGGCGCAACTGCAAAGGCGCATGCTGCAAGTGCTGGAGTCCTCAACCCCACATGCGGTGCGCACAGCCTCTTAAACCATGAGCAGATCCTTTCTGCCGCCGAGCTTGGCAGCCCTGTATCGCCGCGCGAGCGCCTGGCTGATCACGCTGTGGCGCATTGATGATCCGGTGTCGCGTGCCTGGTACACGCGGGCGATCTACCTCGACTACATCTTCAACAGTGCGGTAGGCCTGTTCATCAGCCTGGCCATCTATGTATCCTGGCCGGGCCAGGCTTGGCCCTTCTTGCAGGCGTTCATGGTGGTGTGGACGGTGTATTTGTCGGCCCGCTTGTGTGCGGGTGTGGTCTATGCCCGCCGTTCGTCCATGCCGGTTGATGCCATGGTTCGCTGGGCCCGCTTGCCGATCTTGTTTCAGGCCATCGACGGGATCATGTTGTCCCTGCTGTGTCTGAACATCTACCCCAGGCTCGATGTGGTGACACAGATGGCCTTGATGGCCTCGATTTTGGTCATGGTGGGCTCGACCGCTTTCAGCTTGGCGGGCCATTGGCTGGCCATGGCGGTTTATGCGCCGCCGATTTATATGAGCCTGGCCTGGATCACCTGGCAACAAGATCACGATTACGCCAAAGCCTTTGCCCTGTTTACCTTGGCCATGTTCGGTCTGTACCTGTTTTATGCGAGCAATCAGCGCCGAACGATGAACAAGGGTTTTGAGCTGGCCACGCTCAATGGCCAGTTGGCCGATCAGTTACAAGCCAAAAATGCTGAGCTGCAGGACTTGGCCACGGGGCGCGGCCGGCTGCTGGCCACCGTCAGCCATGACCTGCGCCAGCCGGCCCATGCCATTGGGCTGATGACAGAGCAAGCGCTCAACGATCCGGCCTGCGCAGGCTTTAAGGACACCTTGCGGGACCTGCATGGCTTGAGCCAGTCGCTCAGCGCCTCGCTGGCCACCTTGATGGACCTGACCCGGCTCGATGCCGGTTTGGTGCAGGCGCGCATTGCGCCCACCCCGCTTGAGCCCGTGCTGGCGCGCCTGCGGGTGGAGTATGGACCGAGTGCGCGAAGTAAGGGGCTAGCACTCACCGTGGCCAGCAGCAGCGCCTGGGTTCAGACCGACGCGGTTTTGCTGCACGCCATCTTGGGCAATTTGGTGGCCAATGCCTTGAAATACACCCGCCAGGGGCAGGTGCAGGTGAGGGTTGAGGGCAGCGGTGCGCAGCTGCGCCTGGTGGTGCAAGACACGGGCATGGGCATTGCTGCCGATCAGCTCGATCGGGTTTTTCGGGAATTCGTGAGGCTAGACGGCTCCTTGCCTGGCACCGAAGGGCTGGGCTTGGGGCTGTCCATCGTGCGCCGTTATGCGGCTTTGCTCTCGCACCAGGTTGAGGTGCAGTCTGAACCAGAGCAAGGCTCGAGGTTCTCGGTGGTCTTGGAGCGGGCCGAGCCCGATGGCCGCACGCAGACCCTGGCCCCGCTGGCCTTGAGCGCCGACGCTCGCCTGCAAGGCTTGCGGGTGCTGGTGGTTGACAACGTTGACCTGCTGCTCAAGAGCATGGAGCGTACGCTCAGCAGCTGGGGCTGTTTGGTGAGCACCGCCGAATGCTTGACGCAGGCCAGGGACAGGCAGCAGGACAGGCCTGTGGATTTGATCATCAGTGATTTTCATTTGGGTGACCGCGAGCCCGATGGGCTGGCGGTGATCGAGGCCCTGCGCGCGCGGCATGGGCAAGCGCGCTGGTTGCCGGCGATTTTGCTGACCGGCGACGTGGCACCAGAGCTCGAAGCCACGGCCGGCCAGGCAGGGGTCCACGTGCTGCACAAGCCGGTGCGCCCGGCCGTGATGCAGCGCTGCATGCTCGAGGTGCTGGAGCGAGGCCGCGCATTGAGTTGAGCTGACTTGCACGGGCTATTCGTTATATATAAAATAACGAAATAGATCGCGCACTCTGACGCCGATCTGTCAGCATGACAACAACAGGATCTGCCCCCGCTGCCACGGGACTCGCGTCCCAGGTTTTTGCTTGGGCCCTAAACGAGGATCCGGCAGCCCTGAGCGAGCACCTGCGGGCCATCTACCGTGACTATGCTTTCAACAGTCCGGTGGTATTTGCTATCAGCCTCTATCTGTATCTGTCCTGGGAGGCGCCGCGCCCCTGGTTGCTGTTGCAAAGCTGGGTTTCCTTCTGGATGGTTTACCTGGCCGTGCGTTTTTGGGCCGGCTGGACCTATTCCCGTCAGCAGGCAGGCAACCCACAGCGCCTGCTGCTTTGGAGCCGGCTGTCGATCGTGATCCAGTTGATCGACGGCCTGTTCATCGCCGCTTTGGCCCTCTTCATTTATCCCCACCTTGACCCCTTGGCCCAATCGGCCGTGCTGGGCGCCACCTTGGTGCTGGTGGGTGCGACTGCCTTCAGTCTGGCCGGCCGTTGGTTGGCCATCCTGGCCTATGCGCCGACTGTCTACCTGAGCTTTGCCTGGATGACCTGGCACCAAAAGCATGCTTATGCCAAGAGCTTTGCGCTGTTCACACTGGGCATGTTCGCCCTGTACCTGGTGTACGCCAGCAACCACCGCAAGAGTGTGCTCAAGGGCTTTGAGCTGGCCAAACGCAATGGCGAGTTGGCCACGCAGTTGCAGGGCAAAAATGCCGAACTTCAGGAGGTGGCGGCCGGCCGCAGTCGGCTGCTGGCCACCGTCAGCCACGACTTGCGC
>JBAXEN010000362.1:0-4069 GCA_037140415.1 Betaproteobacteria bacterium | reverse complement strand
GATGAACAGCAGCATGCCGTAGGCGATGCCGTCAAACAGGATGGTCAGCATGAGAAGGGTGGGTGCGGGGTCTCAGAGACGGACCCGCGGGGTCCGTCCCGATGCCATCAGCGTGCCTTGCCCGGGTCCTTCACGTCTTTGATCACATCGAACTCGACGTTCCACAGCTGGCCGTCCTTCTTTTCGACCTTGCGCAGGTAGATGTTGTGCACCACGTCGCGGGTTTGGGCGTCGATGAACATCGGCCCGCGTGGGCTTTCGAAGATCTGGCCCTTCATGCCGGCCAGCAGCGCGTCGCCGCCCTGGCCTTTGGCGGCCTTGGCCGCTTCATAAATGACCCGCATGCCGTCATAGCCACCGGCGGCCATGAAGTTGGGGCGCAGGCCCTTATTGGCCTTGGTGAACTCGGCCACGAACTTCTTGTTCGCGGCAGACGGATGGAAGGCCGAGTAGTGGTGCGAGGTGACCACGCCGAGGGCGCCGTCGCCCATGTCATTGAGCTGGTCGTCATCGGTCACGTCGCCGGTGCCGATCAGCTTGATGCCGGCCTTGTCCATGCCGCGCTCGAGAAACTGCTTCATCACCGCCGCGCCCGCGCCCGAGGGCACGAAGACGAACAGCGCGTCGGGCTTGATATCGCGCACTTTTTGCAGGAAAGGCGCAAAGTCGGGGTTGCGCATCGGCACCCGCAGCGACTCGGGCACCTGGCCGCCGTTGAACAGCATCCGCTCTTTGAAGAATTTTTCAGCGTCAATGCCGGGGCCGTAATCGGACACCAAAGTCACCACTTTCTTGATGCCGTTTTTGGGCGCCCAATCGGCCAGGGCCACCGAGGCCTGCGGCAGGGTGAAGCTGGTGCGCACCACATAAGGCGATGCCTCGGTGATGCTGGAGGTGGCGGCGGCCATCACCACCATCGGTGTCTTGGACTGGGTGGCAATGGGTGCCACCGCCAGGGCCGAAGGCGTGATGCCAAAGCCGGCCAGCACCTGAACCTTGTCGTTGACGACCAACTCCTGAGCGATGCGGCGCGTCACATCGGGCAGCGAGGTGTCGTCCTTGACGATCAGCTGCACCTTCTTGCCGGCCACGGTGTCGCCGTGCTGGGCCATGTACAGGCGTGCGGCCGCCTCGATCTGCCGGCCGGTGGTGGCCTGCTGCCCGGTCATGGGCAGGATCAAGCCAATTTTGAAAACATTGTCCTGGGCCAGTGCGGCCGGGGCGGCGATGGCTGCGGCCGTGGCCAAGGCCACGGCGCTGAATTGGCGGCGTTTCATCGAGTGTCTCCTTATGGGGCGGGTGGGGCTGGTTGGGTCAGGCCCAGGTCGTTCGGTGCGTGACCTGGTTCAGCATGAAGGGGGGTTTTGTAACCGATTTTTAAAGTATCGCCGTAAGTGGGGCTCAGCACCTGGCTTTAGTTGCCACGTCGGCGGATCAGGCGCACCCCCGGCAGGCGCTCCATGTCCCTGTTGCTGCCGGCCGCCCGCAAATTGCGCTGGGCCAAGCGCGAATGTTCGCACATGATGCCTTGGGCCCTGGCGCCCTCGCGTTGTTCGATGGCTTCGAGCACCTGCCGGTGCTGGTCCTGAGCCACGATCAGCATGTCGCGGGCGCGGCCAGAGTTGGCCTGTGCCACCACAAAGCCCGAGGGCGACGCAAAGGGCAGGCGCACCACCCGCTCCAATTCCTTGGCAATCACCGGGCTGGCCGCCATTTCGCACAGCAGGCCGTGAAATCGCTCATTGAGTTCGACGTAGCGTGAGAAGGACTCGTCGTCCAGCGCCGGCGCAGCCAGCACCTGGTCGATCTGGTCCAGGCACAGCCGGGCCTCGCCCAGCACCACTTGGGGGGCGCCGCGCTCGGCCGCTAACCGGGCCAGCAGGCCTTCGAGCGTGCCGCGCAGCTCGATCGCGTCACTGATGTCGCGCTCTGAAAAGGTGCGCACCGTATAGCCGCCGCCCGGCAGCAGGTCGAGCAAGCCTTCTTGCTCCAGCCGCATCAAGGCGGCGCGGATCGGCGTGCGCGAGACGCCCAGGCGCTCGGCCACCGCCACCTCGGCGATGCGGCTGCCCGCCGGCAACTCGCCGGCCAGCACCATTTCGCGCAGGGCCAGCAGCGCTTTGACCGCCTGCGATCCCGAGGGCTCAGCCTCGCTCAGCGGCCTCAGTGGCCGGGTGGATGAATTCTCCATGTATCCAATGTATCAGATTGACGCCTCAACAACTAGGACTCGTCGGCTAAAACCCGAGCAAAACACGGGCAGAATTCCCAATGCTGTATACATACGGTATTCAGAGGCCCATAATCCGGCGAAATCATCTGTCATTGGAGCCGCTCATGTTTCCCAAAAACGCCTGGTATGTGGCCTGTACCCCCGAGGACATCGACAACAAACCGCTGGGCCGCATGGTGTGCGGCGAGTCCATCGTCTTCTACCGAGCGCAGGGCGGCCAGGTGGCGGCTCTGGAAGACTTTTGCCCCCACCGCGGCGCCGCCCTGTCTTTGGGGCGAGTCTGCGAGGGCAAGCTGGTATGCGGCTACCACGGTCTGGTGATGGGCTGCGATGGACGCACCGAATCCATGCCGGGTCAGCGGGTGGGTGCCTTCCCGGCCATCCGGGCCTACCCGGTGATCGAGCGCCACGGCTTCATCTGGGTCTGGCCGGGCGAGGCTGAGCGGGCCGATCCGGCCCTGCTGCCCCAACTCGATTGGGCAAGCAGCCCGGACTGGGCCTATGGCGGCGGGCTCTACCATGTGGCGTGCGATTACCGCCTGATGATCGATAACCTGATGGACCTGACGCACGAAACCTATGTGCACGCCAGCAGCATCGGTCAAAAAGAGATCGACGAGGCGCCTGTCTCCACCCGCAGTGTGGGCGATGAGGTCATCACCAGCCGCTTCATGAATGGCGTGATCGCCCCGCCCTTCTGGGCCGACAATCTGCGCGCCAACGGCCTGCCGTCCGACCAGCCGGTCGACCGCTGGCAGATTTGCCACTTCAGCCCGCCCAGCCATGTGATGATCGAAGTGGGCGTCGCGCTGGCTGGTCTGGGCGGCCATCAGGCCGCACCCGAGCACAAGGTCTCCAGCGTGGTGGTCGACTTCATCACCCCTGAAACCGAGACATCGATGTGGTATTTCTGGGGCATGGCCCGCAACTTCAGGGTCAATGACCCGGCCCTGACCGAGCAGATTAGGCAGGGCCAAGGCAAGGTTTTCGCCGAAGACACCGCGGTGCTCGAGGCCCAGCAGCGCAACCTGACCCTCTACCGCAACCGCAAACTGCTCAAGCTCAATATCGACGCTGGTGGCGTGCAGGCGCGGCGCATCATCGACAGGCTGCTGGCCCAAGAGCAGCCCAGCGGCCCGGCCCAGGCGCTGGCGGCCTGAGCAGCCAGCACAGGGCTGAGCTACCATCGCCCCACTTCAAAAATCGGAGACCTTTCCATGACCGTCCAACTCCCCGCCCGCTACGACCATGTCGGCAGCTTTCTGCGCCCTGCCTATCTGCTCGAGGCGCGCGATCAAAAGGCCAAAGGCCAGATCAATGCAGAGCAACTGCGTGCGGTTGAAGACAAGGCGATTGCCGAGATCGTCAAATTCCAGCAGGACGTGGGCCTGAAGGCCATCACCGACGGCGAGTTCCGCCGCACCTACTTTCACATCGACTTCCTAGAGCAGCTCGGCGGCGTAGTCACCGACATTCCGCTGTCCGTCCTGCAGCCCGATGGCACCACCCATCTGGCCCCGCCGGTCATCCGCGTGACCGACAAGGTCACCCATGCCAAGAACATCCAGCTGGCCGACTTTGAGTACCTCAAGAGCCAGGTGGCCGCTGGCTGCACCCCCAAGGTGACCATTCCTTCGCCCACCATGCTGCACTTTCGGGGCGGCCGCGCCGGCATCAGCCGCCAGGCCTATCCGGAGCTCGACCCCACCTTCTATGACGACGTGGCCCAAGCCTATGGCGACGAGCTGCGTGCACTGGCCGCGGCCGGCTGCACCTATGTCCAGATGGACGACACCAACCTGGCCTACCTGTGCGACGAGAAGATGCGCGAGGCCG
>JBAXEN010000361.1:0-4077 GCA_037140415.1 Betaproteobacteria bacterium | reverse complement strand
TACGCCATGTCGCGCATGGGGCTGGGTTTTGGCGGCGCCAATGGCAACACCGGCGCCAAGCCGGTCAAGAGCGCGCGCGTGGTGGGCGACGTGCTGGGCCGCTTTCACCCGCACGGTGACCAGGCGGCCTACGACGCGCTGGTGCGCATGGCGCAGGATTTCAGCCAGCGCTACCCGCTGATTGACGGCCAGGGCAACTTCGGCAGCCGCGACGGCGACGGCGCAGCTGCGATGCGATACACCGAGTCCCGGCTGGCCAAGATCACCAGCCTGCTGCTCGACGAAATCGACGAGGGCACGGTGGACTTTGTGCCCAATTACGACGGCTCCACGCTTGAGCCGCGCCAGCTGCCGGCCCGGCTGCCCTTTGCCCTGCTCAATGGCGCCAGCGGGATTGCTGTGGGCCTGGCCACCGAAATCCCCAGCCACAACCTGCGCGAGGTGGCTGACGCCTGCGTGGCGCTGATCAAGACGCCCAAGCTGACCGACGACGAACTGTTTGCCCTGGTGCCGGGGCCCGACTTTCCCGGCGGCGCCCAGATCATCAGCCCAGCCGCTGACATTGCCGAAGCCTACCGCAGCGGCCGAGGTTCTCTCAAGTGCCGGGCGCGCTGGAAGATCGAAGACCTGGCACGCGGCCAGTGGCAGCTGGTCATCACCGAGCTGCCACCCGGTGTCAGCACCCAGCGGGTGCTTGAAGAGATCGAGGAGCTGACCAATCCCAAGGTCAAGGCCGGCAAAAAAGCCTTGTCACAAGATCAGAACCAGCTCAAGGCCAGCGTGCTGGCGGTGCTGGATGTGGTGCGGGATGAGTCCAGCAAAGACGCCGCCGTGCGCCTGGTCTGCGAGCCCAAGACCAGCCGCATCAGCCAGCAGGAGCTGATCACCACGCTGCTGGCACACACCAGCCTGGAAACCTCCTCGCCCATCAACCTGACGATGGTGGGGTTGGACGGCCGACCGACGCAAAAATCATTGCGGCAGATGTTGCTGGAGTGGATCGAATTCCGCCAGACCACGGTGGAGCGGCGCTCGCGCTACCGACTCGACAAGGTGTTGGACCGCATCCACATCCTGGAGGGGCGGCAGCTCGTGCTGCTCAACATTGACGAGGTGATTGCCATCATCCGCCAGTCCGATGAGCCCAAAGCGGCCCTGATGGCACGCTTTGGTCTGTCGGAGCGGCAGGCTGAAGACATTCTGGACATCCGCCTGCGCCAATTGGCGCGGCTTGAAGCCATCAAGATTGAGCAGGAGTTAGCGGGTCTTCGTGACGAACGCCAGCGCCTGGAAGACATCCTGGCCAGCCCGGCGGCCCTGCGCCGCCTGATGGTCAAGGAGATTGAGGCCGATGCCAAAACCTTTGCCGACCCGCGCCGCACCCTGATCCAGGCTGAGAAAAAAGCCGTGCTCGAGGTCAAGGTGCTGGACGAGCCTGTGACGGTGGTGGTCAGCCAGAAGGGCTGGGTACGCGCCCGCACCGGCCACGGTCACGAGGCTGGCAGTTTCGCCTTCAAGGCGGGCGATGGCCTGTATGGCACCTTTGAGTGCCGCACGGTGGACACCCTGCTGGGCTTTGGCAGCAACGGCCGCGTCTACTCGGTGCCGGTGGCGGCGCTGCCGGGCGCGCGCGGTGACGGCCAGCCCATCACCAGCCTGATCGAGTTGGAGGCGGGGACCGAGCTGCTTTTCTATCACGCCGGTCCGGCCAGCGCCAGCCTGCTGCTGAGCAGCTCGGGCGGTTACGGCTTCATCGCCTCGGTCGAGCACATGGTGTCGCGCCTGAAGGCCGGCAAGGCCTTTGTGACCTGCAATGCGGGCGAGACACTGTGCCGGCCCTCGGTGGTGGCGTCTGAGGCCGGCACGCTGCCCACGCCGCCGGCCAGCCACGTGGCCTGTGCCTCGGTTGGGGGGCGGGTGCTGACGTTTGAAATCACTGAGCTCAAGCAGATGGCCAATGGCGGGCGGGGCCTGATGCTGATTGACCTGGAGCCCAAGGACAGCCTGGCGGGTGCGGCGGCCTACACCCGCAGCATCCGTATTGACGGCATCGGGCGCGGCGGCAAGCTGCGCGAGGAAACGCTTGAAATCCGCAGCCTCAACAATGCCCGTGCCCTGCGCGGTCGCAAGGGCCGCGCGGCTGATTTTGGCTTCAAGCCAACGGCAGTAACGCGCGTCGAGTGAGCGACTCGGCCGTCGGTCATCAGCGACAGACATGGCCGAGACGCCGTTGACTTGCAGCGCCAGGTGCAGTCTCGCCGACAATCTGCCCATGCAAACCGCCATTCCTTCCCTGTTCATGCGAGGTGGCAGCTCGCGGGGCCCGTTTTTTCTGGCCTCCGACCTGCCGGCCGATATCCCCACCCGAGACCGCGTACTGCTGGCCGTGATGGGCTCGCCCGACCCGCGCCAGATCGACGGGCTGGGCGGCGCCCACCCGCTGACCAGCAAGGTCGGCATCGTCAGCCCCAGCCGTACGCCGGGCGTGGCGCTGGACTTTTTGTTTGCCCAGCTGCAGCCGGACAAGGACACGGTGGACACCAGCCCCAACTGCGGCAACATGCTGGCCGCGGTGGTGCCATTTGCGCTGGAGCGCGGTTTGATTGAGGCCGAGGGCGACACCACCACCGTGCGGGTGCTCACGCTCAACACCGATATGCAATGTGATGTGACCGTGCAAACCCCGATGACGCCGCAGGGTCGGCGGGTGGCCTACGACGGTGACGCCTGCATCGACGGCGTGCCCGGCAGCTCGGCGCCGATCACCATCAATTTCCTCGATACCGCGGGCTCGGTTTGCGCGGGCCTGCTCCCCACCGGCCAGGTTCGCGACGTGGTGACCGTGACGGGGGAGGGCTTTGCGCCTTTCACGCTGCCGGTGACCTGCATCGACAACGGCATGCCGCTGGTGATGTTCCGGGCTTCGGATGTCGGCTGCACCGGCTATGAAACGGTGGCAGAGCTCAATGCCGACACCGCGCTCAAGCAGCGCATCGAGGCCCTGCGCCTCCAGACCGGGCACCTGATGGGCTTGGGCGATGTCAGCGCCAAGAACTACCCAAAAATGACGCTGATCGCCCCGCCGCGCAGCGGCGGCAGCCTCTGCACTCGCAGCTTTATCCCGCATGTGTGCCACGACGCGATTGGCGTGCTGGCAGCGGTCACGGTCGGCACCGCCTGCGTGCTGCAGGGCTCGGTGTGCGAGGGCGTGGCGCTGATCGAAGCCGGTGATGAGCCGCGGGTGTCGGTGGAGCATCCCACCGGTGAATTCAGTGTGGCGCTGGGGCTGGACCCGGCCAACCCGCAGAGCGTGACCCGCGCCGCCTTGCTGCGCACCGCGCGCCTGATCATGCGCGGCGAGGTCATGGTGCCCGCCGCGGTGTGGGCTGGCCAGTCCGCCTGAACCCTGTCCAATCCCGTCTTGAGGAAACACCCATGACCAAAAAGTCCCTGATCATCGACTGCCACGGCCACTACACCACCGCCCCAAAAGCGTTGGAGACCTGGCGTAACCGGCAGATTGCCGCCCTGAACGATCCGGCCAACCGGCCCCGGGTAGCGGAGCTGGTGATCAGCGACGACGAGCTGCGCGAGAGCATCGAGACCAACCAACTCCGCTTGATGCGCGAGCGCGGCAGTGACCTCACCATCTTCAGCCCGCGTGCCAGCTTCATGGCGCACCACATTGGTGACTTTGAGGTGTCCAGCACCTGGGCTGCGATCTGCAATGAGCTGTGTTACCGCGTCAGCCAGCTGTTCCCAGACCATTTCATCCCGGCGGCCATGCTGCCGCAAAGTCCGGGCGTGGACCCCGCCACCTGCATTCCTGAGCTGGAGCGCTGCGTGCGCGAGTATGGCAACGTGGGCATCAACCTCAACCCCGACCCATCGGGCGGCCACTGGACTTCACCCCCTTTGAGCGACCGCGCGTGGTATCCGATTTACGAAAAGATGGTGGAGCACAGCATCCCGGCCATGATTCACGTGTCGACCAGCTGCAACAGCTGTTTTCACACCACTGGCGCGCATTACCTGAACGCCGACACCACGGCTTTCATGCAGTGCCTCACCAGCGAC
>JBAXEN010000360.1:0-4112 GCA_037140415.1 Betaproteobacteria bacterium | reverse complement strand
TGAATTCAGGCCCTGGAGTGCATGCCCTTTCATTCACGCCCTCGGTCTCAAACGCGCCAGTCTGGCCCGTGCTGCCGCACCGTCGCCCCTGCGGCCATGGGGTAGCCACGCCACCCAGCTCTCAGCTTCTTCAGCTAAATCACGCCCTCGCGCTGAAACTGTTCAATCTCGTCTGCGCTGTAGCCCGCTTGCAGCAAGACCTCCTGGCTGTGCTCACCCAGAGCGGGAGTGGCGCTGCGCAGCTGGGCGGGCGTGCGCTTTAAGGTGGCGGCCTGGTTGATCACCTGTATCGCCCCGAGCTGCGGGTGTTGCAGGGTCTGCGCTGCGCCCAGGTGCTGTACCTGCGGGTCGGCAAACACCTGGTCCATGGCGTAGATGGGGCCGCAGGGCACACCGGCCTGGTTGAGCCGTGAAATCCAGTGCGCGCTGCTGTGCTGGCGAAAGCTGCTGGCCAGCTCGCTGTTGAGCTCAGCGCGGTGACGTACCCGCAGCGGGTCGGTGGTAAAGCGCGGGTCTTGCAGCAGCTCAGGCCGCTCCAGGGCTTGGCACAGGCGCACCCAGATGGCCTGCCCATAAGCGCCGATATTCACATACCCGTCAGCGCTGGGGTAGGCCGAGGTCGGCATGCTGGTGGGATGGTCGTTGCCGCTGCGCTGCGGCACCTCGCCCTTCATCAGATAGCGGGCGGCCTGAAAGTCCAGCAGCGCAATGCCCGACATCAGCAGCGAGCTTTGTACCCACTGCCCCTGGCCCGAGCGTTCGCGTTCATGCAAGGCGGTGAGCACGCCCAAGGCTGCGTGCAGGCCGGCGGTGACGTCGGCAATCGCCGCGCCGCTGCGCAGCGGCGGCTGGTCGGCAAAGCCGGTGACCGACATCAGCCCGCTCATACCCTGGGCGATCTGGTCGAAGCCGGGCCGATCGGCATAGGGCCCGTCCTCGCCAAAGCCCGAGATGCTGGCCAGGATGATGCGCGGGTTAACGGCCCGCAGCGACTCATAGTCCAGACCCAGCCTGTGCTTGACGTCGGGGCGGTAGTTCTCCACCACCACGTCGGCCTTGGCAAGCAGGCGCATGAAAATCTCGCGCCCGGCCGGCGCCTTGAGGTTGAGCGTGAGCGAGCGCTTGTTGCGGTGCAGGTTCTGGAAGTCCGGACCCTCGCGCAGCGCGCCATCGCCGTCGCCCGTTGGGGTTTCGATCTTGATGACGTCGGCGCCAAAATCAGCCAGCTGTTTGACGCAGGTCGGCCCCGAGCGCACCCGCGACAGATCGAGCACCCGTATATCGCCGAGCGCGCCCATGGCAGCGGGTGCGTTCATGAGCAGCGGGCTAGGCGAGGGGTCATGGGGCCTGGCACGGCGCTTAGTTGTTGACCGCGCCCGAGGCCTTGACCACCGGGCCCCACATGGCCAGGTCCTTGCGGTAGAAGGCGTTGAACTCCTCGGGTGAGTTGGACACTTCCACCAGCATCGCATCGCGCGCAAAGCGCTCGACCACATGCGGCATGACGAGAATTTTCGTGATCACATCAAACAGGCGGCGGGTGACTTCAGGCCGCATATTCCCCGGCCCCCAGATGCCCCAATAGCCGTCCAGGTCGATGTCTTGGATGCCCGCTGCGGCCAGGCCAGGCACACCAGGGATGAGCTTGGAAGGCGAGCGCGAAATCAGGCTCAGCGGCACCAGCTTGCCAGCCCGGACCTGGGGCAGCACCACTGGGCTGCTGCCGATGAGCACCGGCACCTCGCCCGAGAGCACGCCGGCCAGCGCGGGCGCGCCGCCCTGGAAGGGTATGTGCTCCAGGTCCATGCCCATGGTGCGGGCCAGTTGCACCCCGGCCAGGTGCTGCGGCGTGCCTATGCCCGGCGAGGCAAAAGACCATTTGCCCGGCTCACTCTTGACCTTGGTGATGAGCTCATTGAGGCTGCGAATCTGCCGCCCGGGCGTGACCGCGATCACCATGGGCATGGTCGAGACCTTGGTGATGGGCGTGAAGTCCTTGATCGGGTCCCAGTTGAGCTTTTTATACAGCCAGGGGTTGATGCCGTGGCCGGTGTTGCCCGAGACCAAGATGGTGTTGCCATCGGGCGCGGCGCGCGAGACGAAGTCAGAAGCGATGTTGGTGCCGGCGCCGGGTCTGTTCTCGACCACCGCGCTTTGCCCGGTGGCTTTGGTGAATTCCTCGGCAATCACGCGGGCGATCAGGTCGCCGCTGCCGCCCGGTGGCAGCCCTACCACCACCTTGAGCGTGGCCGCTTGTGCAAAGCTTGAGCCAGTGGCGCTGCCCAGCAGCAGCGCCATAGCAGCGTTGAAATCGCGGCGGGTCGGGGTCTTCGTCATCATGAATGTCTCCTCGCTTTTTTGTCGTGCGCCAATATACAGTGTGGTCGACTTGCCATAGCGCCCCTGTTATGTGGGTGACAGTAGGCATTGAGTCGGCCGGCCGCCTGGGGTAGATTGCCCCTTCCTTTTGTTGGAGAAAAATTCATGGGTGCTCCGGTCTACATCTTGGGTGGCTACCAAACCGACTTCGCCAAAGCCTGGTCGCGTCACGGCCAGGACATCTCCGACATGATGCGCGAGGCCACCTTGGAGGCATTGGCGGCCAGCCAACTTGATCCTTCCGCCATCGAAAGTATTCATGTAGGCAATGCCTTTGGCGAATTGCAGCGCAACCAGGCGCACCTGGGCGCCATGGTGGCCCAGGTGGTGCCCGAGTTGTGGGGCGTGCCGGCCATGCGCCATGAGGGCGCTTGTGCATCGTCCTCGCTGGCGGTGCTCACCGCGATGGCCGAAATTGAAGCCGGCCGTTATGAATGCGTGCTGGTGCTGGGCGCAGAGGAGTTCAAGAACACCGCCGGTGATGTGGCCTCGGTCAATCAAAACGCTGCTGCGTGGCAAGGCCGCGAGGACATCGACTGCACCTTCATGTGGCCGGCCGCCTTTGGTCTGCTGGCCCAGGAGTATGAGCGGCGCTATGGCTTGGACCGCAAATACCTCAACCGCATTGCGCAGATCAATTACGGCAATGCCAAGCGCAATCCGCTGGCGCAGACCCGCAAGTGGCAGTTCGACGAACTGAGCTTTACCGACGACGAGCAGGCCAATCCGCTGATCGAGCCGGGCACCCGCCGGCAGGACTGCGGTCAGATCACCGACGGTGCCTGTGCGGTGGTGCTGGCCTCGGCCCGCTTTGCCGCCGAGCATGCGGCGCTGCAGGGCAGCCGGACGCTGGCCCGCATTTCGGGCTGGGGCCACCGCAATGCCGGCCTGCGCCTGCGTGACAAGATTGAGCGCAGCCAGGGTCAGCCCTATGTGTTCCCGCATGTGCGGCAGGCCATCGAGCAGGCCTGGGGCCGCGCCGGCATCTCCGGGGTCGAGGCGCTGTCGGGCATCGAGACGCACGACTGCTTTACCACCACCGAGTACATGGCTATTGACCACTTTGGCCTGACTGCGCCCGGCCAGAGCTGGCAGGCGGTGGAAGAGGGCTGGATCGAGACCGGTGGGCGCTGCCCGATCAATCCCAGCGGTGGGCTGATCGGCTGCGGCCATCCGGTGGGCGCCACCGGCTCGCGCATGCTGTTTGACGCAGCCCGCCAGGTCACCGGCCAGGCTGCTGAATGCCAGATTGAAGGCGCCCGCCGCATTCAGACCCTCAACATTGGCGGCTCTTGCGCCACCGTGGTGAGCTTTGTGGTTGAGGCCGAGGCCCGCTGATATCCCTTGATACCCAGGCGCTCAGGCCGGTCCCTGCGTGGGCTGCCTCCAGCGTTCTGCCAGTGTCAAGCTGCAGCTGGGCACCCGAGCCCGCCCCAGGCCGCGGTTGCAGCTTACAGCGGCCGCTTGAGCCAGCTGGCCAGCTCACCGATCACGCCTTTGCGGAAGGCCATGACGCAGACCACAAAAATCACGCCCTGGGCCACCGTCACCCAGGAGCCCAGGTCGGCCAGGTAGTTCTGCATGCTCACAATCACCGCCGCGCCCAGCACCGGCCCAAACAGCGTGCCCAGGCCGCCGATCAGGGTCATCAGCACCACCTCGCCGGACATCGACCAATGCACATCGGTCAGCGAGGCCAGCTGAAACACCAGCGCCTTGGTGGCACCGGCCAG
>JBAXEN010000359.1:0-4124 GCA_037140415.1 Betaproteobacteria bacterium | reverse complement strand
TGCGGGTCAGGCCGCTGCCACTGATGGCGCCCAGGGTGCCGCCGCTGACCACCACGTCGTCTGCGCCAAAGCTCGTGCCCGGGTCTTCGCTGAAGGTAAAGGTGATGGTGGCTGTCTCGCCGACTTTGAGTGCAGCTTTGTCGCTGGTGATGCTCAGCGTGGGGGGCGTTTTATCCTTGGCCTGTTGTGCGCTGACTGCCGTTGCCACGAGCCCGGCAGCGCCGGCGGCGACCAATAAGCCAGCACCTTGCCCGACCGCAGTTGCTGCGACTGCGGTGCTGGTGCTCGCGGCACCGGAGGCAGCTGCCGCGTCGCTGACCACGGCCGCAGCAGGCGCCTGGGCCAGTTGAATGCCGGGCTGTGAGCCCAGCTCCATCGTGCCTGCCAAATCGCTTGAAGAAGGCCCAGACGATGGGGTCCAAGCGGACCCCAAATCAGTCAGGTGCGTTTCCAGGGCCTCGGTATCCGGGCTGGGAGCCAGTTCAGTGTCTGGCCCTGCAGTCGCTGTTGGACCTGCCAAGGCGATGCTGTCCTGAGCGTCTGTTGCCTGCCCGTCCTCGCCCGGCAAGCGCCGCCGGGTGAGAGCCCCGCCAGGCAAACGGCTGAGCGGTTCGCTGGCCTGCAACTGTTCAGCGTTGCTTTGAATTAATTCAGTTGTTTTGCGGTATTTTTCGTCGGCTGCAATGGAGGTAATTCCGGCAACATTTATTTTATTGGACACTATAAAACCTGTTGAGTTGACGACAACACAGGTTTTATGACATTCGCCGAATTTCAGGAATACCTCAACCAATTACAAATGAGTAATTAATGAGGGTGGGTTTATAGGGCCTTCGACTAATATATTAAAAGTATTATCATTATTGAATGAATTTAAATATATAAAATTTGCATTATCTAAATTTGTATGAACTTGTAATACTTAATGTGGCTATGCGGCGCGATCGAGGCATTGGATCTTTTTCGATCCAGTGTCTCGTTGGTGCAACAAATTACAGCGGAGGTAGCCGATGGCGCCTGCGAGCCTGCAGACAGGCGTCGCTGACGGGTTCGAGTTCACGGCAGGGATTGGGGCGCCATTCGTAGATGCCGCAGCTCACCCGTTCGCCAATTTTTCCGCTCAGGGCGGCGCAGCGTACCGGCAAATGGTCGGTGCCGCGCATGCGGCAGGTAACACCGTTGACCTCGACCGTCAGCCCGTCTGGCACGCAGCCGCCCTGCGAGTCGAGTTCGTGCACTGAAAAGTCAACCCGAAAGCTGGCGCAGCAGGCGCCGCAGGAGGTGCATAGATCGTCTGTCATGGGGTGCGCGCATGGATGGCGTGTCCCGGCTCATGGGGTGCGCTGCCAGCGCAGGGCGTCACGCCAGGCGACCGAGCAGCAAGAACTCCATCAGCGCTTTTTGCACATGCAGCCTGTTTTCGGCCTCGTCCCAGACCACCGATTGCCGACCGTCGATGACCTCGGCCGCCACCTCTTCGCCCCGGTGGGCGGGCAGGCAGTGCATGAACAGCGCGTCGTGGTGGGCCAGCGACATCATCTCGGGCGTGACGCACCAGTTGGCAAAGGCTTTTTTGCGGGCCTCGTTTTCGGCCTCGTAGCCCATGCTGGTCCACACATCGGTGGTCACCAGATCGGCACCCTTGCAGGCTTGCATCGGGTCGTCAAAGACTTTGTAGCTCTCGCTCGAACGCACGCCAGCGACCGCCTGGTCGACCCCGTAGCCGCTGGGCGTGCTCAGGTGCACCTTGAAATTGAGAAGCTCGGCCGCCTGCAGCCAGGTGTTGGCCATGTTGTTGCCGTCGCCCACCCAAGCCACCACTTTGCCCGCCATCGAGCCGCGGTGCTCAATGAAGGTGAAGATGTCGGCCATGATCTGGCAGGGGTGAAATTCGTTGGTCAGGCCGTTGATCACCGGCACCCGCGAGTGCTGGGCAAAGCGCTCGATCTTGGTCTGCTCGTAGGTGCGGATCATCACCAGATCGACCATGCGGCTGATGACCTTGGCGCTGTCTTCAATCGGCTCAGAGCGGCCAAGTTGGCTGTCGCCGGTGGTCAGGTGGACCACTGAGCCGCCGAGTTGGTACATACCCGCCTCAAAGCTCACCCGGGTGCGGGTGGAGGCCTTCTCAAAGATCATGGCCAGGGTGCGATCGACCAGCGGTTGGTGCTTGTCGTAGGCCTTGAATTTGCGCTTGATGAGCGCGGCCCGCTCGAACAGGTAGGCGTATTCGGCGGCGCTGAAGTCGCTAAATTGCAGGTAATGCCGCACCGGGGGCAGGGTGGCGCTCATGCGGCGCCTTTTTCTTTGAGCAGGGCCCGCACCAGCGGCGCCAAAATGGCCACCACTTCGTCGGCTTCGGCGGTGCTCATGATCAGCGGTGGCACCAGCCGGATCACGGTGTCGGCGGTCACGCTGATGAGCAGGCCCGCCTCAGCGGCGCGGCTCATGAGCTCGCTGCAGGGCACGCTCAGCTCGACGCCGATCATCAAGCCCTTGCCACGGATGTCTTTGAGGCCTTTGAGCGGGCCCAGCTCGCGCTGGAGCGCGGCGCGCAGATGCTCGCCAACCTGGCTGGCATGGGCCAGCAGGCCCTCTTGCTCCATGATGCGGATGGTCTCGACCCCCGCGCGCATGGCCAGCGGGTTACCACCAAAGGTGGAGCCATGGTTGCCAGCCACAAAAATGTTCGCAGCCTTGGGGCCGGCCACCACCGCGCCCACTGGCACGCCCGAGCCCAGGCCTTTGGCCAGCGGCATGACGTCGGGCACGATGCCGGCCCACTGATGGGCAAACCATTTGCCGGTTCGGCCCATGCCGCACTGCACCTCGTCGATCATCAGCAGCCAATCGCGCTGATCACACATTTTGCGCACCTGCTGCAGGTAGCTCGCGTCCATCGGGTTGACGCCGCCTTCACCTTGAATCGCCTCAAAAAAAACTGCCACCACATTGGGGTTGTTGGCGGTGGCGCGCTCGAGCGCGGCCATGTCATTGATGGGCACGCGAATAAAGCCCTCCACCAGGGGTTCAAAGCCAGCCTGCACTTTGGCATTGCCGGTGGCGCTGAGCGTGGCGATGCTGCGGCCATGAAAGGCCTTTTCATAGACCACCACCTCGGGCCGGGCGATGCCTTTGTTGTGGCCGAACTTGCGCGCCAGCTTGAGCGCCGCCTCGTTGGCCTCCAGCCCGGTCGAGCAGAAAAATACATTGCTCATCCCCGACAGCTCCACCAGCTTGGCCGCCAACTGCTCTTGCAGCGGGATGTGGTAGTAGTTGGAGGTGTGAATGAGCTTGCCCACCTGGTCACACAGGGCGCTGACCAAGCGTGGGTGGGCATGGCCCAGGGTGTTGACCGCAATGCCACCGAGGGCGTCGAGGTAGCACTTGCCCTGCTCATCCCAGACTCGGCAGCCCTGACCGTGCGACAGCGCGATCGGCAGGCGCCCGTAGGTGCTCATGACGTGGGGCGAAGAGGGCGGCGTGGCGGCGGCAGCGTTCATGGGATGACTCGGCGATACAACGGGGCAGAAACAAAAGAGCCGGCGATCGCTGCAGATCCGCGCTCACCGGCCCAGGGGCTCAGGGAAAGTTCCTGAAGGGACTGCATTTTAGGGTCAGGCGCCCGCATCGCAAGCGCTGCATCTGATGCCCAAACGGCGCCTCGCCGAGCTCGGCGTCTTTGCATTCGTAAGATAGAATTTTTCACTCTGTCGCCGGCTTGGCTGGACGATTTCACCGCTTGCCCCACGCCCTCATGCCCGCTCCGAGCGTCCAAGAACTTCTCATTCAGGGTTTGACCGCCGACGGTAAGGTGTTTCGGCCCAGCGATTGGGCCGACCGCTTGGCTGGCGTGATGAGCCAGTTCCGCCCCGGTGGCGCGCAACCGGGCAGTCATCTGAGCTATTCGCCCTGGTGCGTGCCAACTGTCGTTGACAACATCAAGTGCGTGGTGGTTCACCCCGATCTGCGCGATGCCGAGCCCATGGCCTGGGACTTTGTGATGGGCTTTGCCCGGGATAACGACTTGCTGGTGATCCCGCTCAACCAGGCGCCGGGCCTGCGTTCTTGAGGCGCCCATGAAAAAACCGCCCGAAGGCGGTTTTTTCATCTTTGCTGCAGCG
>JBAXEN010000358.1:0-4149 GCA_037140415.1 Betaproteobacteria bacterium | reverse complement strand
CCCTCGCGGGCCTTCATCCAGTTGTAGTTGCCCTTGACGGTGTTGATCTCGCCGTTGTGCGCGACATAGCGATAGGGGTGGGCCAGTGGCCACTCCGGGAAGGTGTTGGTCGAAAAGCGCTGATGCACCAGACCCAGGGCTGATACGCAGCGCGCATCCTGCAAGTCCAGGTAATAAGTGCCCACCTGGTCGGCCAGCAGCAGGCCCTTGTAGACCACCGTCCGGCTGGACATGCTGGGAATGTAATACTCGTTGCTGTGCTTGAGACCCAGCGCCTGTATGGCGGCGCTGGCGGTTTTGCGGATCACATAGAGCTTGCGCTCGAGCGCGTCCTGAACAATCACATCGGCACCGCGGCCGATGAAGATCTGGCGCATCACCGGCTCTTTTTCACGCACCGTCGGCGACATCGGCATGTCGCGGTTGACCGGCACATCGCGCCAGCCCAGCAGCACCTGGCCTTCGGCCTTGACGGCGCGCTCGAGTTCCTGCTCGCAAGCCATGCGCGAGGCATGCTCTTTGGGCAAAAACACCATGCCCACGCCATACTCGCCAAAGGCTGGCAGGTGCACGCCCTGCTTGGCCATTTCCTCGCGATAGAGCAAATCGGGCATCTGAATCAGAATGCCCGCACCGTCGCCCATCAGCTTGTCGGCACCCACCGCACCCCGATGGTCCAGGTTCTCCAAGATCTTGAGCGCCTGCTCGACGATGGCGTGGCTCTTGTGGCCCTTGATATGTGCGACAAAGCCCACGCCGCATGCGTCGTGCTCTTGGTCGGGCGAATACAGACCTTGCTGTCGCGCAAGTTCCAGTTCATAGGCGCTAGTCATGGCAAACCCTTATGGTCAAAAATCCGAACCGTGGAGCATAAGGCCTTGCAACAACGATGCCAACAAAAATAATTGGAAAATAATTGGGGTCAGATACCGATTAATTCAAAAATTCCCGCTTCTGAAATTAATTGGGGACAGATCAATCCAGCATCAAGACTGCTGCTTGAGACACCATCAGTCCTCGCGTCGATTCCCATAGGGCCGACCAGCTTTGCCTGGACGAAGGCGTCGCTGGGTGCTTTGCTCGAGCGATTGCACAAACGCGGGTGAGCCCAGCGTCCAACCCGTCAGGGCCGAGCGGGTCAGATCGCTCTGATGCCGGTCAGCGATCCCGGCCTGCACCAGCTGGGCATAGGCGGCCTCTCGGGCGAAAGGGGTATTGCCCAGGCTCCAAAAAAGTGCATGTGGGCTCACCAATTTGTCGCCGAGCTGACCAATCAAGTGCCTGTGGCTGGACCACAGATGTTGTTGGGGCTCTAAAACCATGCCCGCGCGCACCGGATTGAGATCAATGTAGGCCATGCAGGTCAGCAGATACCGCTCGGTTTCAATGAGGCTGGATCGGTAGCGCCCCTCCCACAGGGTGCCGCTGCGGCCATGCCGGTTATTAAAGTAACGCACATAGCTGCGGCCGACAGCCTGCATCAGCTGCGGCAAGCCGTCGTCAGTCTCGGGGGTGAGCAAAAGGTGAAAATGGTTGTCCATGAACACATAGGCATGGACAGCCACTTTCAGACGCTGGGTGTGTTCGAGCAACAGGCTCCACAGGCGCTGACGGTCGCCATCGTCCCGAAAAATCGGCTGGCGATCATTGCCCCGCTGAATCACGTGGTGGGGATAGCCAGGAACAGTCAAGCGGGTTTGGCGTGCCATGGCGAGAAATTAATCTGTATCTGACCCCAATTATCTCTGACGCCAGTTATTCAGGGAAGATCCCGAAGGCCGAAAGGCCAGCGGATGCGGACAATCTGCACAAAGTCATCAAAAGGAGTTTCCATGGGCCTTCGTATCTCAGCCGTCCTTGCTCTGTCGCTGGGTCTTGTCAGCAGCTGGGCACAAGCCCAAAGTGTCGCAAGCGGCGCTTTTCCGAACAAACCGATCAAGGCCATCGTGCCTTTCGCGCCAGGCAGCGCCACTGACCAAATCGGTCGAGCCTTCGCGCAGAAGATGTCAGAGAACCTGGGGCAGCCGATCGTGGTTGAAAACCGCGCCGGGGTCAACGGCATGCTCGGCGCCGACGCGCTGGTCAAGTCGACCCCTGATGGCTACACGATCATGGTGGGCACGAACAGCACTAATGCGGCGCTCAAGAGTCTCATGAAGAAATTGCCCTACGACCAGGATACGGCTTTTGCGCCGATCGCCTTCCTGGGATCGGTACCCTTGATCGTGGCGGTCAACAACGATGTGCCGGTCAAAAACCTGCGCGACTTCGTGAACTTGGCCAAAAGCAAGGCAGGACAGGTGACCTTTGCCAGCGCCAGCGCATCGCAACGGGTCTCCAGCGAGATGCTGGCCAGCATGGCTGGCAT
Organism: Betaproteobacteria bacterium; assembly: GCA_037140415.1. Taxonomy (GTDB): domain Bacteria; phylum Pseudomonadota; class Gammaproteobacteria; order Burkholderiales; family Burkholderiaceae_C; genus Polaromonas. Next base: position 1,781 of record JBAXEN010000358.1, on the reverse strand, counting down.
TCAAATGACGCATGTACCCTACAAATCCGGGCCTGCTGCCATGACCGACTTGATTGGCGGTCAGGTCAATATGTTCACCGCCGACTTCGCCGTCATGCTGCCGCAGGTCAAGGCCGGCAAGGTGCGGGGCCTGGCCGTCACCTCAATGCAGCGGGCCGCTTCCGTGCCCGACCTGCCCACGGTCAATGAAGCGCTGGGCCTGAAGGACTATGAACTGATCGCCTACTTTGCGCTGTTCGCCCCAGCTGGCACACCGCCCGAGATCATCAATCGTCTGAATCGGGCCGCCAACGCCGCAGCCAGCGACAAGGACCTGCAGGACCGCTTCGCCGCCCTGGGTTTTGAAACCTCACCTGGCACGCCACAGGCTTTGGCCGAACGCACCCGTATCGAGACGGCCAAATGGGCCAAGGCCATCCGCGAAGCCAAGATTGAGGCCGAGTAAGACCTCAGGCGCTTGCAGTCTTGGCGGCGCGCCGAATATGGCGCGCAGTCAGCCAAGCCAGTGCAGCCCCCAGGGCGCAGCAACTGCCGGTGACCAGGGGGGTCTGCTGCCAGCCGCCGGCTTGGGCGGCCACCCAGGCCATGGCGGGCGGGCCGAAAAACTGCCCCAAGGCTGACCACTGCAATACCCAGCCCACCGTGCCGGCGACCTGGCGTTCGCCGGGGGCCAGCCGAACTGCCAGCGCAAACAAGGTTCCAGGTACCAGGCCGCCCACACTGAAGAAGAGCAGCGTCGCACCATAGCGCAGCACCGGCAGGGCCTCGGTCGCGGCCATGAAAGCCAGGCTGCTGCCGACGGCCATGCCGCCAAAGCCGACCCACAACAGCCTGTGGGGCTGGTGGCCCGCCTGCAGCAGTCGGCCCGAGGCCACATTGCCCAGCACGTTAGCCCCGGCGGCCAGGGCGGTAAGCACCCCCAAGGTCGCGCCGGTCAAACCGGCGCCGGCATAGATGGAGGGAAGAAAACCCACCACCGCCAGCCACTGGGCGGAGTAAACGCAAAACATGAGCGCAACCAGCCAGGGCCCCGGCGCAGACAAGGTCGCCGCCAGACTCGAGACCAGGCTGCCGCGGACCTGGGGCAAGCTTGGCGGATCGGCAGGCACAGCCCGGTACAGCCAGATCGCCATTGCTAGGGACAGCAGTGCGAAGAGGTTCCACCACAGGGGCCAGCCGCCGATCGGAATGACAAAAGGTCCCCCAAGCAGAGCCAGTGCGGTACCCAAGGGCATGTAAGTGCCCCAAACACCGATCATGCCCGCCAGCCGCCCAACCGGCACCAAGCGACGAATCAGGGCCGGCGCCGGCAGTGTGACCCACAAAAAACCCATGCCTTCGATGGCTCGCAGAATCAGCAGGACCGCCGCGCTGCTGGCCAAACTGCCCAGCGCGCTGGCCGCAGCCAGCAAAACCAAGCCGCTGACCATGGCGCGCTTGAGGCCCAGACGATCGGCCAGCAGCCCCACCACGACTGCGGTCAGCATGCCGGCCAGCTGGACCATGGACAACAAGAAACCGGACTGCACCAGCGTCAAGCCCAGATCGGCCTGCAGCGCGGTCAGCGCCGGCGGCAGTTTGCCCACCTGCAGGGCCGACACCACGCCGGCGAGCACCACCACCCAGGCCGAAAACAAGGCGTCCTCAGAGCGCTTCGTCATAGCAGCTTGGAGCCGGTCAGTCGCTCATGTTCGCGCGCTGCAAAGCGGTCGGTCATGCCCGCAATGTAGTCGGCCACCGCGCGCGGCCGGTTCTCACGCTCGGCATGGGCCGCAGGCATG
>JBAXEN010000357.1:0-4161 GCA_037140415.1 Betaproteobacteria bacterium | reverse complement strand
CTGCTCAGGCTGCTGGCCCTTGATCAGACCCAGCAGCATCTGCGCGGCTGCCTCGCCGATGCGCGCGCGCGGCGTGCGCACCGTGGTCAGCGCCGGCAGGGTCTGGTCGCTGCCGGTCAGGTCATTGAAGCCGACGATGGCCACCTGCTCGGGCACCCGAATACCCCGGCGCAGTGCGCTAAGGAGCGCACCCTGGGCCAGGTCGTCGTTGCAAAAGAAAATCGCATCGATCGCTGGTCTTTGCTGGACGATCTGCTCGAACATCTGCCCGCCCAGCGCCAGCGAGGAGGCGGCGGGGTTGAGCCATTCCAAGGTCGGGTCGTAGGCCCCTGCGGCCTGCAAAGCGCTGCGCCAGCCGCTCATGCGCTGCAGGACCCGGGCATCAAGCTGGGCAGCGGCAAAAGCCACCCGGCGGTAGCCTTGGCGCAGCAGGTGTCGGGTCAATTCGGCGCCGGCCTCGGCCTGGTCAAAGCCTACGCTGTAGCTCGGCACCGCCCCGCCCGGCTCGGCCAGATCCATCAGATGCACACAAGGCACCCGGCTGCAGGCCATCAGTTCCAGGCTGGCCGGACTGTGATCGCGACCGGTGATCAACAAGCCGGCCGGCCGGTGCAGCAAGAGCTCGCGCAACAGCTGCTCTTCCTCCTGGCGGTCGTAGTGGGTCACGCCCATCAGCGTCTGGTAGCCCTGGGCCCGCAGGGTCTTCTGCACGGCCTCGAGCAGATCGACGAACAGGGTGTTGGACAACAGTGGGATCAGCACCGCCACATGGTCGCTGTGGCGCGAAGCCAGAGCGCGTGCGGCCGGATCGGGCACGTAAGCCAGGCGCTGGGCAGCCGTTTGCACCTGCGCGATCAGCTCCGGCGCCACCGCCCGCTCTCCGCGCAGCGCCCGCGAGGCGGTACTGGTGCTCACCCCGGCAGCGCGGGCCACATCGCTGAGGGTGACCCGGCCGGTGGCGCGGCGACGCAGAGCGGGCAATGAACGGTCAGCAGGCAAGGGTTAGTCCTCAGAAGATGCGGGATGCCAAGTCGGTAGGATAGCGCTATCCAAGAAGGCTGGCGAGCCCTATCCCAAATAGGTCCAGGGCTTCTGAGCGCAGAAATCCCAGCTTGAAGGGAAATCCCGCACCGTTTCCAGCTTCTTTGGATAGCGCTATCCAATACCTTCAGGAGTAAGTTTTGTCCAGACCCGATGTGCTGGCGGTGGCCAAGTTGCACCCCTTCTACCGCCAGGCCCTTGACAGCCTTTACACGGTTCACGACCGCACCCACGAGACCGACCCGCAGGCCTTCGCGGCGCTTGCACCGCGCATTCTGGGCGTGGCCGGCACCGGGGAGGCGCTGGTGCCCGGCAGCTTGCTGCGGCAATTGCCACAGGCACGTGTGGTGTCAGTTTTTGGGGTCGGCTACGACGGCGTCGATGTGCCAACAGCCATTGAACAAGGCATCCCCGTAACCCACACACCGGGCGTGCTGACCGAGGACGTGGCCGACCTGGCCATGGGTCTGGTGCTGGCGGTGGGCCGGCAGATTGCTCTGGCTGACCAATTCGTGCGGGCCGGCCGCTGGCCCCAAGGGCCGCTGGCCCTGGGACGCAAGGTCTCGGGGGCGCGAATGGGCATCGTGGGCATGGGCCGCATCGGTCAGGCCATCGCACAACGGGCTCAGGCCTTCGGCATGTCGATTTCATATACCGCGCGTTCCCCCAAGGCCGAACTGAGCCACCGCTATTTCCCCGACGCGGCCAGCCTGGCGAGCCAGTCCGACTTCCTGGTGGTCATCACCCCCGGGGGGGCCGGCACGCGGCACCTGATCAACGCCCAGGTGCTGCAAGCCCTGGGGCCCCAAGGCTTCCTGATCAATGTGGCGCGCGGCAGCGTGGTTGACGAACAGGCCCTGATCGATGCGCTGACGCAAGGCACCATCGCCGGGGCCGGGCTTGACGTGTTTGCCGACGAACCGCGCGTGCCCTCGGCACTTTGGGCCATGCCGCAGGTGGTGCTGACCCCGCACATGGCCAGTGCCACCGCGCAGACCCGCCAAGCCATGGCCGACCTGGCTTTTGCCAATATGCGCGCCGGCATTGAAGGTCAGGCGCTGCTCACCCCAGTGCCCGAATGGACGGCCGCCCGTGCGCGCTGACATGAGCGAGCCGAGCTTGCCACTGCGCCTGGTCATCATGGGCGTGTCGGGCAGCGGCAAGTCCACGCTGAGCCTGGCTTTGGGTGAGCGACTGGGTCTGCAGGTGATGGACGGCGACGACCTGCACCTGCCCGAAAGCGTGGCCAAGATGCGCGCCGGCATTGCCTTGCAAGATGCCGACCGCTGGCCCTGGCTCGATCGCATCGGCGCCTACCTGGCAGACAGCCCATGGCCCGGCCGGGTGGTGGCCTGCTCTGCCCTGCGCCGAATCTACCGCGACCGCATCCGTGCGCAGGCCGGTGAGGTGCGTTTTGTTTTTCTGGAAGGCAGCTACGAGCTGATCAGCCAGCGCATGGCCCGGCGGGCTGGCCACTACATGCAGCCCCAGATGTTAGAGAGCCAATTTCGCACGCTCGAGCGGCCCACCGTCGACGAGGAAGATGTGATCACCTTAGCCATCACCGAACCGGTGAGCCAGTTGGTCGACGAGGCCTTGGCCGCCTTGCAGGTCCACCCTGGCCTGCCAGCCAATCTTTGAATCTATAACCCCAGGAACCCGATGTTCATACGCTGCGCATTTTTTCAGGGCCAGGTCCGACCGGGCCAAGAGCAAGCCTTCAACCAATACATCCGCGACAAGCTGGTGCCGCTGTGGACCCGCTTTCCCGGCGCCCAGGAAGTGCGGGTGCTCAGGCAGGTCGAGAGCGATGTGAGCCAGCCGCACTTTGGCATGGTGCTGTCGGTGCGCTACCCGAGCCGCGAATCCATCGAGCTGGCCCTGGCCTCGCCGGTGCGCCTGGAAAGCAAAGAGGTTTCCAAGGCGCTGATCGCCATGTTCGATGGCACCGTGTTTCACACCGTCTTCAGTGCGGACGAATACGCACTGCCCACCGATTGATTCCGCTATCGATTTCTAACCAGGAGACTCCCATGAAACTTTCACGCATCTTGATGGCCTGCCTCATGACGGCCGTTGGCTCCAGCGCCCTGGCCGCCAAGTTCAACCTGAAGATGGGCCATGCGGTCAATACCACCGATGGCCAGCATGCCGCAGCCATGAAGCTGGCCGAGTTGGTCAAGCAGCGCACCAATGGCGACGTGGAAATCACCATCTTCCCGGCCAACCAACTGGGCAACGACGCGGCCATGATCAACGGCACCCGCGGCGGCACCATCGACATCGTCTCCAGCGGCGCCTCCAACTTCAACGGCATCGTGCCCAATACCGCTGCGATGGAACTGCCCTTCGTGTTTCGCAGCGCCCAACATGCCTACAACGTGCTCGACGGTGCGGTCGGCACCGGCGTGCTCAACGAACTGGCCCCGCACGGGCTCAAAGGCCTGGCCTACTGGGAAAACGGCTGGCGCGCCTTCACCAACAACAAGCGCCCGGTCAACAAGCCTGATGACCTCAAGGGACTGAAGATCCGCTCGACCCCCAACCCCTATCACATCCAGGCCTTCAGGCTGCTGGGCATGAACCCCTCGCCCATGCCGATCGCCGAGCTCTACACCGCCCTGGAAACCGGCACTTTTGACGCGCAGGAGCACCCGATCAATGTGACCTGGTCGTCCAAGTTCTACGAGGTGCAAAAGCACCTGACGGTGAGCAACCATGTGTACTCGCCCCTGGTGGTGGCGATGAACAAGGCCAAGTTCGACAGCCTGCCGGCCAACTACCAGAAGATCGTGGTGGACGCAGCCCGCGAGGCAGCCACCTTCCAGCGCAACCTGAACGCGCAAAACGCCGGCAAGGTGATCGCCGACCTCAAGAAGTCTGGCATGCAGGTGATCGAGAACGTCGACATGGCGCCCTTCCAGAAGATCGTCTCGGCCGAAATCGCCAAGACCTTCGGCGAGAAAAGCGGGCCGGCCCTGCTCAAGGCCATTGAGGACACCAAGTAATCGCTTGAGTTTGAAGGCCCCCTCCCGATAGGGGCCTCATTGATGCTTCGTTCATGAAAAAGCTCACCGGCCTGTTTTTTAAGCTTGCCGAGTTCACTTTGGTGATCATGCT
>JBAXEN010000356.1:0-4171 GCA_037140415.1 Betaproteobacteria bacterium | reverse complement strand
ACCCTTCATGCCGCCCATGCGCTTGAGCATCTTCATCATGCCGCCGCCCTGCATTTTTTTCATCATGCCCTGCATCTGCTCGAATTCATTGAGCAGGCGGTTGACGTCTTGCACCTGAACGCCGGCGCCCAAGGCGATGCGTTTTTTGCGGGTGGCCTTGATCAGCTCAGGCTTGGCGCGCTCTTTGGGCGTCATGCTGTGAATGATGCCCTGCTTGCGTGCGATGTCTTTTTCGACCTTGCCCAGGTCCATGTCGGCGGCCTTGGCCGACAGCTGCGAGGGCAGCTTGTCCATCAGGCTGGACAGGCCGCCCATTTGCTTCATTTGCTGGATCTGGGACAAGAAGTCGTTGAGATCAAAGCCGGCACCGCTCTTGACCTTGGCGGCGAGCTTTTGCGCCGCCTCCATGTCCACGCCGGCGCTGACCTGCTCGACCAGGGCCAAAATGTCGCCCATGCCCAGGATGCGGCCGGCATGGCGCTCGGCGTCGAACACCTCCAGCCCATCGATCTTTTCCGAGACGCCGGCAAATTTGATTGGTGCGCCGGTGATCTGCCGCACCGACAGCGCCGCGCCACCGCGTGAATCGCCGTCGAGCTTGGTCAGCACAATGCCGGTCAGCGGCAGGGCCTCGCTGAAGGCCTTGGCGGTATTGATCGCGTCCTGACCCTGCATGGCGTCGACCACAAACAGGGTCTCGACCGGCTTGAGCTCGGCATGCAGGGCCTTGATCTCATTCATCAGAGCTTCGTCGATCGCCAGGCGGCCAGCGGTATCGACCAGCAGCACATCAAAATAGTGACTGCGGGCATATTCCAGTGCGGCCCGGGCGATGTCCACCGGCTTTTGATCAGCGCGGCTTTCAAACCACTGGGCGCCGGCTTGGGCGGTCACCATCTTGAGCTGTTCAATCGCGGCCGGGCGGTAGACGTCACCCGATACCGTCAGCACCTTCTTCTTGCGCTTTTCGATCAGGTGCTTGGCCAGCTTGGCGGTGGTGGTGGTCTTGCCCGCACCCTGCAGGCCAGCCATCAGGATCACCGCCGGCGGCTGCACCGCTAGATTGATGTCTGCAACGCCCTCGCCCATGGTCGCTGCCAGCTCACGGTTGACGATGCCCACCAGGGCCTGCCCCGGCGAGAGCGAGCCCAACACCTCCTGGCCCAGGGCTTTTTCTTTGACCCGAGCGATGAAGTCACGCACCACGGGCAACGCCACATCGGCCTCCAGCAGGGCCATGCGCACCTCGCGCAGCATGTCCTGCACATTGGTCTCGGTGATGCGCGCCTGGCCACGCAATTGCTTGACCAGGCGGGTGAGTTTGTCGCTAAGGGCTGAGGCCATGGCTGGCGGCGCAAGGGCAAGCTCGGCGCCGAGGTGAGTGGAAGGCTAAACTGTGCACATGATTCTAGCCTTGAGCCCCGCCTGGGCTTACGTGATTGCAACCGCGGCCGCCCTGGCCTATCTGCTGCTGGCGATCTGGAGCGCGCGCCTGGGCAAAGGTCTGAGCCGAGCCATTTTTGTACTGGCCTGGCTGCTGCATGCAGTGAGCCTGGCCGAGGGGCTGTTCGGGCAGCCGCCGCGCTTTGGCTTTGCGCCGGCCCTGTCAATGACGGTCTGGCTGGTGCTGGCGGTCATTGCGGTCGAAAACGAGCTGCTGCCCCAGCTGGGCTCGGGCTCCCCTCTGTCAGGGGTGGGAACGGTGGCGGTGCTGCTGCCCCAGCATTTCCCGGGTGTGAGCTACGAGACGATAGCCTCGGCCTGGCTGCCCCTGCACTGGGCTTTGGGCATCGCCTCCTACGGCCTGTTTACTGCAGCGGTGTTGCACGGCTGGCTGATGGCCCGCTCTGAAAAACGGTTGCGGGAGATGGCCGACCTCGACCGCGGCATGCCGCTGCTCACGCTCGAACGCCTGACCTTTCGGTTTGTACAAGCCGGCTTTGTGCTGCTGACCGCCAGCCTGCTGGCCGGTTGGTACTTCGCCGAAACCGTCTATGCCGGCCGTATGCATGCGGTCCTGAACCACAAGACGGTGTTCTCGGTGCTGGCCTGGTTCATCTTTGCCGGCCTGCTGATCGGCCGCCGGCTGCGGGGCTGGCGCGGCCGGCAGGCGGTACATGTGCTCTATTTGGGATCGGGCCTGCTGCTGCTCGGCTATCTGGGCTCGCGCTTCGTGCTTGAGGTCATCCTACAAAGAGGCTGACGGCGCATGAAATACCTGTTGCTGATCGCGCTGGCCCTGCTCGCCCTGTGGTGGTGGCGCTCGCTGGCACGGCGTGGCACCGGAAGAAGCCAGACGCCCCAGCAGCCGCCAGCCCCACCGCCGCCCCAGGACATGATCGCTTGCCGCCACTGCGGCGTGCATCTTCCTGGCGCTGATGCGATCGCAGGCGGCGAGGGCAGCTACTGCAGCGCGGCCCACCGGCAGGCGGCTGAGGGACAGTGAGCGGCAAAACCAACACCAGTGCGCAGACCGGGCTCTGGCATGAGGGCTGGTAACGCTATGCGCGCCGACTGGACTCGCCCAATTTCGGTGCGCGGCCTGAGGGGGTGGCGATAGACCTGATCGTCATTCACGCCATCAGCTTGCCGCCCGGCCAGTATGGCCAGGGCCACGTGCAGGAGCTGTTCACCAACCAACTGGACTGGCAGGCCCACCCTTACTTTGAATCCAACCGCGGCCTGCAGGTGTCGGCGCATTTCTTCATCGCGCGCGATGGCGCGCTCTGGCAATTCGTGGCCAGCCCCGATCGGGCTTGGCATGCCGGACAGTCGCACTACCTGGGCCGCGACAATTGCAATGACAACTCCATAGGCATAGAGCTCGAAGGCGTGGACGATGGTCCGTTTGAAGCCGTGCAGTATGAAACTCTGAGCAGCCTGTGCGCCGCGCTCTTGCAGGTCCATCCGATTGAGCAGCTGGCCGGGCATGAACATGTGGCGCCCGGGCGCAAGCAAGACCCCGGTCCGGGCTTTGACTGGCCCCGCCTGCAAAAGGCGCTGGGCCTGCCTGCGCGCTGTTTCCCAAAAAATTTTCCTGGATAAAACCCGGAAAGGCGCGGCAGCCTGCGCATAGCAGCTTCCAGGGGTGCATGGTGGTTAGTTCATGCCAGAGGCCTGGCCATGAAAGCCAAGCGTGATGCGGTCTGGCGGGCTAAATCATGCTGCGATCGGCATGAATCAAGGCTTGCGCTGTGCGAGTTCACATTTTTAAACGCTTGCGCCGGCAGTCTGGATCTGCGCGAGACTCCAACCCCTGAATCTGCATGTCGACCGACCCGTTCAGCAGCCTGGCGCCTGGCAAGGGCCTGGATTGCAAAAACACTACATCTAGTGCTTGAATTCCCCTTAGGCCCTAGGTATAGTGCCTAGGCGCTGAACAAACACCCCGGTCGATGTCCGCCCAACCCCCGATGTTTCAGATCCCTGCGATCCTGGCCTGTGCCCATAGGCGCGAACTCGGCACACTTTTTTTGGATTCATTTTTTTACGTTCATTCCGTACGCAGGTTGCAAGATCAGCATCCCTGCACAGTCAGGCAGCCTAAGTCCCTTAGGGCACCCCACAAGAATTGAAAACAGTCAGAGGACCCATGCAAACCGCCACCCAAGCTCCCCTTACCGGCTCTAGCAACCCCGGCTTGAGCACGCCGACCGAAAGCCCCCAGGCCTCGGTCTACGCTAGCTACCAGATCATTCGCCGTAACGGCGCCGTGGTGCCCTTCGAGCCCAACAAGATCGCCGTGGCCATGATGAAGGCCTTTCTGGCAGTGCACGGCACCCAGGGCGCCGCTTCTGCCAGCGTGCGCGAGACGGTCGATCAACTGACCCAGGCGGTGATCCGCGCGCTGATGCGCTCGCGCCCGGGCGGCGGCACTTTCCATATAGAGGACGTGCAGGACCATGTCGAGCTTGGCCTGATGCGCGGCGGCCATCACGAGATCGCCCGTGCCTATGTGCTCTACCGTGAAAAGCGTACCCAGGAAAGGGCTCGCCAGGCCAGCCCGGCCGCTGTTGCTCAGCCCACCCTGTATGTCACCGACCGCGGCCAACGCGTCGCCCTTGACATTGAAGGCCTGCACCGCCTGATCCTAGAATCCTGCGCCGGTCTCGGCAACGACGTCAAGCCCGAGCCCATCGTTGCCGAGACCAAACGCAATCTGTACGACGGC
>JBAXEN010000355.1:0-4181 GCA_037140415.1 Betaproteobacteria bacterium | reverse complement strand
TGCTGGCCCGCTATGCCCGCGACGGCTATGCCATCTTGAGCGCGGTGCCCAGCTGCACCCTGATGTTCAAGCAGGAAATCCCGCTCATGTTCCCAGGCGACGAAGAGGTGCAACTGGTCAAGGAGCACATGTGGGACCCCTTCGAGTACCTGATGGCGCGCAAGCGCGACGGCCTGCTCAAGACCGAGTTCACCCAGCCCCTGGGCAAGATCAGCTACCAAATTCCCTGCCATGGCAGGGTGCAGAACATCGGCAAAAAAACCGAGGAAATGCTCAAAATGGTGCCCGGCACCAGCGTGCAAACCCATGAGCGCTGCTCGGGCCATGCCGGCACCTTTGGCGTCAAGAAGGGCTTTCATGACCAGGCGATGAAGATCGGCAAGCCCTTGTTCAAGGCCATGGCCCAGCACAAGGACGGCGGCGCTCCCGACGTGATCTCCAGCGACTGTCCGCTCGGCGGCCACCACATCGCCCAGGGCTTTGAGGTCAACAAGCTCGGTGAGGTGCCCCAAAAGCACCCGCTGACCCTGATTCGTACTGCCTACGGCTTGACGTAATTTTTGAAATCAGCCGGGCCGCGGTGCGGGCCGGCGAGAAAGGACAGACGTGATGCAACTGACCGGAAAAGTCACCCGCGACAGCCTCATGACCTTGGAGGCCTACAGCAAGTGGCGCAAGGAGAACAAGCCCAGCGTGGTCCAGCACCGCAAGCTGCGCAGCGTCCAACTTGGCGAGCATCTGAACATTCAGTTCGAGAGCGAGCTGACCATACGCTATCAGATCCAGGAGATGCTGCGCATTGAAAAGATCTTCGAGGAAGAGGGCATCGAGCACGAGATCGAGGCTTATGCGCCGCTGGTGCCCGAAGGCAGCAACTGGAAGGCCACGCTGCTCATTGAGTACCCCGACGTCAACGAGCGCAAACGCGAGTTGGCGCGGCTGATCGGCGTGGAAGACCGGGTGTTTGTCGAGGTCGAGGGCGAGGGCCGGGTCTATGCGATCGCTGACGAAGACCTCGAGCGGGAAAACGGCGAGAAGACGTCGGCAGTGCACTTCATGCGTTTTGAGTTCAACCCCGCCCAGCGCGCGGCCATCAAGGCCGGTGCGGCCGTCAAGCTCGGCTGCGACCACACCAACTACCCTGCGCACGTGACCATCGCCCCCGAGCCCCTGGCCTCGCTGGCGGGTGATTTGAAGTAGGGCGGTTTTTCTTGTTCCCAAAGGGGTGAGGGCGCGCGCTTGCATTTCTCCCTCTCCCCAAAGGGGCGAGGGCGCAAGACCTGCCCTCCGGTTTTCCTCGCCCTCCCCCAGCCGGGGAGTGAGAAACTCAATCCATCGTGATCTTGGCGGCCTTGATGGCCTTGGTCCAGTCCACGGTTTCGCGTTCGAGCAGGCGGGTGGTATCGGCCGGCGGCAGAAAGCGCACCTCGATGCCGGCGGCGTCGGCCCGCTGGCGGGTTTCAGGCAGTTCCATCGCGCGCTTGAGATCGGCGCTGAGCTTTTGCAGCACCGGCGCGGGCACACCCGCCGGCGCATAAATCGCCACCCAGGACTCCAGCTCAAAGTTGGCCAGCCCAGCCTCGCTGATGGTGGGCACCTGCGGCATGCCGGGGTGACGGCTCTTGCCGGTCACCGCCAGGGCCTTGAGCTTGCCGCTTTGCACATGCTGCATGACCGAGGGCGGGGTGGTGATGAAGACTTGGACCTGCCCGGCCAGCACGTCGGCGATCGCCTGGCCTGAGCCCTTGTAAGGCACATGGGTCATGCCGGCGCCGGTGTACTGCTTAAAGATCTCCGTGCCGATGTGCGAGACCGAGCCATTGCCCTGGGAGGCATAGTTGAGCTTGCCCGGGTTGGCTTTGGCGTAGGCGATGAATTCCTTGAGGTTGTTGGCCGGCACCGAGGGGTGCACTGCCAGCACGTTGGTGGCCACCGTCACCAGGCCCACCGGCACCAGCTCCTTGAGCTCCCAGGGCAGCTTGTCCATCAAGATGGGGTTGGCGATGTGATATCCCGAGTAGGACACCAGCAGGGTGTGACCATCCTTGGCCGCCTGTCGTGCCACCAGGCTGTATGCCAGGTTGCCGCTGCCGCCGGGTTTGTTGTCGATCACCACGGATTGGTTCATCACCTTGGCCAAAGCATCGCCCACCAGCCGGGCTGAGGTGTCGACCAGGCCGCCCGGCGGGTTGGGCACGACCAGGCTCAGGGGTTTGCTGGGGAAGGCTTGGGCGAACACGGCCTGGCTCAGGGCCAGCACACTGGTGGCCAACAGGCGGCTCAGGGGAGGAAGCTTCAGGGTCATGGTGCTTGCAGGGTTAGTTGATGTTTAACGCATGCCGATGCGCGCGTCGGGTCCGAAGATAGGCCCCGCCTCTTTGGGCAGGCAGCGCCAGTAGGGAGGATGGGCCTGAACCTGCCCCTTGAGGGCCGCCGCTGCAGTCCAGCCCCAGCGTGGGTTGTAGAGAAAGGCGCGGGCCAGGGCCACCAGGTCGGCGTCACCGCGAGCGAGCACGCTCTCGGCCTGCTGGGCGTCGGTAATCAGGCCCACCGCGAAGGTGGCCAGGCCTGAGCGCTCGCGCACCGCCTTGGCCAGTGGCACCTGATATTCGGGGCCAAGCGCAATCTTCTGCAGGGGCGAGACGCCGCCCGAGCTGATGTGAACGAATTGCGCGCCCTGGTCCTTGAGGCGGCGAGCCAGTTCGCCGGTTTCGTCAATGGTCCAGCCGCCGTCGACCCAGTCGGTGCCTGACAAGCGCACACCCAGGGTGCCGCCGAAGACACGGCGCACATCGTCAAACACCTCCAGGGTCAGGCGAATGCGGTTCTCATACGAGCCGCCATAGGCGTCCTGGCGCTGATTGGCCAGCGGCGATAGAAACTGGTGCAGCAGGTAGCCATGGGCTGCGTGCAGCTCGATGGCGTCGATGCCCATCTCTGCGCTTCGCCGTGCAGCGGCCGTAAAGTCGGCCCGCACCTGGGCGATGCCCTCCAGGCTGAGGGCTTGTGGCGGCGCCTCTTGCGGCAACTGCGGCAGCGGGCTCGGTCCCCAGGGCAGCCAGCCGCCCTGGTCAAGCGCGATCAGCTGACCGCCGCGCCAGGGCACCTCGCTGGAGGCTTTGCGCCCAGCGTGCCCGAGCTGTATGCACACCGGCATCGGTGGGGCCAGTCGGCGCGCGCGCTGTAAATGGTCTTGGAGGGCGGCCGCAGTGGCATCGTCCCACAGGCCCAGGCAGCCCGGGGTAATACGCCCTTCGCGGCTGACGGCGGTAGCCTCCAGGGTCAGCATGCCGGCGCCGCTGTTGAGCAATTGGGTCCAGTGCGCCAGATGCCAGTCGTTGGCCTGGCCCTCTTCGCAGGAGTACTGGCACATCGGGGCGATGACGATGCGGTTGGGCAGGGCCAGTGGGCCGGCCGGGGCTTGGAAGGTGAACGGGGAAAAAAGATGACTCACGGTGTAGCAGCGGTTATCGGCAGCGGCGCACGCCACCCTATAGGGACTTGGGGTCTGACCCATAATTGTCTGCTTTACTGCACGTATTTGCCTGCGCCATGCTTTTTCTGCTCTCGCCTGCCAAGTCTTTGGACTATGAATCTCCCTTGGCCGACCTGCCGCACAGCCTGCCAGACTTCGTCGATCAGTCCAGCGAACTCATCGATCTGCTGCGCCAGCGCTCGCCCCAGCAGATTGCCGAATTGATGGATCTATCGGATGCCTTGGCCGGTCTTAATACCGCTCGTTATGAGGCCTGGCGGCCCAAATTCACGGCGGTCAACTCGCGCCAGGCGCTGCTGGCCTTTAACGGCGATGTGTACGAGGGGCTCGATGCGCGCAGCCTCAAGCCAGCGCAGTTGGAGTGGGCGCAGGAGCATCTGTGCATCCTCAGTGGTCTGTATGGCGTGCTGCGCCCGATGGATTGGATGCAGCCCTATCGCCTAGAAATGGGCACAGCCCTACCCAATGCCCGCGGCAAAAATCTCTATCAGTTCTGGGGGCCGCGTATCGCCGAATACCTCAGGCAGCGGGCGCAGGCCCAGCCCAAGCCGCTGATCGTTAACCTGGCCAGCGAGGAGTATTTCAAGGCGGTGGACCTCAAGACTCTCCAGCTGCCGGTGGTGCAGTGCGTGTTCGAGGAGTACAGGGCCGGCAAGTACAAGATCATCAGTTTCATGGCCAAGCG
>JBAXEN010000354.1:0-4218 GCA_037140415.1 Betaproteobacteria bacterium | reverse complement strand
CGAACAGAGCGCTGCGCACCCGGGAATGGATGCCGTCGGCGCCGATCAGCACCTCATGGCGCGCCGAGCTGCCGTCTTCGAATTGCAGCAAAACACCCGCATCGTCCTGCACCAGGGATTTGAGCCGCCGACCCAGCAAGACGCATTGCTGCGGCACCTCGGTCGCCAGCGCAGCCAGCAGGTCGGCGCGGTGGATGGTCACCTGCGGCGCGCCGTACTGCTGCTCGGCGGTCTGGCCCATGCCCAGGCGGGAGGTTTCCAGGCCGGTGTCCCAGTCGCGGCTGATGCGAAAGGTCGGCTGTGCGCCCTCGCGCCGAATCTGCGCGCCCACCTGGCCGCCCAGGCCGTCGAGCGCCTTGACGACATTGGGTGTGAGGTTGACATCGGCCCCCACCCGGCCCCAGCCCGAGGCCTGCTCATAGACCGTGACCCGGTGGCCCTGGCGAATCAGGGCGATGGCCGCCGCCATGCCGCCGATGCCGCCGCCTGCAATTGCAATGTCCAGTGAAGCCATGGGTCCAGTCCCTTAAAAAACGCCAGGAAACGAGCCGCCATCCATCAGGATGCTCTGGCCATTGATGTAGCCCGCGTGCACGCTGCACAAAAAGGCGCAGGTGCGGCCCAGTTCTTCGGGCCGGCCAAAGCGGTGGGCCGGATGGCGGGCCAGGCGTTGGGCAATGACCTGCTGGGCGTCCAAGCCCTGGCGCCGCGCGGCCGCCTCAAAGTTACTCTGCAGCCTGGCGGTCTCGAAGGTGCCGGGCAGCAGGTTGTTGATGGTCACCCCGTCGGCCACTGTCGAGCGGGCCAGGCCAGCGACAAAGCCGGTCAGCCCGGCGCGCGCGCCGTTGGACAGGCCCAGCTGGTCGAGCGGCGACTTGACCGCGCTCGAGGTGATGTTGACGATGCGGCCGAAGCCGCGCGAGCGCATGCCGTCGACCGTGGCTTTGATCAGCTCGATCGGGGCCAGCATGTTGGCGTCGATGGCGGCCAGCCAGTCCTGCCGCTGCCACTGCCGAAAGTCGCCCGGCGGCGGACCGCCCGCGTTGGTAATGAGGATGTCGAAATCTCGGCTGTGCACCAAGATGCGCTCGCGCCCCTGGGCACTGGTCACATCGGCCGCCAGCGCCTGCACCGGGCCGCCACCGAGTGCGCGCAGTTGCTCGGCCGCCGCCTGCAGCGGCGCCTCGGTGCGGGCGACGATGAGCACCTCCACCCCTTCGGCCACCAGGGCCTGGGCGCAGGCATAGCCCAAGCCGGCGCTGGCGCCACAGACCAAGGCTTTTTTGCCTGCAATGCCCAGGTCCATCACTGGCCTCCTTGGCGCACACGTTCCTTGATGCGCTCGCGCACCGGCACAAAGTCATAGCTGGGATAGACCTCGACCTTGAACACGCCCCAGGCCGAGCGTTCAAGCTCCAGATTGACCTGCCCCAGCAGATGGGGCGGCACTTCCAGGGTGACGATCTGGCCCAGGCCCATGGCCACCGTCCATGAGATCACCCGGGTGCCTTCAATCGGAAAGCGCTCCCACCACTGGCTGGCTTTGAGGCGCGACTGAATGTCGTCAAGCACCAGGCCGGCGTGGTGCTTGAGGATGAGGGTGATCATCACCGGCGCGCCGTCGCTTGCCGTGGATGAAGATGGGGCAATGCTCATGGCGGCGACCCTATTGCGCGGTGATGCCGCGCGCACGGATGATGCGCGCCCAGGTCTGGGTCTCGGCACGCATATGGGCGGCAAACTCGGCCGGCTTTTGGGTGGCCTGGCTCAGGCCCTGGGCACGCAGTTGCTCGCGCACCGCCGGCTGCTCCAGAATCTCGGCCGCATCGCGGGCCAACTGCTCGACCAGCGCATCGGGCGTGCCGGCCGGCGCCAGCAGGCCGTACCAAGACGTGACCACCACACCTTGAATGCCCTGCTCAGCCAGGGTGGGAATATCGGGCGCCACCGGACTGCGGGCGCTGTCGGTCAGGCCCAGAGCGACCAGCTTGCCGCTGCGGATATGGGCCAGGGTGGCCGGCAGGTTGCTGAACATCAGCGGCACAGTGCCGCCCAGCACATCGTTGAGCGCAGGCCCGGTGCCCTTGTAGGGCACATGCAGCAAGTCCACATCGGCCTGCTGCTTGAACAGTTCGCCCGCCAGGTGCAGACCACTGCCTATGCCCGGCGAGGCATAGGACAGTGTGCCGGGGCGGGCCTTGGCCTGCGCCACCAACTCGCGCGGGCTGTTGATGCGCGCCGTGCTGCTGGCCACCAGCACATTGGGCGCCTTGGCCAGCATGGTCACCGGCGCAAAATCGCGCTCGATGTTGAAGGGGAAGTTGGGCATCAGCGTCGGGTTGATGGTCAGGTTGCCGGCCGGCACCACCAACAGCGTTCGTCCGTCGGGCTTGGCCTTGCGCACCTTGTCGATGCCCAGATTGCCGGCCGCCCCCGGCAGGTTCTCTACCAGCGCAGGCAGCCCCGATTTCTTCTGCAAGCCCTCGGCCAGGATGCGCGAGAGGGTGTCGACCGGCCCGCCCGGCGGAAAGGGCGAGACCAGCAGCCAGCGCTCCTGCGCCCAGGCGAGGGGGCTGAACAAGCACACCGCCAGCACAGCAGCCTTCAGGGGAGCACACACGGTGCGAAACATCATGACCGATCTCCTTGCGGCGTAGCCATCAGGGCTGGGCCCAGGGCAGCGGGCCTTCGTTCATGCCCCAGTAAAAACTCTTCTGGCTGGTGTATTCCAAAATGCCCTGGCGGCCCTTTTCGCGACCGGTGCCGCTGAGCTTGACGCCACCAAAAGGCGTGCTGATGGAAAACAGCTTGTAGGTGTTGATCCACACCGTGCCGGTGTGCAGGGCCCGGCCGATACGCCAGGCGCTCTTGTAGTCGCGCGTCCAAATGCCGCTGGCCAGGCCGTAGTCGTTGTCATTGCATTGGGCGATCAGGTCGGCCTCGTCGCTCCAGGGCAGCAAAGCCAGCACCGGTCCAAAAATCTCCTCGCGACATATCTGCGCGCTATTGGCCAGGCCCTCGATCACCGTCGGCAGGTAGTAGCTGCCTTGGTCGAAATACCCGCCCTGCGGCCGGCTGCCGCCGCACAGCACCTGGCCGCCCTCGTCGCGGCCGAGCTGCACATAGCGCTCCACCGTTTCGCGGTGCGAGCGGCTGACCAGCGGGCCCATGTGGGTGCTCTCCAGCGCCGGGTCGGCCACCCGCAGGCCGCGCACGGCCTCCAGCAATTTTTCCTTGAAGGCGGCGTACACCGATTGATGGACAAAGGCGCGCGAGCCGGCGATGCACGACTCGCCCGAGGAGCTGAAGATGCCAAACAGCACGCCGGCGACCGCATGGTCCAGGTCGGCGTCGGCACAGACGATGGTGGGCGACTTGCCGCCCAGCTCGAGCGAGGTCGGCATGAGCTTTTCAGCGGCGATGCGCTGTATGCCCATGCCCACGCTGGTACCACCGGTAAAGGCGATGCGCTTGATCAGCGGATGGCGCACCAGCGCCTCACCCACCACCGAGCCCTTGCCCGGCAACACGCTGACGATGCCGGCCGGCACGCCGGCCTGCTCGGCAATGCGGGCCAGCTCGATGGCCATGCGCGGGGTGATCTCGGCGGGCTTGATGACGATGGCGCAGCCGGCGGCCAGGGCCGGCGCCATCTTCTGCGCCTCGCTGGCGATGGGTGAATTCCAGGGCGTGATGGCGCCGACCACGCCCAGCGGCTGGTGCACGCTCATCGTCAAAAAGTCGCCGCGCGCAGGCGTGACCGCGTCTTCCCAGGTTTCGGCAGCCGCTGCAAAAAACTGAAAGGTACCGGCCGCACTGGCCACCAGGGCCCGGCATTCCTTGATCGGCTTGCCGTTGTCCAGGCGCTGCAATTGCGCCAGCTCCTCGCCGCGCGCCCGTATGCCCTGGGCGATGCGGTGCAGCACCCCGGCGCGCTCATGCGGCAGCAGGCGCGCCCAGGCCGGCTGTTGCCAGGCCTGGTGGGCCGCCTGCACCGCCTCGTCCACATCGGCCGCATTGGCAGCGTGAAGCTCGGCCACGTCAGAGCCATCGTGCGGGTAGTGGGTGCGGTAGGCCGGCCCCGAGGCGTCGCGCCAGCGGCCGGCCAGCAAGGTCTGAATTTTTTCGCTCATAGCGTGATCCCGGCGACCCGGTTGTGCAGAAAACGCAGCGCCGACAGCACCGTCAGGGCCGAGGTCTTGGGGTTGTCGGCCAGGG
>JBAXEN010000353.1:0-4286 GCA_037140415.1 Betaproteobacteria bacterium | reverse complement strand
TTTGCTCGGCCACCGACCAGATCATCTGATTGAGGTTGGCGCTTTGCTTGGTCACGCCATTGACCTTGAGCCAAATCGCACCGGCGCTGAAGTGCCCCGTCTTGTCTACCTTGTGGATGGCTCCGATGGGCGCGGACTGGTCAAAGCTCTTGCCGATTTCCCAGGGCTTTTTCTGATCGCCCATCTCTCTTTGCAGGTCGCGGCGGGTCATGTCCAGCCCCACCGCATAACCGTAAACATGCTCGAGCGCCTTGTCCAGGGCGATGTTGCGTCCGCCCTTGTGCAGGGCGGCGACCAGTTCGGCTTCGTAGTGGTAATTCTTGGTCAGGGGCGGATAAGCATGGTCGGCCACCCGGGGATGCTGCACATACTGGATGGCATCGGTGGGCTTTTGAAAGAAAAACGGCGGCTCACGGGTCGGGTCCGAGCCCATCTCGCGCGCATGGGCCGCGTAGTTGCGGCCTATGCAGTAGATGCGGCGCACCGGAAACACCTCGTCGCTGCCTTCGATGGGCACCGTCACCGCCGGCACCTGAAACGGGCTGCGCGCAGCCGCCTGCGCCGCTGCGGGCAACGCAGCCAGAGCCAAGGCACCGGTCGAGGCCATGGCCCCATCTTGGAAAAATCGCCTTCTGTCCATAACCCCTCCTGAATGAAACAACATCGGCCGATATGCTAACCGCTGGTCGGCCTGTGCGCTGACCGCCTGGGGTGAGCGTGAAGCGCGCGCCTAGAATCACGCGATCATGCAAGCTGTTCTGGCGATCTGTGTCGGTGCAAGTCTGGGCGCGCTGGCGCGCTGGCAGCTGGGGCTGTGGCTCACGCCGGGCGGTCTGATCCCCTGGGGCACGCTGGCGGCCAATTTGGTCGGCGGCTATCTGGTCGGGGTGGCGGTGGGCGTCTTCAATGCGCTGCCGCAACTCGATCCGGTGTGGCGGCTGCTTTTGATCACCGGATTCCTGGGCGGCCTGACCACGTTTTCAAGCTTTTCAGCCGAGGTGGTGGCCTTGCTCACCGAAGGCCGCCTGGGCCTGGCCCTGGCGACTGCCCTGGGCCATGTGACGGGCTCGCTGCTGCTGACGCTGGCTGGCTTGAAGACCGTGGGCCTGGCTGTGTCCCTCTACAAGCCGCTGGCCTGACAGCGGCAGACCCGCGCAGCCCTCAGGCGCGCTCGCGCACCCCGCACACCAGCACGCCCGGGTCGTTGTGCACCACAGCGCGCTCATTCTTGGCATGGGCCACCTGCATATCGCGCGGCAGCGTCACCCCATTCTTGACGGCCAGCACCTCGGCCATGATGGAGACCGCAATCTCGGCCGGGGTTTTGCTGCCGATGTAAATGCCGATCGGGCCGCGCAGCCTCTGAATTTGCTCGGCGCTCATGTCGAAATGCTCGATCATGCGCTGATGCCTGGCATCGTTGTTGCGGCGCGAGCCGATGGCGCCGACATAAAAGGCATCGGTGTTCAGGGCCTCCAGCAGGGCCAGGTCGTCCAGCTTGGGGTCATGGGTGAGCGCGATCACGCAGCTGCGGCGATCGGCCCGAAAGGCGGTGACGACATCGTCAGGCATCTGGCTGCTGAGTTCAACGCCGGCCACCGACCATGCGCCCCGGTATTCCTCGCGCGGGTCGCACACCGTCACTGCAAAGCCAGAGAACAAGGCCATGGTGGCGAGGTACTCTGTGAGCTGGCCAGCCCCAATGAGCAGCATGCGGTATTCGGGGCCAAAGGTGTTGACCAGTTCATGCTCAGTCAAGGCCAGTTCGGCCGGCATCGCTGTGGGGCTGAGCGTGACCGCACCATCGGCCAGACGCACGGTGCGCTGCATCAACTGGCCCGCGCCGAGTGCACTGACCAAGTCGGTCAACAACTGCGGCGAGGGATCAAACTCCAGCAGCAACTCAAGCGTGCCGCCGCAGGGCAAACCGAATCGATGCGCCTCATCGGCCGTCACCCCGTATTTGATGAACTTGGGCGGACCCACCGGTATCGCGCGGCCGTCGACAGCCTGGCCGGTGCCCTTGTAGGCCTGGGTGTACTGGTAAATCAAATCGTCTTCAATGCAGCCGCCCGAGACCGAGCCAACCACCGCGCCGTCTTCGCACAAGGCCATGATCGAACCCACCGGCCGCGGCGATGAGCCCCAGGTGCGCACAACGGTGGCCATGAGGGCCCGCTTGCCGGCCGCACGCCAGTCGCGCAGCGAGCGCAGCACCATGACGTCGAGGTTTTCCATGACCGGCTCCCTCAGCGGCTCAGCCAGATCAGGCCGAGCACCACGACCATGACCGCCGCGCCTGCGCCGGCGGCCAACACAGCCGGCAGCAGCACAGAAGAGCCGGTCGACACCTTGGCCGGTGCTGGCGCCGCGGCCACAGCAGCAGGCTCGGCAGCGCCGTGGCGGCGCTGCATCTCTTCGTCAAAGCGACGGAAAAAATCCTCGGCCAGCGAGCGCGCCGCGCCGTCGATCAGGCGCTGGCCCAGCTGCGCCACCTTGCCGCCCACAGAGGCGGTGACGCTGTAGGCGAGTTCGCAGCCGCTGGCATTGGGCGTGAGGCTGACCTGCGCGCTGCCCTTGCCAAAGCCGGCAGGCCCGCCCTGCCCTTCGAAGCTGATGCGGTAGCTGGTCGGCGGCACGATGTCACTCAGGCTGATGTGGCCCTTGAACTTGGCCGAGACAGGCCCGATGCGCAGCGCCATGCCGATATCGTATTCATTGTCGGCAGTGGCCTCGACCTTGTCGCAACCGGGGATGCACAGCTTGAGGACCTCGGGGTCATTCAGGGCCTGCCAGGCCTGCTGCTGTGTCACGCCCAGTGCGCGGGTGGCTTGCATCTCCATGATGAATCATCCTTCGGTTGTAGCGGTCAATGAGAAAGAACCGATTTTGCAACAGCATCGCTGCCTTGGGCTCCATCAAGAGCGCAATAGCCTTGCGAGACTGTCAGCAAGATCCTTTAATCGACTCAGATTGTGAACCGCGAGCATGGCATGGGCCTGCGCATGCAGCACCGCAGCGCCGCGGGCCAGCGGTGCGTAGCCGTCATAGCGCATCAGCGGATTGAGCCAGAGCAGGCGCCGGCTGTGCAGGCGCAGCCACTGCAGTTGCTCCTTGAGCAGCTCAGGCTCGCCGGTATCGAGGCCATCGGTGATCAACAACACCACGGTGCGCCGACCAATCAGGCGGCGGGCATGCTGCTGGCGCAGTTGAGCCAGGCTCAGGCCCAGGCGGGTGCCGCAGGCGAAGTCGGCGATCAGGGCATTGGTCTGTGCCAGCATGGCGTCGGTATCGGCCAAGGCGAAGGCCGAGCGCAGGTCGGTCAAATCCATGCCGAAGGCCATCACATCGCGCTGCCGCTGGCCGCGGGTGGCCGCATGCAAGAAAGCCAGCAGCAGGCGGGCGTAACGCTCCATCGAGCCCGAGACATCGACCAGCACCATCAAGGGCAGCGCGCTGCGGCGGCGCTGCAGGCGCGGCAACTCCAGCACCTCGCCGCCCGAGCGCGCTGCGCGACGCATCACGCCGGGCCAATGGGGCCGCGCGCCACGCCAGCCCGGGCGGGTGCGCCGCGTGGGCACTTCAGGCAAAGGCAAGGTGATGTCACGCGCCAGGCGCTCGACCAAGGCATATTCCTCGGCCGACAGGCTGTTGAAGTCGGCATGGCGCAAGCGCTGCAGGTCGCCGGCCGTCATGGTCGCATCGAATTCGAATTCGCGGTCTTTGCCCTGGGGCTGGGCCAGCGGCTGAGCCGGCTTAGGCGCTTGCAGGGCGTCGCGCACCCGCGCGCGCCGGCGATCGTGCTCGGCGCGGCCCTCGGCCGTCGGCAGCAGTTGGGCCAGCAGCTTGTGAGCGATCTTGGGGTCGCGGAAGAAGGCGTCAAACAGCTCGCGAAACACCGCCCTGTCCTGCTCGCGCGCAACCAGCACCGTCTCCAGCGCTGCCGCCAGGTCTTCACGCCGGCCGATGTCAATCAACAAAGCCGCCTGCTGCGCCAGCGCGATGCGGCTGGCGTCGACAGGCACACCGGCACGCCGCAAGGCGCGGCCGAAGGCGCTCAGATTGCCGGCCAGCCGGCCCGAGCGAGCGTCACCGAGTTGCATGATGGGTCTTACGCTGCATCAACAGGCGTGCGTCATTGCGCGAAGGCCGCATCGCGCCGGGGCGACGCTCCCACAAATTCTGGGCGGGCCTTGACCGAACTCTGGGCCGGCCTTGACCGAAGCTTGTGGGAGCTGCGCCCTCGCAGCGATGCAGCGCCCGATCGAGCGCCAGGGCTGACGCGA
>JBAXEN010000352.1:0-4295 GCA_037140415.1 Betaproteobacteria bacterium | reverse complement strand
GGTGGACCATGTTTTCTGGCCGGCCCCAGGGCGAGCCGCCGCGGCAGGATCCGCCCGAACACTGACGGCGTTGGATCTGTGCCCCCGGTCAGACCCTGCCTGCTGCGCGCAGCAGGTTGACCAGCTCGACGGCTGATTTGACCGCCATCTTCTCAAACACCCGTGCCCGGTGGACCTCCACGGTGCGCACGCTGATGCCCAGCTCGTCAGCCACCTGCTTGTTGGGCAGGCCTTCGACCACCCGTTGCATCACCTCATGTTCGCGCTCGGTCAGCCCCGCCAGCAGCCGCTGCAGCAGGCGGCCCTGCTGCTGATCGCTGAGGCCGGCGGCCGAGCGCGCCACCGCCTGTTCGATGCGGTCGACCAGGGCATTGTCGGAAAACGGCTTTTCATAAAAATCGAAGGCACCGCGCTTGACCGCATCGACGGCGGTCGGCACATCGGCGTGGCCGGTCAGAAAGATCACCGGCATCACGGGCAGCAGGCCCAGCTCGACGATGCGGTCGAACAGGGCCAGGCCGCTCAGTGCGCCCATGCGTACATCGAGCAGGACGCAGGAGGGCTCACGCACTTCGAAGCCAGGTCGGTTGATGTGCGCCTCAAAGGCTTCGCCGGAATCAAAGAGCTCGCTGAGCAGGCGCCGCGAGCGCAGCAGCCAGGCCAGCGCATCGCGCACGCCAGCGTCATCGTCGATCACATACACAGTGGCATTGGGGTGGCGGTTCATGATGTGCTCAGTGCCAAGTTAGGGTCGGCCGTCTCCATCTGGGCGGTGGCCGGCAAGGTAAAGTGAAACACCGTGCCTTGCGGCCGGTGAGATTCAAAGCGCAAGGTGCCGCCGTGCTGCTCGACCACCGTTCGGCACAGGCTCAGGCCCAGGCCCATGCCTTCGTCCTTGGTGGTGAAAAAGGGGGTGAACAGTTGCTGGGCCACCGCCGGATCTATGCCTTGACCGAGGTCGCAGACGCTGAACTCGACCCAGCGCACCGATTCTCGCTCGCTGCGCAGCGGGGCCACCCGTAGCTCAAGCAGCCTGCGCTCGGCCTGCGTGGGCGTGTGTTGCATGGCCTGCATGCCATTGCGGGCCAGATTGAGCAGCACCTGCTCGACCATGGTGCGATCACACAGCACGGCGGGGCAGTCGGGCGCCACGGTGGTGAGCACCCGCACCCCGAGCTTGCGCGCCTGCAGCGCGACCAGCGGCATGATGGCATCGATCAGGTCTTGCGGAGCCACCGCCTGGCGGGGCTGCTCGCGTCGGCGCACAAAGTCATGGACGCTGCGAATGACCTTGCCGGCCCGCTCGGCCTGGCCTGAGATGCGCTGCAAGGCGGTCAGCAGGTCGGCGGCCAGCGCTGCCCGGTCGGCGGCGCTGCCCTGCCCGTTCAGGGCCTCCTGCAATAAATTGACCGAGCCATTGGCATAGCTGGCAATGGCGGCCAGCGGCTGATTGAGCTCGTGGCTGAGCAGGGAGGCCATCTCGCCCACCATGGCCAGCCGGGCGGTGGCTTGCAGCCGGTCCTGGCTGGCGCGCGAAAGATCCTCGTTGCGTCTTTGCTCACTGATGTCAAGCACCGCGCTCATCCAGCCGGTGTGTCGACCCTGCGCGTTAATAAGAGGCGCTTCCATGATCAGCACCGGAAAGCGGCTGCCATCGCTGCGCTGAAACACCGACTCGTGGCCGCCGCGCAGCACTGCGCTGTTGTTGTAGCGGTCCTGCTGCCGCTGGCGGTACAGCGCCACCATTTCGGGGGGCCAGTAAGGCGCTTGGTCGCCGCTTTGCAGCAGCTGCTCGGCCTGGAAGCCCACCATCTTGCAAAAGGCTGGGTTGACATAGGTGATGTTGCCCGCCAGATCGCGCGCCCGCAGTCCGGTGCTCAGCGAGTCCTCCATCGCATGGCGAAAGGCCAAGGTCTCGGCCAGATCATGTTCCACCTTCTGCCTGCGCCGCATGTCGCGCACCAAGAGCGCCAGCACCAGCATCAGCGCCAAAGCCATGGTGCTGACCAGCGCACTCAAGGGATTGGGAAACAGGTCGGCCGTGCCTTGCCGGGTGTCCATGCGCACCACCAGGGTGTTGCCCGGCAGATCGAGCAGCAGTTGAGACTTGTACAGCCGCTGGCCCTGACCGAGTTGTCCGTGCAGTGCCAGCCGGGTGCCGTCGGCTTCGGTAAAAGCCAGCGCATAGCCGCGCGGCAACTGTGCGCTGGCCAGCTCGATCAGCATCTCTGACAGGGCATAGGTGGCCACGGTAAAGCCAATGACACGGCCCGACTCGGTGTGCGCCATGCACAGGTCCATCAACTCCAGCCCGAGCCCATCGGGCTGAGGCACGAAATAGCTGTTGGAATAGGCTGCGCTGTTGTATCTCAGCCCCGCGTTGCAGGCCAGGCTCACATCAGCCTGGCTCTGCGTTCGGGGTGTGCGGCCAAACACCGTCGGCCGCGCGGGCGCGTCTTGGCTCAGCAGCGTTTGCAGCTGCGGATCGCGCCATTCCAGCCGCATGATTTCGCGCCGCTGCTGCAGCAGCTCGGCGCTTTGGTTGCTCCAGGCCGTGGGCTTGTCAGGCGTGAGCATTTGCAGCTGCCGCAGGTTGCGCGCCAGGCCATTGCGCAGATCGGCCACCACGGCAGCCGCTTCGCTATCGAGCCGGCTCTGCACCGCGCTGGCTTCATAGCGCCCCGTGAGCCAAACCAGCAGGCCCATCAGCGCGGCCAGCAGAAGCACCAGCATGGCCCACAACAGCCAGCGGCTGCGCAGGTGGGCGCGCAGGCGCGCTCTGAGGGCGCTCGGTTGACTGGGGCGCGGGAGGCTTTGGCCGTCGGCAGCTGCGAGCGAGGTCGCGCTTGCACTGGCCTTGGCGCTCATGACAGCACCCGGTGGTCCAGGGCCGGTAGCTGCTGGCGCCGGCGCTGCAGTTGTCCGACCTCGAGCTCGGCCAGCACCACCGCGGGCCCTTCGGCGTGCTGCGCCAGCACCTGCCCCCAGGGGTCGATCAGCATGCTGTGGCCCCAGGTGCGGCGGCCGTTGTCGTGGATGCCTGCCTGCGCCGCTGCGGCTACAAAGGCCAGGTTCTCGATGGCCCGCGCCCGCAGCAGGACGTCCCAGTGCGCCTGGCCTGTGGTGTAGGTGAAGGCGCTGGGCACCAGCAACAAGTCGCTGCGCAGCCGCCGGTAGAGCTCGGGAAAGCGCAGGTCGTAGCAGATGCTCAAGCCCACGCGCCAGGTGTGGCCGTCGCGCGAGGGCAAGTCAAAGGCGGCGCTGTCGGCCCCGGCCTCGATGGTGCGCGTCTCGTCATGGCTCTCACGCTCGCCGATGTAGCGAAACAGGTGGATCTTGTCGTAGCGGGCCACCGCCTGCCCCAGCGGGTTGTACACCAGTGTGCTGTTGAGCACCCGGCCGGCATCGGCGCTGGCCAGTGGAAGGGTGCCGCCGGCGATCCACAGTCCGTGGCGCTGGGCCTGGGCGGCCAGAAAATCTTGCAGCGGTCCTTGGCCCGCCGGCTCGGCCAAGGCCAATTTGTCCGTCTCGTGGCGTCCGAGCAGGCAAAAATATTCGGGCAACAGGGCCAATTCGGCTCCCGCCTGTGCCGCCTCGGCCAGGCCCTGGGCGGCCGCGCGCAAATTGGCGGCCACATCGGTGCCGGAAACCATCTGAAGGGCAGCGACTTTCATGGGGGGGCTTTCAGGGGCTGTTGGGGGCGGCCGCTGGCGCGGATTTGCGCGCAACCCGCTCAATGACCGGGTCGGCCCAGGTGCCCCGCACGATAAATTCCTGGGTATTGGCTTCACTGAGCGGTCGGCGCAGCAGCCACTGCGCGATGAAGGTGCCCAGGGCCATCGCCGGATTGACCGCCGAGGCCAGCAGGGATGCGGTGCCGGCATTGATCTCGGGCACCACCACCACCCGCAGGTCTTGGGTTTCGCGTCCGATGTCGGCCGAGCCGGCCATCAGCACCGCTGCGTTGATCCCCTTCATGCGCAGGCTGTCGGTGTGTGCGAGGCCCTGCTCAATGCTCACCTCACCGCGCACCCAGTCGAACGAAAAGCCTTCAGAGAACACGTCGCGGAAGTCGAGCGTCAGGCGCCGCGGCAGCGCTTGCAGATTGAGCACGCCCAACAGCTTGGCCACGCCCGGTTCGGCCTTGAGGAACTGGCCGGACTCGATGTCCACCCCAAATTGGCCCTGCAGGCTCGGCGTATGCAGGGCCAGCGGCGAGCCGCTCCAGCCGATATTGCCCTCGAGCTTGCCTTTGCCGCGGCGGATGGCGCCGTCCATGCCCATGCGCTTGAGCA
>JBAXEN010000351.1:0-4298 GCA_037140415.1 Betaproteobacteria bacterium | reverse complement strand
GTGTAGGAGCGCCGCCCCGGCGCGATCGGGCTGATGAGCAGGCGCGGCGCTTGAGTAAGCGCCGCATCGCTGCGAGGGCGCAGCTCCTACGCCCCCACAAACATGGTTCAAGCTCTGCGGCAGCTCCCACGCCTTCTTCGCAAGCCTCTATTTGGGCGTGTAGGAGCGCCGCCCCGGCGCGATCGGGCTGATGAGCAGGCGCGGCGCTTGAGCGAGCGCCGCATCGCTGCGAGGGCGCAGCTCCTACGCCCACACAAACATGGTTCAAGCTCTGTGGGAGCTCCCACGCCTTCTTCTCAAGCCTCTACGGCTTGCACCGAGCCATGTCTGCAACAATCCCTTGATCATTGCATTTGCTGAGAATTCGCCATGGCCATGTTGGGCAACATCGTTTGGTTTTTCCTGGGCGGCTGGGCGCTGTTTCTCGGATACGTCCTGGGGGCGATTCTGTTCTTCCCCATGTTCATCCCGCTGTTCCGGCTGGCGCTCTACGCCCTGTGGCCCTTCGGCCGTGATGTGGTGACGCGCGCGCAGCTCGATCGCTATCGTCAGATCAAGGGTGGCGGCGGGGACGGCTCTGCCGTTGACACCACGCTTAAAAACGTCAGCGCGGTGCTCAATGTGCTGTGGATGCTCACCTTTGGCTGGATGCTCGCCCTGGTTCATCTGGCTGCCTCTTTTGCCAACCTCTGCCTCTTCTTTTTGATCGTGACCATCCCTAATATCGGCGGGCACTGGAAGCTGATCCGGGTGGCTTTCCTGCCGTTCAACAAAGTCATCGTGCCCGCCAGCCTGGCCCAGGAGATCCGCGACGGCCTGGCCAAGGCGCGACTGGGGCTTTGATCGGCATGGGACCTCAGGGTTAAGATCTGGCCATGTCGAACTATTCCACGCCCTTTGAGATTCACGTCCATGGCGATGTGCCCCTGCGCCCGGATGTGACTTACGACCAACTGCAGGAGGCGCTCAAGCCCCTGTGGAAATACGCCGGCGCCCGCTCTCTGGCCGCTGGCGCTGTCAGTGCCTATGAGGAAGAGCCCGGCATACGCTTTGACGCCAAGCAAGAGCTGCTGCAGATGTGCTGGACGGTCAGCGGCGGCGAGGACTTCAGGCAGGTGCTCGAAGAGGTGTGCATGGCCCTTAACGACCTGGCTTGCACCGGCGCAGCCCTTGAGGTGACCTTCTACGACGCCGACTTTGATGAGGAAGCGGGTGAGGAGGACGAGCCAGCGCAGGCGCGCGATGATTTTGCGATGTATTTCGTGGGCCCGACGCCGGCAGCCATCATGCAGGTTCAGCGCGATCTGCTGGTGCAAGACACCATCGGTCTGCTCGAGCGCCACTTTGACAGTGCCGAGCTCGGCGAGGTGGTGGGCGCCATAGACCGCCTGTTCGACAAGCGGCTCAACGACCTGGCCAACTCCATGCAGCTGGGCCGGCCGCCCCGGGGCTCAGGCGGCTCATCGGGCGGTCATGGTGGCGGCCGCAAGCCGCGGCATCTGCATTGAGCGCGAGCGGCCAGCCGCGCTCGTTGGCTTTCAGTCTCCCTCGCCCTTGATCAGGGGGGTGATCACGCCCTCGTTCATCCAGCGCACCAGCGCCGCGCCCACCTGCGCGCTGCGCTCGGAGTAGCTGTGATAGCTGGCTTTGCCGCAGACGTCGGACCAGCGGTTGCCACCGACCACGGTCATCAGGCCGTTGAGCGCCTGCTTGCGCGCAAATTCATAGGGTGTGAAGCGGCACAGATCGTCTCTGTGGTGCAGATAGATGCTGTTTTTGGGCAACTGTTCGGGTTTGATCTGGGCGGTGCTTGACGCATAGCCTGAATAGGCACCGCCGCCGGGCACCGACTGGGTGGCCGAGTGCACGCTGCCGGCCAGCTCGGCGCCCAGGTGGAGCGCCAGCCAGTGGCTGCTGACCGCGCCATAGCTGTGGCCCATCAAATAAATTTCTTTCATCGGCGCCGCCTGCCGGGCGCGCTCGATCAGGGCGCGTACATCCTGGGCATGCAACGGGCTGGAGCGGTAGCTGTCGTCGCAGGCGGTGGGGTTGGTGCCGCGCGCGCCCCACTGGTCAGTCGGGCAGTCGACCGTCATCACCGAAATACCGGCCTGGTGCAGCAGCGGCTTGAGCTCCTGCACATGTTGCTGCAAATACAGCCAGCTCGGCCGTCCGTCCTTGAGCTCAATGCGCGGGATGCCGGGCCAGCCCGGAAACACCATCAGCAGCTTGCCATTGGGCTGCGGCGCCGGGTCAAGCAGGCCGCGGATGGCCACCGGCTTGTCGCCCGTGCTGCGCGCCAGGCCGGCCTCGATCACTTGCACGCTCTGCGCTGAGGCGGTGCCGGCCACAGCGCTCAAGGCCAGCAGGGCCGCTGCAATGCTTTGACGCTTCATGAGGGGGTGCTCCTGGAGAAAAGGGTGCCGGGCTCAGGGCAGATCGACGGCCGCGGCGCGCAGCTCGGGTGCCAGCCAGCGCTGCGCCGCCGCCTGCAGGCCCTCGCTGGGGCCGGTGCTGATGAGCTCGATGCGTCCGCTCCCGCTGGGCGCCGGCGCGGCCAGCTCGGCCAGGCGGCTGCGGGTTTGCCGCGCCACCGGGGCGCCGGTATCGACCAGGCTCACCTGGGGTCCGGCCAGCGCCTGCAGCTGCGATGCGATGAAGGGGTAGTGGGTGCAGCCCAGCACCAGGGTGTCAATCTGGCCGGAGCCCGCCCCCAGCTCACCCAGGGCATGCACATGCTCGCTGGCACAGGCGTGCAGGTCGGCCTGCGCCTGAGCGCTGCCTTGCACGCTGTTTTCAATGGCCAGGGCCAGGCCGTCGCAGGCGCGAAGCACAAAATCGGCCTGCTGGCGCAGGGGTTCGAGCAGGCGCGCAAACTTATCGCTGGCCAGGGTCATGCGGGTGGCCAGCACGCCGATGTGCCGGCTGCGGCTGAGCGCCAGCGCCGGCTTGAGGGCGGGCTCGACGCCGATGATGGGCAGGTCCGGATGCTCGCTGCGCAACTGCTCGATGGCCGCTGCGGTGGCGGTGTTGCAGGCCACCACCAGGGCCTGGATGCCGCGCCCGCGCAGGTGATCGGTGATGCGGTGGGCGCGCTCGACCACATGGCCGCTGTCGCGCTCGCCGTAAGGCCCGTGGCCGCTGTCGGCCAGGTAAATGAAGTCCTGCTCGGGCAGTTCCTGGCGCAGGGCCTGCAGGATGCTCAGGCCGCCGATGCCGCTGTCGTAGACGCCGATCACCGCCGCCGCGCTGTTTGCTCGATCGGGCTCAGGCCGTCACCACCGGAATGGATTTGAACTCGCCGGAGGCGATGCGCTGGCTCCACTCGGCCGGCCCGGTGATGTGGGCGCTCGTGCCGCCAGCGTCGACCGCCACCGTCACCGGCATGTCGACCACATCGAATTCGTAGATGGCCTCCATGCCCAGGTCGGCAAAGCCGACCACCTTGGCGGTCTTGATGGCCTTGGACACCAGGTAGGCGGCGCCGCCCACGGCCATCAGGTAGGCGCTCTTGTGCTTTTTGATGGCCTCAATGGCGACCGGGCCGCGCTCGGCCTTGCCGATCATGGCAATCAGCCCGGTTTGCGCCAGCATCATCTCGGTGAACTTGTCCATGCGGGTGGCCGTCGTCGGGCCGGCTGGGCCGACGGCTTCATCGCGCACCGGATCGACCGGACCCACGTAGTAGATCACCCGGTTGGTGAAGTCCACCGGCAGCTTCTCGCCCTGGGCCAGCATGTCTTGGATGCGCTTGTGCGCGGCGTCGCGGCCGGTGAGCATCTTGCCGTTGAGCAAGAGCGTGTCGCCGGGCTTCCAGCTGGCCACCTCGGCCGGGGTCAGGGCGTCGAGATTGACGCGCTTGCTTTTTTGGGTGTCGGGCTGCCAGTTGACCTGGGGCCAGAGGTCCAGGCTGGGCGGCGTGAGGTAGGCCGGGCCGCTGCCGTCGAGCACAAAGTGGGCGTGGCGGGTGGCGGCGCAGTTAGGGATCATGGCCACCGGTTTGGAGGCCGCGTGGGTGGGGTACATCTTGATCTTGACATCGAGCACCGTGGTCAGGCCCCCCAGGCCTTGCGCGCCTATGCCCAGCGCGTTGACCTTCTCGTAGAGCTCCAGGCGCATCTCCTCGACCTGGCTGAGCTTGTCGCCCCGGCTGGCCTTGGCCTGCAACTCGTACATGTCGAGGTCGTCCATCAGGCTTTCTTTGGCCATCAGCACCGCTTTTTCGGCGGTGCCGCCTATGCCTATGCCCAGCATGCCCGGCGGGCACCAGCCGGCGCCCATGGTGGGCACGGTCTTGA
>JBAXEN010000350.1:0-4319 GCA_037140415.1 Betaproteobacteria bacterium | reverse complement strand
TTGAAGCTGCTGACCTGGGTGACCTGCGCGGTATCGCCCTGGGCCTGCCCGGCCGAGCCGCGGGTGGAGATCATGGCGGCGTGGCGGTGGTGTTCGTCCATCACCAGCGCGGACTTGTTGTCGGCCCGCCAAAGCCCGAAGGTGACAAACCAAGTGTGCAGCAGGCCCGGGTGATAGGGGTCTTTGATGTTCTCCTGCATCAGCTTCCAATTGCCCGGAATCCGCTGGCGGTTGTAGCCCAGAATCTTCAGGGCCCGACCGTTGAACAGCCGGTCGAAGTAGCTCAGGATGGCCGGCCCCAGATAGCTTTCGAGCGACTCGACGCTGTGGTCAAAAGAGGCAAACACCACGCCGCCGCGGCGGGCCACCTTGAGCCGGTTCAGGCCGTGGTCCTTGGGATCGAAGTCGGCCGGCATGCCGCCTTTGACCTGACCGTCCTGCCGCACGCCCCGGCGAAACGGTACGCCTTGGAGCTGCCCGTCGAGCGCGTAACTCCATTGGTGGTAGGGGCAAACCAGCTCCTTCTTGTTGCCGTGGCGCTCGCGGCAAAACGCCATGCCGCGGTGGGCGCAGACGTTTTCCACCACGTGGATCTGGCCCTGGAGGTCACGGGTCATGACCACCGAGCGTTCGCCGATGGCGGTGCGCTTGAAGTCGCCGGACTGGGGGATTTCGGCCTCCAAGCCCACATAGCTCCAGTGGCCCCGGTAAAAAAACCGCTCGAGCTCTTTTTTGTGATTGTCTTGCTGGGTGTAGACGGCAAAGGGGATGCGACTGCTGTCGGCCCTTTCCCATTCGATGACGCGTTCTTGCATGGCGCTGCTCCCTGAGTGGCGTGGGCGGATCATGCGCAGAGACTTCGATTAAGTAAACCGGATTTTAAATATAATCAATATTTGAAAATCAAATATTGATGCTGGCCTCCCGACTCGACCTGAACCTGCTGGTGGTGTTTCACCAGCTGCTGCTCAAGCGGCGGGTGTCGGCGGTTGCCCAGGCCTTGAGCATGAGCCAGCCGGCCGTCAGCAGCGCGCTGGGCCGCCTGCGCGCAGCCCTGGGGGACGAGCTGTTCCTGCGCACGCAGGGCGGCATGGAGCCCACGCCCTATGCCCTGCAGCTGGCTGAGCCGGTGGCCCAGGCCCTGGACGGCCTGCAGCAGGCCCTGCATGTGCGCGCTGCCTTTGATGCGAGCAGCAGCAGCCGCAGCTTCACCCTGGCCATGAACGATGTGGGCGAAATGTATTTCCTGCCGGTGCTGCTGGCCGAGCTCGCCCGCCTGGCGCCGAGTGTGACCGTGCAGGTGCTCAGCGTCACGCAAGCCGCCCTGAAGGAGGACATGGCCAGCGGCCGTATCGACCTGGCCCTGGGTTTGCTGCCGCAGCTACAGGCTGGGTTTTTCCAGCAGGCGCTGTTTCGGCAGAAATATGTCTGCCTGCTGCGGGCCGGGCATCCGCTGGCTGCGCGCAAGTCGCTGAGCTTGCAGGCCTTTAGCGAGGCTGAGCATGTGCGCATCGTGGCGGCCGGCACCGGCCACGGCAGATTGGACCTGGCGCTGGACAAGACCAAGCTGCGTCGCCGCTTTCGCCTGACGCTGCCCCACTATGTGGCCTTGGGCGATGTGCTGCAGCACTCAGACCTGTTGGCCACCGTGCCCGAGCGCTTCGCCGATCGCATCGTGCAACCCTTTTCCCTGGTCAAGCGCGAACTGCCGATGGCGGTCGATGAGAGCGCCATTCATCAGTTTTGGCATGGCCGCCTGCACCGCGACCCGGGTCATCAGTGGCTGCGGCAGTTGGTCAACCGCTTGTTCGGCGACGCCCAGTCGGCCCAGGGCGAGCAGGCGGCTTGAGCCGGCAGCTTGCGATTTGCAGGCGTCGCCACACCTTAAGGGCTCGGTTGCCCCGGATGCGCCTTCAGCCACTCGCGCACCGCTTGCGGGTAGATCTGGTGCTCAGCCGCCCGCACCCGTGCGGCCAGCGACTCCGGGTTGTCGCCGGGCAGCACAGGCACTGCCGCCTGCGCCAGGATGGGGCCGTGGTCGAGTTCTGCGGTGACCTCGTGTACGGTAGCGCCGGCCACTTTGCAGCCGGCCTCGAGCGCGCGGCGGTGGGTGTGCAGCCCGGTGAAGGCCGGCAGCAGCGAGGGATGGATGTTGATGAGCCGTCCCTGGTAATGCCGCACGAAATCGGGCGTGAGGATGCGCATGAAGCCGGCCAGCAGCACCAGAGCCGGGCTGTGCGCATCGATGCTTTTCATCAGCGCCGCGTCGAAGGTCTCCCGGGACGGGTAGGCGGTGTGCTCGATCACCTCGCAGGCCAGGCCGGCTGCGCGGGCCCATGCCAGCCCAGGGGCATGGCTGCGGTTGCTGATGACCGCCACCATGCGCGCCTGCAACTGCTGCGCCCACTGCTCCTGGCGGGCCGCTTCGATGAGTGCGTGTAAATTGCTGCCCACGCCTGAGATCAGCACAACGATGTTCCGCAGGGGCGCGCTCATCTCAGCGGGCGTCTTTATATCTTGGCCTGAAACACCAATCCAGCGTGCTCGCGCAGGGCGTGGAACTTGATCTTGGGCCATTGCTGCTCGACCGCGCGCAGCGTGGCGCTGTGATCGACCAGCAGGGTGGGCGCGTCGACTGCATCGAGCGCCACCCGGTGCTGGTTGGCGTCGGTGAACTTTTTGAGCTCGTTGGCGTCGTCACAGCTGACCCAGCGCGCCAGGTTGAAGTGGCTGGCGGTGATGCGCGCCTTGACCCCGTACTCATGTTCGAGCCGGTGCGCCACCACCTCGAACTGCAGCTGCCCGACTGCGCCGAGCAGCAGCACCGAGCCGGCGAGCGGGCGAAACACCTGGATCGCGCCTTCTTCGCCGAGCTGGGTCAGGCCCGCGCGCAGTTGTTTGCTGCGCAGCGGATCGGCCACCTCGACCGAGCGAAACATCTCCGGCGCAAAAAACGGCAGACCGGTAAATTGCAGAGCCTCACCCTCGGTGAGGGTGTCGCCCAGCTGCAGCACGCCGTGGTTGGGAATGCCGATGATGTCGCCAGCAAAGGCGGTATCGAGCAATTCGCGTCGCTGGCTCATGAAACTGACCACGGTGTTGGGCCGCAGCTCCTTGCCGCTGCGCACCACCTTCAGCCGCATGCCGCGCTGGAATTGGCCCGAGGCCACCCGCAGGAAGGCGATGCGGTCGCGGTGGGCCGGGTCCATATTGGCTTGGATTTTGAACACCACGCCGGAAAACTTTTTCTCTTCGGGCTGCACCACCCTTTGCAGCGAGGCCCGTTCGGCCGGCGCTGGCGCCAGATCGACCAGGGCGTCGAGCACCTCTTGCACGCCGAAGTTGTTGATGGCCGAGCCAAACAGCATCGGGGTCTGGCGGCCAGCCAGGAATTCATCGCGGTCAAAAGCGGGTGTGGCGGCCGCCACCAGCTCGATCTCGCCCTGAGCCTGGGCGTATTCAGCGCCGAAGCGCTCGGCGGCCACCGGGTTGTCCAGACCGGCCAGGATTTCATCGTCGCCGCCCGCCTTGTCTTCGCCGGGGCTGAAGACGCGCATGCGGTCGTTGCGGCGGTCGAACACGCCGTGAAACAGCTTGCCCATGCCCACAGGCCAGGTGAAGGGCACCACCGTCATGCCCAGTTCACGCTCGATTTCGTCCATCACCGTCATCGGGTCCTGCACCTCGCGGTCCATCTTGTTGACGAAGGTCAGGATGGGTGTGTTGCGGGCGCGGCAGACCTGCAGCAGTCGCCGGGTCTGCGGTTCGACGCCGTTGGCCGCGTCGATCACCATCAGGGCGGCGTCCACCGCAGTGAGCACGCGGTAGGTGTCTTCGGAGAAGTCCTGGTGGCCGGGGGTGTCGAGCAGGTTGATGACGCAGTCGCGGTACTCCATCTGCATCACCGAGGAGGCCACCGAGATACCGCGCTGCTTTTCAATCTCCATCCAGTCGGAGGTGGCGTGGCGTGCGGCCTTGCGCGCCTTGACGCTGCCTGCAATCTGAATCGCGCCGGAAAACAGCAGCAGTTTTTCAGTCAGCGTGGTCTTGCCAGCGTCGGGGTGGGAGATGATGGCAAAGGTGCGGCGCCTTTTGACTTGGCTGGCGATTTCGTCGGACATAACCTGCCATTATCGGCGAGGGGGTGTGGATTTGTGGCTTCGGGCGATCAGTTTTGGCTTCTTGGGTAAAGGGCTGCCGCGGCTGTTCGGGTGTTCAGGGCTGGGGTGGCGTGTTCGGGGTGGCGTGTTCGGGGTGGCGTGTCCGGGGTGGCGTGTCCGGGGTGGCGTGTCCGGGGTGGCGTGTCCGGGGTGGCGTGT
>JBAXEN010000349.1:0-4323 GCA_037140415.1 Betaproteobacteria bacterium | reverse complement strand
GGGTGCAGGGCTGGGTTTCGTCGGTGGCGGTGATGAAGTCGGGCAGCAGGTCGGCGCGTGGCATGGCGTAGTCCATGAAGGAGCCGGTCAGCAACTGGCCAGTCTCAGGGTCGTAGCTGGCCGCCTCAAAAAGCGCCTGCCCTATGCCTTGAGCGATGCCGCCGTGGGCCTGGCCTTCCACCACCATGGGGTTGATGACCACGCCCACATCGTCAACCGCGATATAGGACAACACCCGTGTCACGCCGGTGGCCGGGTCGATCTCGACCTCGCAGGCTTGGGCGCCGTTGGACCAGGTCAGGTTGCTCGGGTCAAAGAAGGCGGTTTCGTGCAGCACCGGCTCCATGCCAACAGGCAGGGTGTGGCCGTAGGTTGCTGCGCGGGCCACCTCGGGCCAGCCGAGCTGCCGGCCGTCGGGCGCCACAAAGGCGCACACGCCGCCGGTGACCTTGTGCTCGACGCTGTCGGCGCCGAGCAGGTGGGCGGCGATGGTCTTGGCCTTGGCCAGGATTTTTTGGGCGGCCATGAGGATGGCCGAGCCGGCGATCACCATCGAGCGTGAGCCGAAGGTGCCGGTGCCGTACGGCACCCGGCCGGTATCGCCCTCGACCAGCTCGATGCTGGCCAGCGGCACGCCCAGGGTGGAGGCCAGCAGCTGCGGGAAGGTGGTGGCATGGGCCTGGCCGTGGCTGTGGGTGCCGCACATGATGACGATGCTGCCGTCGGCGGCCACCCGCAGATCGGCCGAATCAAAAAAGCCGGCGCGCGCGCCAAAGGTGCCGGCATAACGCGAGGGCGCCACCCCCGAGCTTTCCACAAAGTAGCAGATGCCGAAGCCGCGCAGCTTGCCGTTTTCTTCCGAGATACGGCGCCGCTCGGCAAAGCCTGCATGGTCAGCCAGCTTCAAGGCCTGCTCGAACAGGCGTATGAAGTCGCCGCTGTCGTAGGTCGGCCCCAGCGGCGTGCTGTAGGGCATGTCTTGTCGGGTGATGAAGTTCTTGCGGCGCAATTCAAAACGGTCCATGCCGGTTTGTACAGCGGCCTCTTCTATCAGGCGCTCGAGCACAAAACAGGCTTCGGGCCGGCCGGCGCCGCGGTAGGCGTCGGTGGGCACGGTGTTGGTGAACATCGCATGGACCTCGGCAAAGATCGCAGGGATCTTGTAGGGGCCCGACATCACCGCGGTGTAGACGGTGGTCGGCACCGCAGCGCCCACGGTGGACACATAAGCGCCCAGGGCGGCATGGGTCTTGACCCGCACCGCCAGAATATGACCTTGGTCGTCGAGCGCCATTTCCGCGTGGGTGCTGTGGTCGCGCGCATGATAGTCGCTCACAAAGGCTTCGCTGCGGGTCGACACCCATTTGAGCGGCTGGGCCAATTTGAGGCTGGCCCAGGCCAGGATGGTTTCTTCCGGGTAGAGCTTTCCTTTGGTGCCAAAGCCGCCACCGACATCGGGCGCGATCACCCGGATCGAGCTTTCGGTGATGCCCAACTGCTCAGAGACCAGCTTGCGAATATGGTGCGGCACCTGAGTGGCCGACCACAGGGTCAAAGCGTGGCCATCGAGCCCGCGTGAGGCCGAGGGCTGGGCCAGCACTGCGCGCGGCTCGAGCGCCGCGCAGATGATGCGGTGATTGAGCAGATTGACCGAAATCTTGTGCGCGGCGCGCTCGAATGCGGCATCGACCGGCGGCTTGGAGCCCCGGTGAAAGCGCAGCGCCCGGTTGCTGGGCGCTTCATCATGAATCTGCGGCGCATCGGCGCTGGCCGCCTGTGCGACGTCGACCACGCAGGGCAGGGCGTCGTAATCGACCTCCACCAACTCGGCCGCATCCATCGCCTCGTTCAGGCTGCGCGCGATCACCACCGCCACGATCTCGCCGACATGGCGCACCCTGTCCTGGGCCATGGACCAACGCGGCGGCTCGATCAGCCGGGTGCTGTCGGCGCCGGGAATCAGCCACAGCGGCGTCATCTTGCCCACCGCATCGGCCTTCATGTCCATGCCGGTCAGCACCGCCACACAGCCGGGCGCCTGCTGGGCCGCTGCAGTGTCCACCGAGCGTATGCGCG
Source organism: Betaproteobacteria bacterium (assembly GCA_037140415.1). GTDB lineage: Bacteria > Pseudomonadota > Gammaproteobacteria > Burkholderiales > Burkholderiaceae_C > Polaromonas. The sequence goes on along the minus strand of JBAXEN010000349.1, from coordinate 2,247 downwards.
CATGCGCATGCGGCGAACGCACGAAGGCACAGTGCAGCATGCCCTCCAAAAACAGGTCGGCCACATACTGGCCCCGGCCTTCGAGCAGCCGGGGATCTTCGCGTCGGAGCACGGATTGGCCTATGCCTTCTGGATGCATGGGAGGGTCCTGATAGAGGGGTGTTGCAGGGGTAGACCGGGCTACGGTGGCATTTACTTCGTGATATAAGTTTGCCATGGAATGATGAGCTTGAGTGCAAGCGAGCAGCGATGGCACCGTGCAGAAGCGGGTTGTCGGCACTCAGGTGATGTCTTTCGTAGTCTTTCGGCGTCTCTCGTTTTTCACACTTAACCAAGAGGGTGTTATGCATAGCTTCAAGAAGATGGTGACGGTCGGCCTGCTGATGCTGGGTACGACCTTCGGTGCGCAGGCACAGGCTCCTGACAAGGTCAAGATGGGCCTGTTCATTTCCTCCTCGGCCATGCCTTATTTCATCGCCAAGGATCGCGGTTACTTTGCGGCTGAGAACCTGGATGTTGAAGGCATTCCCCTGGCCACCCATCCGCTGATCGTGCAGGGCCTGGTCAAGGGTGATCTGGACACGGCATCGAACCTGCTCTCACTCGAAGGCGCCAACATCAACGCCTTGCGCCCCAACACCCTGAAGTACTTCTCGCTCAATTGCCAGAACAAGAAGTATGAGGTCGAGGCCTATGTGGTGCCGGTCAACAGCACCGTCAAGTCGCTCAAGGAGCTCAAGGGCAAGCGCATCATGTCTGCGCCCGGCCCCGGCAATCTGTTCGTGGCCAAGGGCGTGCTCAAGGCGGTGGGTCTGGACGAGAAGGACTACCAGATGCAGGAGCAGCAACTGAGCGTGCATGTGGGCGCGATGCAGTCCAACCAGTTTGATGCGGCCTACACCGTCGAGCCCATCGTCAGCATCATGGTGGCGCAAGGGGCGGCACGCAAGCTCGAAAGCGGCCTGATCGCCACCCACATGCTCGGTCGTGACAACGCCTGCGCAGTGCTGGCCGGCGGCGTGATGAGCAACAAATTCATCGACGAGCGTCCGCAGGTGGCCGAGCGCCTGGCCCGGGCCTGGGCCCGCGCTTTGCGTGATGGCAACAACGACCCCAAGGCGCGTGAGTTGCTGGTCAAGCACATGAACACCTCGGCTGCGCTGGCGCCGACCGTGCCGCTGTCCTACTACAACATGGTCAAAGACCTCAAGCCCGATGAGATTGCCGATTTTCAAAACCTGGTCGATCAAGGCACCGCCTTTGGCTTGGTCAAGCAGAAGATCGATGTCAAGACCATGCTGAAGTCATACTGAAGCGCCGGGCATGGAAGCAAGGAGTTTGCTCAGGACTTTTTCGCCGGCCTTCGGGGCCATCGGATTTGTTTTTCTCTGGTGGCTGGTCGCTCAGCTCAAACTGATCGACCCGGTCCTGCTGCCTTCGCCGCAAGACTCGGCACAGGCAATCTGGACCGGCTTTGCCAAAGGCAATCTGATGGTCGACCTGCGGGTCACCATCGTCCGGACCCTGTTGGCCTTTGTGATTGCGGTGCTCATTTGTGTGCCGCTGGGGCTGGTGCTGGGCTCGTCGGTGCGGGTGTATCGGTCGCTGGAATTCGTGATTGACTTCTTTCGCTCGACCCCGGCTTCGGCCTTGTTTCCGCTCTTCCTGGTGATCCTGGGCGTGGGCGAGAGCACCAAGGTGGCGGTGGCTGCCTTCGGTGCCGGCCTGTTGATTTTGTTCAACACCGCCTACGGTGTGATGAATGCCCGCAAGGTCAGGCAGGCGGCGGCCATGGTCATGGGCGCCTCGCGCGCCCGGGTGTTGGTGGGGGTGACGCTGCTGGAGTCGCTGCCGCAGACCTTCATCGGCATGCGCTCAGGGGTATCCTTTGCCCTGGTCATCGTGATCGTGGCCGAGATGTTCATCGGCTCGACCGATGGCCTGGGGCAGCGCGTCATCAATGCGCAGATGATTTTCAACATGCCCGAGATGTATGCCGCGATTTTTACCGCCGGCGTGCTCGGCTACACCATGAACCTGATCTTCATCCTGGTTGAACGCCATTTTGTGCACTGGGGCGGCAAATGAGCGCCTTACCGTCATCAAGTGGTCCGGCCGCAGCGGCCAATACCCACATCACGGTGCGTGGCCTGAGCAAGGCCTTTGGTGGGCAGCCGCTGTATTCGGGCTTCAACCTGGACTTTCCGCGCAGCAAGATCACCTCGATCTTCGGCCCCAATGGCTGCG
>JBAXEN010000348.1:0-4336 GCA_037140415.1 Betaproteobacteria bacterium | reverse complement strand
TGGGATGCGGTGATCGACACCAACCTCAACTCCATGTTCAACGTGACCAAGCAAGTGGTGCCCGACATGGTCGAGCGCGGCTGGGGCCGGATCATCCAGATCTCGTCGGTCAACGGTGAAAAGGGTCAGGCCGGCCAAACCAACTACTCGGCGGCCAAGGCCGGCATGCACGGCTTTTCGATGGCCTTGGCGCAGGAGATGGCCACCAAGGGCGTGACGGTCAACACCGTCAGCCCCGGCTACATCGGCACCGACATGGTCAAGTCCATTCGCCCCGATGTGCTCGACAAGATCGTGGCCACTGTGCCGGTCAAGCGCCTGGGCGAGCCCAGCGAAATTGCCTCCATCGTGGCCTGGCTGGCCAGCGAAGAGGGCGGCTATGCCACCGGCGCCGACTTCTCGGTCAACGGCGGCTTGCACATGGGTTGATCGCGCCCGCGGCGACTTGAAAAAAACCGCCTTCGGGCGGTTTTTTTGCGTCCAGCTCCCTGATGTCTTCTGGACTATGCCTCGGATCACGGGGCTGGGTCGAGCAGGTGCGGGGCCTGCCAGGCCTGGCCCCAGGGGGCTCAAGAGGGCTCAAGAGGGATCAAGAGGTTTCAAAGGGGCACGCGGCCCTTAGGCGCCAGGCAGCAGCCGCTTGAGCAGGGGCGCTAAGCGATCGCGCTGCTGAGTCGTCATGGCTTGCACCGGGGTGATGAGCGCGCTGCTGAGTGCCTGATGCGCTGCGCTGGCTGGGGGGCGTGCCTGTAACTCGGCGACCACCGCGCCGATCAAGTCCTGGGCGTTGGCGGCGTTTTCCATCAGGCGGGTCATGGCCATGTCGGCGGTCACGGCCTCGGTGCGTTCGCGCCAGCAGTCGTAGTCGGTCACCAGGGCCAGCGTGGCATAGGCCATCTCGGCCTCGCGGGCCAGGCGCGCTTCGGGCAGGTTGGTCATGCCGATGACGGTCGCCCCCCATTGCTTGTACATCAAGCTTTCGGCGCGGGTTGAAAACTGGGGTCCGTCGATGCAGATATATGTGCCGCCCTGGTGTACCTGCCCGCGCCCGAATCCGCGCGAGCGTGCCACCTGCGCGGCCAGGCCCTGCAAGGCCGGGCAGATCGGCTCGGCCAGGGAAACGTGGGCCACCACGCCGGCCCCAAAGAAACTGCGTGGCCGTCCACGGGTGTGGTCGATGAACTGGTCGGGCAGCACCAGGTCGAGCGGCGCGGCCTCTTCAATCAGTGAGCCGACGGCTGAGACGGACAGCAGGTAGCGCACGCCCAGGGCTTTGAGGGCCCAGATATTGGCCAGGAAGGGGATCTCAGAGGGCAGCAGTTTGTGTCCGCGGGCATGGCGAGCCAAAAAGGCCACCCGTGCCTGCCCCAGGCGGCCGACCATGATGGCGTCCGAGGTGGCGCCGTAAGGCGTCTGAATCTGCAGCTCCTGCGCCTGCTCCAGGCCCTGCATGGCATACAGGCCGCTGCCGCCCATCACGCCGATGTCGACCGGTTCGAAGGGAGGTGCCATTGAACTCATGCGCTCGATTATGCTGTGGTCCCAAGACCCTCGGAGCTGCTGATGCACGACACCTTGCCCCTTCTGCGCGCGAGCGATTTTCCGGCGCTGCGTCGCCAAACGCTGCAGACCTTGCAGGTCAATCTGGGCTATTTGTGCAATCAAAGCTGCGTGCATTGCCATGTCAATGCCGGCCCGCAGCGCAAGGAGCAGATGGACGGTGCCACAGCCGATCTGGTGATCGAGGCGCTGCAGACCAGCGGTGCCCGCAGCCTGGACCTGACCGGCGGTGCACCCGAGCTCAACCAGCATTTCCGCCGGCTGGTGCGCGCGGCGCGGGCGCAGGGCGTGCGGGTCATTGACCGCTGTAATTTGTCGGTGCTGTTTGAGCCCGGCCAGGAGACGCTGGCCGAGTTTTTGGCTGAGCAAGGCGTCGAGGTGGTGGCTTCGCTGCCCTGCTACTCGCAAGACAATGTAGACCAGCAGCGCGGCGAGGGTGTGTTTGAAAAGAGCGTACGCGCTCTGCAAGCACTCAACGCTCTGGGCTACGGACAAAGCGGCTCCGAGTTGTTGCTCAGCCTGGTCTACAACCCGCAAAAAGCAGTGCTGCCGCCGCCTCAGCTCGCCTTGCAGGCTGATTACGAGCGTCTGCTGTGGGCCAACTTTGGCGTGCGCTTCAACCATCTCTTTACCCTGGCCAATATGCCGATTCAGCGCTTTGGCAGCATGCTGGTCTCCAAGGGGCAGTTTCACGCCTACATGGCTCTGCTCAAGGACAGCCACAGGCAGGAGAACCTGGCTGGCCTGATGTGCTTGTCCACCGTCTCGGTGGACTGGCAGGGCTATTTGTACGACTGCGACTTCAACCAGATGCTTGGCCTGCCCGCTGGCGGCGAGCCCGGCCAGCGGCCCCACCTGAGCGACTTGCTGCGGACCTCGGCCCAAGGGCGCCCGATCGTGGTGGCCGACCACTGTTACGGCTGCACCGCAGGCCAGGGCTCGTCTTGCGGTGGCGCCTTGAGTCGCAGCTAAGTTCAGTCATTGCAGCGAGCGCGCTGGGCTTGACGCTGTCGGTCCTGACTGACGCTGCCATGGCGCGGTGGCTGCTGCTTGAGCCACGGCCGAGCCTTCATCATCGCTTCGTAAAGGGGGTCGCGCATGAAGCATCTAACAACATCGTGGCAATTGCTGCCGTCGCAAGACGCGCCAGACGGGCCGAGCCAGGGGCCGGGTCGGCTGCTGCCGAGTCCAGGGGCCAAACGCAGTCCTGAGTCTCCACATCCGCGCGCCTTCTGAGCGGGTTCGAAACCTTTCGGACTGCGGCCAGCTGTGCCTGCCCTCTGGCGCCTGAACGTGGGTGCACCGCCTCTTGCAGTGGCGCTGTCACACGGCTGTCATCAGACACTTGGACAATTCGATAATTGTCGAAATGTGATGGAGGCAGTCAGTCATGAAAGTGGGTATCAATGGCATGGGCCGCATCGGCCGTCTGGCTTTGCGTGCAGCCCTCGGTGCGGCCGAGCGGCAGGCCGAAGACCCGCGCGCCGGCAACCGTCTGGAGGTGGTCCACCTCAATGAAATCAAGGGCGGTGCGGCCGCCTGTGCGCACCTGCTGTCCTTCGACAGCGTGCAGGGGCGCTGGCGTGCCGATATTGCCGCCGAGAGCGAATCCCTGATCCGCATCGGCGAGCGCCATCTGGGCTTTAGCCAGCATGCCCAGCCCGCTGAAATCGACTGGGCTGCTGCCGGCGTCGATCTGGTGCTCGAATGCACGGGCAAATTCCTCACCCCAGAGACCATCGCCGGCCACCTTGAGCGGGGCGCCAAGCGCGTCATCGTCGCGGCACCGGTCAAGACCGGTGGCGTGCTCAATGTGGTGGTGGGCGTCAACGAGCACCAGTACGATCCGGCCAAAGACCGCATCGTCACCGCTGCGTCGTGCACCACCAATTGCCTGGCGCCGGTGGTCAAGGTGGTGCATGAAAACCTGGGTATACGCCACGGCCAAATCACCACCATTCACGACCCCACCAACACCAACGTCGTGGTGGACGCTGCGCACAAAGACCTGCGCCGCGCCCGCAGCGCGATGATGAGCTTGGCGCCCACCACCACCGGCAGCGCGACGGCGATTGCACTGATATACCCCGAGCTCAAAGGCAAGCTCAATGGCCATGCGGTTCGTGCTCCGGTGCTCAACGCGTCTTTGACCGATTGCGTTTTCGAGTTGCAGCGCGAGACCACCGCCGAGGAAGTCAACGCCTTGTTCAAGCAGGCCGCAACGGGCCCGCTGGCCGGCATCCTGGGCTATGAAGAGCGGCCCTTGGTCAGCGCCGACTATGCCCGCGACACCCGCAGCGCCATCGTGGATGCGCCCTCGACTTTGGTGACCGATCGGACTTTGCTCAAGGTCTATGCCTGGTACGACAATGAAATGGGCTATGCCTGCCGCATGGTCGACCTGGCTTGCCATCTAGAACAGGCAGGTCTCTGATCGATGTCTGGCGCGCGCCCGCGCGACCTCGAGAAAAATCTCTTCATGCAGTCTGCTGTTCGTCACTACGCCATCGTCACCTCGGCCTATTGGGGCTTTACTCTGACCGACGGCGCCTTGCGCATGCTGGTCTTGCTGCATTTTTACAAGCTCGGCTATTCGGCCATCACCCTGGCGTTCTTGTTCTTGCTGTATGAGGCGGCTGGCATCGTGGCCAATTTGTTGGGCGGTTGGCTGGCGGCGCGCTATGGCATTACCCGCATGCTGGTGGTGGGCCTGTGCACGCAGATCACCGGTTTTTTGGTGCTCTCGGCTTTGCAGCCTGGTTGGAGCGCGGCGATG
>JBAXEN010000347.1:0-4342 GCA_037140415.1 Betaproteobacteria bacterium | reverse complement strand
TCGTTTTCAAAGCGCTCGGTCCAGACCGGATCGACCCAGGTCTTGACCTCGATGCCGCGCTCAAAAAACCGCCGGTGTATGCGCTGGCGGGCCACCAGCACCACCTCTTCGGCAATCGTCTCGCGCGGCGAGAGCACCACCACGCGGTCAAAGCGGTCGCGCAGGTATTCGGCGGCGGCGTAGGTGCCCTCGCTCTGGTCCAGGTCATAAATGACGGCAGTGCCTGGCTGGCGGCCCTGGGTGCGCAGCAGCTCGGCCATGGCCTGGCGCAAATCGGGCAGCAGCTCCTGCACCTCAGGCGGCAGGTCCTGCGGCCAGGTCATCTCGGCGCCGGTGGCCAGCACCACCTGGTCGGGCTGCCAGGCCAGCACCTCGGCGGCGCTGGCGGCCTGGCCCAGCTCAAACGCGATGCCCAGGCGCTGGGCGCTGATCCATTGGTGGTCGTAGATGCTGGACATGGATTCGCCCAGCGGCAGCTGAGCCAGCAGGCGGGTCTTGCCGCCCACCTCGGGGGAGCGGCCCCAAACCTTGACCTGATGCCCACGCGCAGCGGCGGTGACGGCCGCCTGCAGACCAGCAATGCCCGCGCCCACCACGGCCACCTTGCGCGCCTGCGCGGCCGGTGCCAAGTGCTCGGCCAGTTCGTCGGCCTGGGCCAGGCGCGGGTTGTTGTCGCAGCCCATGTGCCGGTTTTGGTTGATGGTCTTCCAGCAGGTGTTGCAGGAGACGCAGTAGCGAATGTCACTGGCCTTACCCGCCTGTGCCTTCACGGGCCAGGCGGGGTCGACGATGAGCGAGCGGCCCAGGGCGATCATGTCGGCCTCGCCGCGCGCCAAAATCGCCTCGGCCTCGGCCGGGTCGGTGATGCGGCCCAGGCCCATCACCGGCACCGAAGGCGTCAGCGCCTTGAGCCGCGCGATCAGGCCCATATAGGTCTGGCGCGGGTGGCTGTCATCGGGCAGGTGCATCTCCAGGCTGCGGTGGTGCGAGCCTTGGCAGTAGGTCAGGTAGTCGATCTGCGTCTGCGCGACCAGGCCTTGCGCGATCTGGCCGGCTTCGAATTCGCCAATACCGCCGGGCACGCCGTCGTCGCCGGGCAGCTTGACGCCGATAATGAAGCCGGCACCGCAGCTTTGCCGCACCGCCTGGCAGACATCGGCCAGCAGGCGCAGACGCCGGGCCAGGTCACCGCCGTAGGCATCGCCCCGCTGGTTGGAGCGCGGCGAGAGGAACTGGTGGAACAAATGCCCGTGCCCGGCCGAGATTTCGATGCCTGAAAAGCCGCTGCGCTGCATGCGCTCACAGGACTGCACGGTGTGCGCCACAAAGGCCTCGATGTCGCTGGCCGTCATCGCCCGTGGCATCGAGTAGCTCAGGTCGTCGGGAAGCGCAGATGCACTGAGGGTCTGGTAGGCGCGGCCGGGCACATGGCGTCCGCGGCCGGTGTCCTGCACCTGCCCGAGCAGGGCGCAGCCATGCTCCCGCACCCCATCGGCCAGACGCTGCAGGTCGCCAAGCATGCTGTCGTTCCAGGCACACAGCCGCTCGCCTCCGTGCTGGGGCACGATGCCGATCGGGTCGGTCACCACCATTGCCGCCCCGCCCTTGGCCCGGTTGACGAAGTAGTGCAGATAGCGCGGGTGCAGGCCCTGGTGCGCCCCAAAGCGCGGCGAGATCGAGGCGTGGGTGATGCGGTTTTTCAGCGTCTGACCGGCCAGCACCTGGGGGCTGAACAGCAGCGGATAGGGGCTCTGGGACATGGGCGCAAAAGGTCTCGGGCTCAGCCGGGCTTGCGCGACCAGAACAGGGTCCAGGGAAAGCGCCAGTAGGGCCAGTCGGCGCGGGTGGCGCCTTCGGTCTCGGCAAAGGGCTCGACGCGCACCGGCTCAAACCCGGCTGCCAGGTAGGCTGAGTCGATGTCCATGCGGTTAAAGCCGGGCAAAAAGCCCTCGTTGTTGCGAACGCTGTGGCCTTCGATCAGGAACTGCGGCCAGGGCTGGCGCGCCCGGAAGTCCAGATGGGCCACCAAGCCGCCGGGCTTGAGCAGGCGGTAGGACTCGGCCAGCACCTGGCCAATCACCTCGACCGGCAATTCATGCAGCAGCTGGGTCGAAGTGACCAGGTCGAAGCTCGCATCCTCATACGGCACCTGGGCCGCGTCGGCCTGCTCGAAACGAATATTGCGCAGCCCCTCTTGCTCGGCGGTGCGCGCAGCCAGCCGCAGGCAGGGCGCCGACAGGTCGATGCCCAGCACCTGCGCCTGCGCAAAGTGGCGGGCGATGGGAAAGCCGCACTTGCCAAAGCCGCAGCCCATGTCGAGCACCGACAGGAACTGCCCCTGGCTATGGAGCCACTGGGCCATGCGCTCGTGCGCTTCAAAGCGGCGGGTGTTGGGGTGGATGGAGGTGGCGCTGGCCTGGTACATCAGGCCGTCGTAGTCGGCGCCGACCAGATTGCCCGGATGCTGATGGATGTCGATGGCGCTGTAGTACGTGGGCATGGGCAGCTCGGGCCGCAGCCGCAGGTAAGCACTGTCTTGGGCCGGGTGCAGCTGCTCGGCCACCCAGTCGGGGCGGGCCGACAAGGCCGCCGCCAGGCCCCAGCGCGGGTCTGAATACTTCATGCGCTGGTAGTGGCGCTCGATGAAGCAGAACCAGTGGTAGAGCGGCAGGTCTTGCACCGTGCGCCCGGCCTGGTCGCTGTCGCTCACGCTCTGCCCCGCCGTGGCTTGTTCAAAGCGCTGATGCAAGGCCGGATAAAGCTGGTTGGCCCAATGCTGGCGCATGGTGCCGATCAACTCCTGAAACGCGGTGGTGCTGCGGTCGAGCGTGCTCATGCGCCATGCCCCTGGATGACGGGCACCTGCGGATTGCCGCGCCCCGATGTGGACTTGGCCCGCCCGTCGAGCACTTCAAACAGATGCGCCACAAAAGCCTCGCGGTCTTGCTGCAAAACCTGCGCTTGGCCCGCATCGGGCGCAAACTGGTCGAGCTGCTGCGGCGCGAGCGTGCCTTGCTGGGTCAGGATGAACTCCAGGCAGCGCACCCGGTCGCGCAGCACATGCAGTTCGGAGGCCATGACCATCAGCATCTGCGCCATGCGGTCGGTGTCGGCCGAGGCGAAGAACTGCAGCTCGGGCTCGGCCCGCTTGCCGGTTTTCGCAGACGAGGCGTCGCTCATGGCAGAGCCCTTCAAGGTTTGGCCACCGTGCCTTCGGGCAGCGCCATCACATGGTCGGCAATTTCACCCGGCGTGGTGAACCAGATGCGCGAGCGCTGGGCGGCCATGTGTTCGAGGATGCGCTTGAGCTGCTGCGCCCGGTGGGGCTGGCCCATCATGAAGGTGTGCAGGGAGATGCCGCAGACCAGCGGCCAGCCGTGGCGCTCGCCGTCGGCCAGCTGCTGGTCAAAGCCGTCGGTGACCATGGTGGTGAACTCCTGGTCGCTGGCGCCGCGGTTGATGAAGGCCGGAATGTCATTGAGCTCCATCGAGGGATAGGGCACGCTCAGAATGGGGCCACGGTCGGTGCGAAACCACTGCGGCTGCTCGTCAAAGAACCAGTCCATCTGGTAGGTGTAGCCGGTCTCGAGCAGCAGCTCGGGCGTCTTGGCGCTTTGCGAGATGAAGGGGCCGAGCCAGCCCTTGGGCGGCTTGCCTTCTTCCTGGATGAAGCGCTCGCGCACCTCTTGCAGCATGGCGCGCTCGGTGGCCTCGTCCATGTCGATCTGCCGCTCGGAGTTGGTGCGGCCGTGACCGACGAATTCGTCGCCGCGCGCGCGGAAGGGCTCGAGCACTTCGGGGCAGACGTCGTAGACGCTGGTGTTGGTCAGGATGGCCAGCGGAATCTGGTAGCGGTCAAACAGCTCGAGGATGCGCCAGATACCCACCCGGTTGCCATAGTCACGGTAGGCATAGCCCCGGTGAAAAGGCGCCGCCGGCAGCGAGGTGAAGTCAGGCCCGGGGTTGCGGCCGAATTCGAAAGCCTCCACATTGAGCGCAAAGTAGACCGCCAGCTTGCTGCCATTGGGCCAGTGGTAGACGGGCCGCTTGGGCAGTTGCGAGAAGGGATAGCGGTTGAACTTGTTGTCGAATTTTTTCATGATGCGGCTGTGGGCAAAGAACGGATGTGTTGCATGACTTCGCTGACGGGTTTGACCTCGGCGTACTTGGCGGCCATGTCGAACAGGTTGACCGCGTGGCTGGTGGCGCTGCGGTCGTAGACGCATTCCACCGGCACGGTGCATTTGAAGTTGTAGGCAAAGGCGTCGACCACGCTGCCGCGCACGCAGCCGCTGGTGGTGCAGCCGGTGACCACCAGGCTGTCGACCTGCAGGTCGATCAG